>JAFSWC010000039.1 GCA_017444665.1 Oscillospiraceae bacterium
CACATGAGGTATTCGAACTGCCGACCTCACGCGCGAAGCGCGGTACAATAAAGCGAACCGATCTGCGCAGCAGAGCGGTTCGGCAGCGACGGCGCATAAAAGGGCAAAGCCCTTCCTTGGGTGCGCCTAGTCCCCGGAGGGGATTCGAATCTGCCCAGCAGCTCCAGAAAAGCAGTCACCCCTGTGGGGTGGCTGCTTTTTTTTGCACATGAGGTATTCGAACTGCCGACCTCACGCGCGAAGCGCGGTACAATAAAGCGAACCGATCTGCGCAGCAGAGCGGTTCGGCAGCGACGGCGCATAAAAGGGCGAAGCCCTTCCCTGGGTGCGCCCAGTCCCCGGAGGGGATTCGAATCTGCCCGCGTCGGAGATCACTCCGCACGGCTCGGAAAAGGCTGCCGCTACAGGCAAAAACCCATTCTGCGGCGGCCTTTTTCTTGCTTTTTTGCCTCGGCCGCCGTATAATAATAAATTGGAGAAATATAGAAAACACCCTTTACATAAAGGAAAAGAGGCTGATGGAGTTGACGAAGACGATCAAGCGGCTGCTTTCGGTCGTTTTGTGCCTGGTGATGTGCTTTTCGCTGCTTCCCGCGGCCGCGTTTGCGGACGTGGGCGACGAGTCTGCCCAGACGCAGGAGGACGCTGCCGCGATCCCCGGCGAGGACGGAGAAATCGTTGTTGGCGGAGAGGATGGCGACCTCACCGACGGCGACGGAGACCCCTCCGGCGACAACGACCTCACCGACGGCGACGATCTCCCCGGCGACGACAGCCTTACCGGCGACGATCTCCCCGGCGACGACAGCCTTACCGACGGCGACCCCACCGGCGGCGACGGCCTTACCGGCGATAACGGCCTCCCCGAGGGCGGAGACGAGGGCGGCGCGCTCCCCGAAGGCGGCGATCTTGACGACGGGGACGACGCGCTCTCCGAAGGCGAAAGCGAGCCCGACGAGGACGAGCCGTCCGAGACAGTCGTCCTCGGCCTGGGCGGCGGCACGCTGACCGGCGGGGCGGACGGCCTTGCGGACAGCGACACGCTGCTGGCGGGCTATTTTGACAGTCTCACCCACAGCGCAGGCGGCCGGAGAAAGGCCCCGGCGGCGACCGCGGGCGGCCGTCTGTCCGGCCCGGGGGCGCAGCTTTACGCGGCGCTGAGGGAAAAGATCGCGCTGGTGGCGCGGGGCGAGCTGGCCTCGACCGCGTTTACCGTCCCCGTCTCCTCGCTGGAGCTGGAAACGACCGCCTGGACGCTTGAGGAGCTTGGGCTCACAGACGATCCGATCTTCGGGGAAGACGGCTATATTACCGAGACGGCAAGCCGTGCGCTGAACGCCGCGGTGCTGGAGGAGGTTTCGTTTGAAAAGGTCATTCAGGCGCTGGTGGCGGATCACCCCTATGAGCTGTTCTGGTATGACAAGACCCGCGGCTGCGCCTTCAATTTCTACATAACCTATGACGGCACATCGCTCGGCATAAACGAACTGGGCGACTTCTTTACCTACTTCTACGTGGCCCAGGAGTACGCGTCGGACACCTTTGCCGTGAACCGGGAGCTGATCCAAAGCGTCAACACGGCGGCCGCGAACGCAAAGAGCATCGTGACAGCCCACGCTGCCGACGCCGACCGGGCCAAGCTGCTTGCCTATCTCACGGAGATCTGCGCGCTGGTTTCGTACAACTATGACGCGCTCGGCGAAAACGTGCCCTACGGCAACCCCTGGCAGCTGGTCTGGGTGTTCGACGGCGACAGCGCAACCAACGTCGTCTGCGAGGGCTATGCCAAAGCCTTCCAGTATCTGTGCGACCTGTCGGCCTTTGCAAGCAACCGCGTCAGATGTCTGTCCGTCAGCGGCCTCATGTCCGGCGGGACCGGCGCGGGGCGGCATATGTGGAACGTCGTCCGGCTGGACAACGGCGTGAACTATCTCGTCGACGCCACCAACTGCGACGACGGCTCGATCGGCGCGCCCGACGCGCTGTTCCTTGCCGTCCCGACGGGCGGCGACGCGGAAAGCGGCTATACCTTCTCCGCATACGGATACGAGATCGACTACAGCTACGACGAGGATCTGCTTGATCTCTACGACGCGGAGGATCTGGCCATCGGCGTGCCCCCGGCCCGCCCGGTGACGACCAGCGGCAGCTGCGGCGCCGAGGGCGACAACCTGACCTGGACGCTTTACGAGGACGGCGAGCTGGTCATCGAAGGCACGGGGGGGATGCAGGACTATACCCGTGGCGGCGCGCCCTGGTATGCGTACAGAGACGCTATAACCCGCGCCGTATTCGAAGAGGGCGTCACCTCGATCTCTGAGGAGGCCTTTTTCGGATGCAATAGTCTGACGACCGTATCGCTGCCGAATACCCTTACTTCTCTGAATTCCTGGTCCTTCAATTCGTGCGGGATCACCGAAATCTTCATTCCCGCAAGCGTGAACTGGATAAGCGCGTCTGCGTTCTACTTTACACAGTCGCTGCAGCGCATCGACGTCGACCCGGACAACCAGAGCTACATGAGCGTCGACGGGGTGGTGTTCAGCAAGGACGGCACGGTGCTGGAGCAGTACCCGGACGCCAGACAGGGCGCGTACAGCGTACCGGAGGGCGTCACGACGATAGGCCCGGTTGCTTTTTATAGCAGCAATGGACTTACCGGCCTTACGCTTCCTTCGACGCTGACGACCATAAAACACAGGGCATTCTACGGAGTTGGGATCTCGTCCGTTCTGATCCCGGCCTCCGTTACGACGATCGAAAGCGGCGCTTTTGCAGCCTGCGATTCTCTCACCGCCTTCGCGGTGGAAGCGGGCGGCGCCTTTACGGCCGACGAACAGGGGGCGCTGTACACCGCGGACATGACCGTTCTTGTCCAGGTCCCGGCGGGCTTCTCCGGCGCGTTTGTCATCCCGGCAGGAGTAAGGGAGATTCATGGTGACGCCCTGCACGGGGCAAACGGCATAACCTCCGTTTATATCCCCGCCGGCGTGACGAAGATCGGACGCGCCGCTTTTGCCTTTCTTTCCGGCCTGACAAGCGTGACCTATGAAGGCTCGGAAGACGAGTGGGCCCTTGTCGCGATCGAGGACGGCAACGACGCGCTGAGCGAAGCGGAGATCCACTTTACACGCGAGATCGTATCACGCGGCAACTGCGGCGCGGACGCCATCAATCTGACCTGGAAGCTATATGACGACGGCGAGCTGGTCATCGAAGGCACGGGCGAAATGAAATTTTATACCAGCGGCGGCGCGCCCTGGTACGAGAACCGCGAGCTGATCACGGCCGTGACGGTCAGAGAGGGCGTCAGCTCGATCGCGGAAAAGGCCTTTTACGGCTGCGACAAGCTTGCTTCCCTGTCGCTTCCGTCAAGCCTTGAGAAGATGCCCGCCGGTGTGCTGATCAATTGCGACGCGCTGGCGGAGGTCACCGTGGCCGAGGGCAACGCGCGTTTTCGCACCGAAGAGGGCGTCGTGTACGACGGCAGCACGCTTCTGTGGTGCCCCCGGGACAAGAGCGGAAGCTTTGCGATCTCTCTCGGCACCAAAAAGATCGGCAACAGCGCCTTTGCCGGCTGCGCCGCGCTGACCGGGATCACGATCCCCTCCGGGGTCACGTATCTGGATTACGGCGCCTTTTCCGGCTGCACGTCGCTGCAGACGGTCGCGCTTCCGCTCACCGTCGAGTCGATCCGCTACGACGTCTTCTCCGGCTGCGGCGCGCTGACGGACGTTTTCTTTGACGGCACGCGCGATCAGTGGAACACGATCGAGATCGCAGGCGGCAACGATGCGCTTTCCGCCGCGGTGCTGCACCTCGGCGCCTATGTGATCCGCTTTAAGCCCAACGGCGGCGAAAACGCGCCGGAGCCGCAGACGAAGCGGCACGGCGAGCCCCTTACGCTGCCGACGGAGATCCCGACGCGGCCGGACTACACCTTCCTCGGCTGGTCGGCCGCGGCGAACGCCGAAACGGCGGACTATCTGCCCGGCGGCTCTTACACGGCCGACGGCGACGCCACGCTGTACGCGGTCTGGAAGCTTACCTATACGCTCAGCTTCCGCACAAACGGCGCCTCCGAAGCGGAGCCGGCCGACATTTCGCTGACGGAGGCCGACGGCGCGGTGACGCTGCCCGGTCTCCCGGCGCGCACCTATTACACCTTCACCGGCTGGAACACCGCCGCGGACGGCACGGGCGAGACCTTTGACGGCACGGCGGACGCGCAGGCCCTGATTGCCTTTGCGGACGAGCAGCGCGTCGTCACGCTCTATGCCCGCTGGGAGCTGCTGCGCTATACGATCGTCTTTGACCCCAACGGCGGCGAGGGCGAGACGGAAGCGCAGCCGATGCACTACAGCATCGCCGCGCAGCTCAACGCCAACGCCTTTACCCGCGCCGGCTACACCTTTACGGGCTGGAACACCAGACCCGACGGCAAGGGCACGGCCTATGGCGACGGCGCGGAGGTCAACAATCTTGCCGACGAAGAGGGCGCGGTTGTCACGCTTTACGCCCGGTGGAAAGCCAACAGCTACACCGTGCACTTTGACGCAAACAACGGCACGGGCACGATGAAGGATCTGGCCATGACCTACGGCAAGGCCAAGGCCCTGACGGCGAACGTTTTCAAAAAGACCAACTGGCAGTTCGTCGGCTGGTCCGAGGACCCTGAGGCGAAAGAGCCGACCTATGCCGACAAGCAGACGGTCAGCGACCTGACGGAAGAAAACGGCGGCGCGGTCACGCTCTACGTGGTGTGGGTCAAGAACAGCTACCGCATCCTGTTCAACGCCAACGGCGGCACGGGCGACATGTCCGAGGAAAGCGCCTGGTGCGAATACGACGGGACCTATACCCTGCCGCGCTGCGGCTATACGCGCGCCGGCTTCGACTTCCTCGGCTGGGCGACCGCGGCCAAGGGCAAGGTCGTCTATGACGACGCGGCGCAGATCTCGGCCCTGACGGCCAAAAACGGCAAGGTCATCACGCTCTACGCCGTGTGGCGCGCGCACCGCTACAGCATCAGCTTTGACGGCAACGGCGCCACCTCCGGCGGCACGAAGGGGATGAACAGTCTCGCCTGCGGCAAGGCCTATACGCTGACGGCGAACGGCTTTACGCGCAAGGGATATACCTTCCTGGGCTGGAGCGAGGACGAAAACGCCGCTGAAGCCACATACAAGAACAAGCAGAAGGGCCGCAACTTCTCGACCGCGGACGGCGATACCGTGAAGCTTTACGCCGTCTGGACGCCCACGGTGTACAAGATCACGTACAAGAACGTCGTGGCGGCCGACGGGAACACGAATCCCGCGACCTACACGGTCAAGGGTGCGATCACGCTGACCGATCCGGTGCGCTCCGGCAGTAGGTTTGACGGCTGGTATTACGACGCCGCATTCGCCAAGCCTGTTGAGGGAACTCTGCCTGATGAAACTACAGCAGGCAATCAGTACATCCCGTCCGGCACGACGGGCGCCAAGACGCTGTACGCCAAGTGGACGGTGGATGAAGAGGCAAGCTATACGATCACCTTTGACGCCAACAACGGAACGGAAGCGAAGAAGGAGATGAAAGGGTGCGTCTTCGGCAAGAACTACACGCTGACGGCGAACGCCTTCAAGTGCGCGGGGTACAAGTTTGACGGCTGGGTGACGGAAAACGGAAAGCCCTATACGGACAGGCAGAAGAACGTCTCCTTTGATCAGGATACGACGCTGTACGCGGTGTGGACGCCTGTGACGTATAAGATCACGTACAAGAACATCATCGCTTTCGACGGCAATCCGAACATCACGACCTATACGGTGGAAAGCGACGAATGGGTCCTGAATGATCCGACGCGTCCCGGCAGCGAATTTGGCGGCTGGTATTACGACGCCAAGTTCAAAAAGCCCGTTGAGCAAGACGAGAATGAACAGTATGTCATTCGGAAAGGCAGTACGGGCAACAAGACGCTGTATGCCAAATGGAGCGGAAAGGTGACCTATACCATCCGCTTTGACCCGAACAGCGTCGATATCAGCGGCAAAGGGCTGCTGAGCCCCGTGAAGGGCACGATGAAGAGCCTGACCAAGCGCACCAACGGCACGGTCTACACGCTGACGAAGAACGCCTTCAAGTGCGCAGGCTATACCTTCAAGGGCTGGATGACGGAAGACGGAACGCTCTACGGCAACAAGGCCAAGGTCGGCAACCTGGCGGATGCGAACGGTACGGTGACGCTGTACGCGGTTTGGGAACCGACGGCGTACACGATCACGTACAAAAACGTGGCCGGGGCGCGGGTGCCCGGCAAGACGAGCTATACGATCGAGGAGAGCTATGTGCTGCCCGTGCCGGAGAAGGAGGGCTGTGTCTTCCTGGGCTGGTACACCAGCGCAACCTTCAAGGCCTCCACACGGATCCGCGAGCTCGGCCCCGGCGCTACGGGCAACAAGACCCTGTACGCCAAGTGGATGCTCAAAGCCGATCCCGCGGGCGACTCAGGCGGGGACTCTCTTCCGACCGGCTGACGCACAACGGCCGCGGAGAAAAAACGGCCTGTCATCCTGAGCGCAGCGAAGGATCTTTTCGAGACAGATCCTTCGCCGCGCCGCTCCTGAAGAATGACAGAAAAAAGGCGTTTTGTTCAGCAAAGCCCTCAACAAACAAAACCGAGGCCGCTGCAAATGCAGCGGCCTCGTTCTTTTTTCGTGCCTTTATTTCTTATAGCAATTTCTGATATACTCCGCAAAGCTCGCGTCGCCGACGACGGTGTCGCCGACCATCTCCTCGGTCAGCGTCCACTTGGAAAAGCGGATGATGGCTTCCTTGCCGTTTTTCTTCTTCTTGTTGACCCAGGCCAGCACGTCGAACAGCGCAGCCGGCGCGCGGCTGATGTTGGGCTCCTTGCCGGCGGCGGCGAAGAACATGCGCGCCAGCTCCTCATAGCTCCAGGTCTCCTTGCCGCCGACGTTGTACACCTTGCCGCTGTCGCACATGTGATCGACGATGAAGCGGGCGAAGTCCGGCGTGTCGACGACGTTGCAATGCACGTCCCCGCTGCCCAGCAGCGTGACCTTGCCCTTTTCGATCATCGGCATAAAGACCTTGGCGATGTCGTAAAAATACCCGCTCGGACGGAAGATGACCCAGTTGAGGCCGCTCTTCTTCAGCTCTTCCTCAAATTTGGCCTTGGCGTCGAGCATCGGGACCGAGGGATTGCCGTCGGCCTTGAGCACGGAGATATACGCAAAGTTCTTGACGCCCGCGCGCTTGGCCTCGGCCAGGATGTTCATGTTGCCCTGATAGTCGACGTCATAGCAGCTGACCGTGGCGCTGGCCTTGGTAAGCCCCACGGTGGAGATCACAAGATCCGCCCCGTCGCACATCCCGCGCAGCGTCTCGGGCTTCTGCGCGTCCGCGGCAAAGGGGGTAAAGCCCGTGCAGCCGGGCACCTCGTGCGGCGTGCGGCCGTTTGCGACGACTTCATAGCCCCGGGCCGTCAGCTCGCGCAGGATATCCAGGCCAAGGTGGCCGAAGGCGCCAGCCAGAACAACTTTCATCTTTCTGTCTCCTTTCGTCTGCGGATGACCGAAGGTCTCCTGCACCGTAAGATTTTTCGGAAAATGATAGCGCCGCTTGCCGGGCGTTTTCGTGCCGTACTCGATGGCCTCCTTCGGGCAGGCCGAGAGACAGGCCATGCAGTGCGTGCACCGCTCGCCCCAGACCGGCTTTCCGTCCCGGAGCGTGATGTTGACATAGGGACAGACCTTTGTGCACTTGCCGCAGGAGACGCACGCGTCGGTGGCGTAAAAGTCGTCCGCCTTGACAAAGTATTTATAGTACAGCTCGTTGACCGGGATCGTCGCGCCCAGCGTGGCCCGGCCCGGCTTCTTTTCGGGAATGATCCCGCAGAGGGCGATGATCTCCGCCGCCTTGTCGATCACGGGGATCGCCTCTTCCACGATCCGGCGGCACTCATAGTCCTCCTTGACGGTAAAGAAGATCGGATAGTTCGTCGGCATCCGGACGCTGGCGCTGCCGTGGTAAACCATGCCCTTTTCCTCGACAAGCTTCTTGGCGAAATAGCCCGAGCAGCTCATCTCGCTGGCCGCGGTAAAGACGAAGAAAATGTCGCGGCTGCCCGTCAGCGGCGTGGCCTTCAGCCAGTCGGAGACGATGCGGGGCATCTCCGCCACGTACACGGGCGAGACGACGACCCACGGCTTTTCCGAATGAAGCGCGCTGTGGTCGTTTGCGCGGAATTTTTCCAGCAGGCTCACGGCCTCGTCGCCGGTGCGCGCCGCGATGCGTCTGGCGGCAAAGGCGCAGTTGCCCGTCGCCGAAAAGTATAAAATCATGGTGAAGCAGCCTCCTCGGGGAAGTCTGTAAAAATTTCCCGGTTTTCCATTTTATGATAGCATACTTTGCCGCGCTTGTAAATCGAACGGGGAAAAACCCCGCCGCGGGAGCAGAAAAACCTCGTTGACAAGCGGGAGGAAAACAGGTAAGGTAATACCGGAAAAATACGGGGAGCGGCCATGCGCCGCGCCTCTTTGCGAAGAGTTGGAGATCCGTTTATGAGAAAAAGCTTTCTGAAAAAACTGACGGCGCTCGTCCTTGCCGGGTGTATGCTCCTTGCGCTGACCGCCTGCGGCGCGCCGGGGAAGAGGACGGAGGGGAAATACCCCTTCAAGACCGTGCGGATGATCGTGCCCTACGGGACAAACGGCACCACCGACCTCGTCGGCCGCAAGCTCGGCGCGGCGCTGGGCCGCGCGCTGGGCGTGTCCGTCGTCATCGACAACCAGCCCGGCGCCTCCGGCTCGCTCGGCTGCCGGGCGGCGCTCGACGCGCCGCGGGACGGCTCGGTGCTCCTGTTTGCGGCGGACAGCCTGGGCACGCAGCGCGTCATGGGCATCAGCGACATGAGCTATGACGATTTTGACCCCGTCTACGCCGTCGCCAACGACGTCAAGGTCATCGTCGTGGCCAAAAAATCGCCCTATCAGACGATCGAAGACCTGCTTGCCGCCATCAAGGCCGCGCCCGATACCGTGCAGATGGCCTACACCGGGCCGGGCGGCTCGGGCCACGTGCAGGCGCTGATCATGAACGAGTTCGGCTATTCCCCCGCGCTGACCGCGTATTCCTCCGGTTCGGACGGCATCGTGGCCGTCATAAGCGGGCAGGTCGTGTTCACCAACGCCAACTTCTCCACCGTCGCGGACTATATCGAAGCCGGGGAGCTGCGGCTGCTGGCCGTCTGCGCCACCGAGCGCATGGAAAAGTATCCCGACGTCCCCGCGCTCGTCGAGGTCATGCCCGGCAGCGAAAAGCTGCTTTCGATCCCCTACACGCCGCTTAGCCTTCTTGTCGCCGACGGCGTGCCGGAGAACGTGCAGGCCATGCTCCGAAATGCATGCGAGGAGGCATTCCGCGACAGCGAGTTCGTCGAATTTATGGACAGCAACAGCATCGAAAAGCTCTATGAGAAATACCGGACGGTCGAGGAGACCCGCGCCTTTTACCGCGAGTGGGAATCCACCGTCTGCTGGCTGATGGCCGACGCAAAGGCCACCGCCGTCAGCCCCGCGGAGTTCGGCATCGCCCGTCCGGCGGCCTGAGCGCGGCGGGAAAAGAAAAAACACGCGCGGCGGGGTCCGGGGCGCAAGGCCCGGACCCCGTCGGAAAAAGAGGGAACGCAAAGGAGGTCGGAGCCGTGCGCGGAGGGCTGAAAAACAAAACGATACAGGACGGCGCCGCCGTCCTGCTTGCCGGGCTTTCGCTCGGCGTATACAGCCTTGTCAGCTTCCGGCGCGCCGCGGTGCAGACCGCGTGGATCCTCTCGCCCTGGCTGTTCCCGATGCTGCTGGCCGTCCTCGCCGTGCTCGCGGGCGCGGCGCTGCTTTTTGCCGGATGGCGCGCTGCGGCCGCGGACAGCGCCGAAGCCCCCGCGGAAAAAGGACGCGGCCTGCCGCGCGCGCTTACGGTCGCGCTGTCGGCGGCGGCCTACGTCGCGCTGCTGCCCGCTCTGCGCTTCGTGCCGGCCACGGCGCTTTTCCTCGGCGCGATGATGGTCTTTCTCGGCGAGCGGCGCTGGCTTACGATCGCGGCCGTGGCCCTCGCCGCGCCGCTCTTGCTCTATGCGCTCTTTGCGCTGGGGCTGGGCGTGCGTCTGCCGTAAGGAGGGGGAGAGATGGAGCTGTTTTCCGGCGTTCTGCCGTATTTTATCGACCTCCGCTTTGTGCTGCTGTGCCTGGCCGGCGCGGCGGCCGGGCTTTTTGTCGGCGCGATCCCGGGGCTGTCCGTCTCGATGGCGACGGCGCTGCTGGTCTCGCTGACCTACACCTGGGACACCGCCGACGCGCTGGCCGCGATCATGGGCGTTTACGTCGTCGGCGTGTTCTCCGGCGCGGTCTCGGCCATTTTGATCAACATCCCCGGCGCGCCGTCCAGCGTCGTCACCGCGCTCGACGGCTATCCGCTCGCCCGGCGCGGCGAGGCGTACAAGGCGCTGCTGTATGCCGCGGTCTATTCCTTCGTCGGCAGCCTGTTCGGGCTGCTGGCGCTGGGGCTGCTGGCCCGGCCCGTCACGGCGCTGGCGCTGCGCTTTCAGCCGATGGACTATTTCCTGCTGGCGCTCTTCGGGCTGGCCACCGTCGGCAGCCTGTCGTCCGGCAGCTTTGCCAAAGGCTTTGCCAGCGCGCTGCTGGGCGTGTTCCTGGCGCTGATCGGGCTTGACAGCGTGGTCGGCACGCCACGGCTGACCTTTGGCGTCGACCGGCTGAACGCCGGCATCCCCACCGTCCCCGCGCTGGTCGGGCTGTTCGGCTTTGCCGAGGTGCTCTCCGCCGCGGCCGCGGGCTTCGCGGACGGCGAGGGCGGCGGCGTGGGGCGGGAAAGGCCGCCGCTGCGGACCGTGCTGAGAGAGCTGCCGCGCGCGCTGTATTACGCCTCGATCGGCACGCTGGTCGGCGCGCTGCCCGGCGCGGGCACGCCCGTCGCGGCCTTTCTGGCCTACGGCGAGGCAAGACGGATCGTCAAAAAGCCCTCCCGCCCTTTCGGCGAGGGCGCGATCGAGGGCGTGGTCGCCTCGGAGAGCGCCAACAACGCCTGCGTCGGCGGCGCGCTGATCCCGATGCTGACGCTCGGCGTGCCCGGCGACGCGGTCACGGCGATCATCCTGTCGGTGTTTTACGTCCACGGGCTGCAGCCCGGGCCGACCTTTCTGATGCGAAGCGCCGAAAGCTTCCATGCGATCCTCGCGGGGGGCCTGCTCGGCAGCGTGTTTCTGCTGCTGCTCGGTCTGCTGGCCGCGCCGCGCATCAGCCGCGTCGTCCGCGTTCCGCGGCGCATCCTGCTGCCGCTGGTCACGGTGCTGTGCGTGATCGGCGCCTATGCCTGCTCGAGCCGTCTGTTTGACGTCGGCGTCATGCTTGTCTTCGGCGTGCTCGGCTTTCTGCTGCGCCGCCGCGGCTACGGCGCCGCGCCCCTTACGCTGGGGCTGGTGCTGGGCGGCATGATGGACGCAAACTTCCGCCGCGCCGTGTCCCTGGCCTCCACCGCGCCCAATCCCGCCGCGGCGCTGTTCCTCCGCCCGATCACGATGATCCTTCTCGTGCTGACGGCGGCGACGATCGTCCTGAACATCCCCGCCGTCAGATGCGCCCTCTCCCGCGGAAAAGCCGCGAAAGACGGCTGAAAAAATCGGCGTTTTTGAAAGAAATCTATTTATTCCCCGGAAAATATGGTGTATAATTGATCAATAAACCTTTTCCGAACTGACCTGGCCCGCCCTGTGTGCAAATAAAGGAGTTCCGCCATGCCCGAACAGAAAGAAATCCGGAAAAAAGCAAATATCTATTTCTTTTCCAAGGTCGTGTTCAACGCCCTGCTGATCGTGCTCGGCGCGGTGCTGATCGCGCTGTTCCTGCGCCAGATGCAGCACCAGACCGCCCTGGCCAAGCAGCGCGAGAACAGCGAGCAGGCGCTCTCGGAGGCGGTTTCGATCCTGGAAAAGAACGCCGAGGATGCCGAAGAGCTGACGCGGGTCTTCCACGACGGCAACCAGGACATGCTCGACGACCTCAAAGAGCTGCTGCAGAGCGGCCTGTTCGATTCGCTGGCGACGGCCGATTCCGCCACGCGCAGCGAGGTCTTTGCCGACATGGTCGCGCGCTCGGGCGTGGATTATCTGTTCATCCTGTCCGACGAGGGGAAGGTCCTGCTCTCGCCGTATGAGGATTATACCGGCGCCAACCTCGCGGAGATGGGGCTGTTGACGGCGGAGAACGTCGCGCTGCTGCGAAAAGGCACGCGCTCCGACGACGGTTCGGTCACGCCCGCGGCGGAGGACAACAGCTACGGCTTCTTCTATTTCTATTCCGAGCGCATCGCCTTCGGCCCGTCGGAGTTTTCCGTGGTGCTGGGCGCCGACGCCTCGACGCTCGATATCCAGATCGACTCGCTCAAGGACGTCTCCGTCGTGCTCAGCCGCACGGCCATCGGCAACAACGGCTTTCTCTTCGCGGTCAACGCGGAGGACGGACTGTTTCTGTATTATCAAAACGGCGAGGAGGTCCTGACGGGACAGAACGCGCTGGAGGCCGGCCTTTCCCGGGCGGCGCTGCAGGACGGCTATGCCGGCGTCGAAACGATCAACGGCGTGCGGTACTACTGCGTCTCCCGCACGGTGGACGGCCGCACCCTGGTCTGCGCCGTGGCGGACACGAAAGAGATCTTTTCCAGCGACAAATACGTGCTGTTCTGGTCCGACACCGGCTTTGTCCTGGTCATGCTGCTGTGTCTGGCCTATGCGGTCATCGTGCGCAACGATTTCGTCCGCCACGAGGTCGAGACCGACAAGCGCATCTTCCTCCGCAAAAAGGGCTCGCCGGTGATCTTTGACCGGTCGATCTTCCGAAAGGTCTTTCCGCTGACGGTCCTGGGCGTGCTGCTGATCTTCGGCATCTCCTTCTACACCCAGACGCTGCTGGAGATCTCCGAGGGCATCGAAAGCTCCGTCGTCGCGCTCGACGAGGTGAGCGGCCGCTATGAGGAAAGCCTGTACAACCGCGACATCATCAAGGAATATTACAACCGCCGCTTCCTCTCCAAGGCAAGGCTCATCTCCTATCTGCTGGAGGAAGACCCCTCCGCGCTCAACGAGCCGTCGATCCGCTACCACTCCTATTACGACGAGGACGGCAACAAGCACTTTTTGACCGACGACGAGGGCAACCGGCTCAAATCCGTCGCCTTCTCCGCGCGGCTGCAGGAGCTGTGCGACAAAAACGACCTGGAGTCGATCTACGTCTTCGACGAGGACGGCCGCACCATCGCCACCAACACGGGCAACTGGTTCTTTGCCATCAGCCATGACCCGGCCGACCAGTCTTATCCCTTCCTGCAGGTGCTCGACGGCAAGACCGACGCCTATGTGCAGGAGGCCATGACGAACGATCTCGGCGAGAGCGGGCAGTACGTCGGCGTCGCCTTTACCTATTACACGACCTCCTTCGACGAGGACGAGACGCTGTATGTCTCCCACTATGCAAATGAATTTGCCTCCTCCGCGCTGGATATGACGGAATTCGCGGGACTGGAGGACGTGTCGCAGCTTACGGACGAGGCGGACGTGGCCGCCGCCGCGGAAGCGGCGGAGATCGCCGCGCAGGCCGGGGACGTCTTTGCCCAGGCGGCCGAGGCTGCCGCCGCGGATAGCGACCCGGCGGCGGAAAGCGACCCGGCGGAGGACGTGCTTTCGGAAGAGCCGTCGGCCGGAACGGGCATCACGGCGCACCGTTCGATGATCCAGCTCGGGCTGGATGCCAACCTGTCGAAGAAGCTGCTGGCCTCGACGGAGCTGAGCTACGTCTTTTCCTCCGACATGCTCAAGGGCGGCTTTATCGTCCTCTTTGACGCAAGCCCCGAGCACGTCTGCCTCTATTCGCCGTATGAATCCAGCGTCGGCCTGACCGCCGAGGAGCTGGGCGTGTCGCCCAAGGCGTTTTCCAACGGCGACTACTACGGCTTCACCCGCGTCAACGGCGTCAGCTATTTCCAGTTTTTCCGCTATTCCGACGGCTATTACGTCGCGACGGCGATCCCGCGCTCCGGCATGTACCAGGCGCGCGGCACGATTTCGGTGATCACGGCCCTGACGAGCCTTGCGCTGATCCTGATCCTGTCGCTGACGGTCACGCTGACGACGGAAGAGGAGGAAATGCTCTATGCGACGATGAGCGACGAGCAGGAGCAGCTGGGTCTTGATTCCAAGATCTTCAGTGTGATCCTGCCCTCCGGCCGCCGCACCTCGACGGTCAAGGCCGCCGCCCGCTGGGACAACAGCCACATCCCGTGGAGCGAAAAGGCCCCGGAGCAGAAGCTGCAGGTGCTTATCGGCGCGCTGTGCGCCCTGCTGGTTTTATATGTGATCATCTCTGTGCTCGGCGTACGGACGCTGTTCCGCGAGGGCTCGATCATCCAGTACATCTTAAGCGGCGACTGGGACAAGGGCCCGAACATCTTCGCCTTCAGCGCCTGCGCGCTGGTGCTGGTCTTTACGGCCATCGCGGTGGCGCTCTTCCGCGTCCCGGTGCGGATCCTGACGTCGATCCTCGGCACGCGCAGCGAGACGATCGGCCATCTGCTGCTCTCCATCGTCAAATACGGCGGGGCGATCGGCGCGATCTTCTACTGCCTGTATCTCCTGGGCCTTGACGCCACCGGCCTCATCGCAAGCGCCAGTATCCTGTCGCTGGTCATCGGCCTTGGCGCGCAGAGCCTGATCAAGGATATCCTCGCCGGTATCTTCATCGTCTTTGAGGGAGAGTTCCGCGTGGGCGATATCGTCACGATCGCGAACTACCGCGGCACGGTCATGGACATCGGTCTGCGCACGACAAAGATCATGGGCGTCGACGGCAACATCAAGATCTTCAACAACAGCGACATCTCCGGCGTGCTGAACATGACCAAGGAGGCTTCGGTCGCCGTCTCGACGATCAGCATCGAATACGGCCAGGACATCGACTATGTCGAAGCCGTGCTCGAGCGCGAGCTGCCTGCGCTCAAAGAGAACAACCCCAAGATCCTCGACGGCCCGACCTACATCGGCGTTTCGAATCTGGGGGCGAGCGGCGTGGATCTGACGGTCATCTGCAAGAGCTTTGAAACCGACGTCAAGGGCGTCAGCCGCTATATGAACAAGGAGATCCTCAAGATCTTCTATCGCAACCATATCAACGTCCCCTTCCCGAACGTGACGGTCTCTCAGCTCGATCCGAGCGGGAGAAAGACGGTCAAGGACCTTGAAGAGGAAGAGACCGCGGAAGCAAAGTAAAAAACAGAAAAAA
The DNA here is from genome assembly GCA_017444665.1 of Oscillospiraceae bacterium. Classification (GTDB taxonomy): domain Bacteria; phylum Bacillota; class Clostridia; order Oscillospirales; family Oscillospiraceae; genus Limivicinus. The sequence goes on from JAFSWC010000039.1 coordinate 15,351, forward strand.
AGGACCGCCGGCCCTGTCTGGGCCGGCGGTCCTTTCGCTTTTTCAGCCGTAGGCCAGCACGGTCAGCACCGCATAGGCCACCGCCAGCGTACACAGCACCAGCGCCTGCTTGCCGCGGTGCTCGGTCAGCAGACCGACAAATTCGCGCACGGCGGCGTTCGGCCAGAAATACCACCTGGTCGGCGCGCCCATGCCCACGGCGCGCAGCTTCGCCTGCCGCGCCTTGAGTCCGGCGCGGAACACGTGATAGTTCGTCGTAAAAAAGGCGACCCGGGCGTCTGGCTGCGCGGCGTCGATCAGCGCCTTGGAAAAACGCATGTTCTCCGCCGTGTCGCCCGAGCGGTCCTCCACAAGGATATCGCCGCCCGAGATCCCCTGTGCGACAAGATACTCCCGCATGGCCTCTGCCTCGGGCCTGATCTCGTCGGGGCCCTGCCCGCCCGAGACCACAAAGCGCGCCTTTTTGCCGGTGTGCGCAAGCTGGTCGCGGTAAAACGAAAGGGCCAGATCCAGCCGCCCGCGCAGCAGCGGCGTGGGAGCGCCGTCCTTTTTCAGCCCGCAGCCGAGCACGACCAGAAAGTCCTTGTCCTCCTCCGGCCGATAGCGCGCGGCGATCGTGTCGGCGATGATCGCGCCGACGATCATGCACTCGAAATACAGGTAAAACGCGGCCAGCAGGTTGACCGTGAGATTGCGCGCCAGCACGCCGCGCGACGTGACCGAGCTCCAATAGTCCAGCACGCCGATCAGCGCCTCGCCCAGCACCAGGGCCAGCGCCAGGATGATGGCGAGGATGTTGACAAAGCGCCGCCCCTCGCGCCGGATCAGCGCAAGGTTGGACACGAACAGCGCCGCGGCGAAAAGCGTGAGAAACGGCGAGGTCAGCAGCATATAGTTTTTTGCCGAGTGCAGCAGCGTAAAGAGCATCTGCAGCGCGCGGAAGCCTGCCGGATCGCGGAAGGCCTGCACCGCGGCGAAGACGTGCGTGCCGAACAGCGAAAGCGCAAAGAGGGCGAAGCCCGGGTAGAGGATCGTGTTGTAGGAATAGGGGTTGTACTGCAGCTGCCGGAAGAAGGCGACGGCAAGACACACCACCACGGTGCCGAAATAGACGGCCAGGACAAAGTTGTCCCAGACCATCACGGCGCCGCCGCGCAGCCGCAGGACGAGCAGCGCCAAAAGCGCCGCCGCGGTAGCGGCGGCGACGCTGTATATCTTTGGCTTTTTGCTGCGGGTGTTGAACTTCAAACCGATCATCCCTTCGGAAAGGCGGGTCAGAACAGCAGCGTGTCGACCCGGCCGAGCAGATCCGCCAGATGGGCGGCGCAGTTTTCGATCTCCCGGCGGCCCTCGTCGGTGGAAAAGCCGTCGCGGCGGATGCGGCGGCGCATGATGCGCGTATAGCCGATGACGCAGGCCTTGTCCTCCACGGCGCGGCAGGCTGCCTCGTCGTCGGTGCCGAGATAGAGGCTGAGCGACTTTTTCCAGAATTCAACGGCCAGCTCGTGCGGGATGCCCAGGAAGGACTGGCTGATGGAGTGGTCCAGCTCGCTGTAGCCGCAATAGGCGTTGAACATGCTGGCCAGCTCAAAGATCGGGTGGCCGTGGCAGAGCGTGTCCATGTCGATCAGCAGCGTCTCGCCGTTTTGCAGCATAACGTTTTTCAGATGATAGTCGCCGTGCAGCATGTGCTCGTCCTCCGGCACGGCGGCGACAAGGGCGTGCAGCTTTTTCTGCTGCTCCGCCGGCAGATAGTCCTTGAGGAAATCGGCCCAGTCGAGCGCCACGGCCTTCATGTCAGGCATCGTGCCGGGCTTGACGACGGTGGCGTGGATCTGCTTGAGCAGCTCGATGCTGATCCCGGCCGCCTCGTCCACCGACATGCCGCCGGCGATCAGCTGGGCAAGGCTCTTGGCGTTTAAGAGCTCGAACACCGAGCCGTAGCCGCCCTCGACGCGCACGATGTCATAGGGGATCGCCGTGGGGATGCCGAGGACGAAAGCGGCGCGCGCAAGCTCGCGCTCGCGCTGGATCTCGGGCAGGGAGTCGGGGTTGTAATAGACCTTGACGATCGTGTCGGGGTCGATGCGGTAGACCTTGCCGTTCGCGCCCTGGCCGATGACCTCGCAGCCCTCGACGCTGAGCGTGCGGTAGGCCTTGCGGATCTCCATCATCTCGGTAAAGCCCGTCATCTCGAAGATCTCGTAGATCTCGGCCGAGACGTTTTCCACCCGCATGTCCGAAACGGCCTTTTTCAGCCGCAGCAGGATGCGCAGCCCCGCCGAGGAGATATACGCCAGCTCCGCGCAGTCGACGACGACCGCGTCCGAGCCGTTCTCTTCCCGGATCCGGCCGATCTCCGCCTCGACCTCGGCGGCGTTGGCCGAATCGATATGGCCGCGCAGAGAGATCACCAGCGTGTTTTCCGTCTTGTTCCAGGCGACGTTTTCCATTTACAAAAACTCCTTTTGCCGCGATCCCCGCCGCGGGGGAAGGCGGCGCGTCTTAAAAAAGCTTGGTGATGCGAAGCACGTTTTCGTCTCCGCGGCGCTCATAGCGCATCTCGTCCATGGTCTTTTTCACCAGGAAGATGCCCAGCCCGCCGATCTGCCGCTCCTCGGCGCTCAGCGAGGTGTCGGGATCCTTGTTCTCCAGCGGGTTGAAGGGCATGCCGCGGTCGACAAAGGTGATCACGGCGCCGCGCGGCTCGTCCTGCGCTTCGAAGAAAACGGTCGCACGGGTGCTGCCGGAATAGTTTGCGATGTTGGCAAACACCTCGTCTATGGCGACGTCGATCTGCATCTGCGCCTTCATGGGGCAGTCCATCGCCTCCAGCTCGGCGTTGACGAAGTCGGTGATGACTTCGATGCTGTCAACGGCGGCGTCCAGTTCCAGTTTTTTCACGGGGGAGCCCTCCTTTGTCGGGGTGCCGATATAATGCAGGCAAAGCATGGTCAGATCGTCAAACTGCGGCGCGTTTCCGACGAAGGCGTCCACAGCCTCGTGCACGCGGCCGAGAAGCGCCTGCGGCGGCTCGTCACAAAAACGGTTGAGCACCGCCGCCGTCCGCTCCATGCCGAACAACTCGCCCTTTTCGTCGGTCGCCTCCGGCAGTCCGTCGGTATACAGAAACAGCTTGGCCCCGGGCTGCAGCTGCAGCTCGTAATCGCGGTAACGGACGCCCTCCATCCCGCCGATCACAAGGCCGTGCTTGTCCCGGACGATCTCATAATCGCCGTCCGGCTGCTTCAAAATCGGATATTCGTGTCCGGCGTTGGACGCGGTCAGCACGCCGGTCTTCAGATCGAGCACGCCCAGCCACACCGTGACGAACATCTCCTCGCGGTTGTTGCCGCAGATCTGGGCGTTGACCGTCTCGAGCACCTCGTGCGGGCTGCGGCCGGACATGGCGCCGGTCTTGACCAGGATCTTCGAGGCCATCATAAACAGCGCCGCGGGCACGCCCTTGCCGGACACGTCCGCCATGACGAGGCCGAGATGATCCTCGTCGATCAGGAAAAAGTCGTAAAAGTCGCCGCCGACCTCCTTGGCCGGGTCCATGCTGGCGAAGATGTCCATCTCCGTCCGGTCCGGGAAGGGCGGGAAAATATTCGGCAGCATGTCGGTCTGGATGCGGTTGGCAAGTCCCAGCTCGACGTTCATGCGCTCTTTTTCGGCCGTGATGGCGGTCAGGTTTTCCTCGTATTCCGCAAGGTCGCGCTCCATATCCGCCATCACCAGGCTCAGGTTTTCCACCTCGTCGCCGGTGCGGATGTTCAAAAGCGAGAAATGATCGGTGCCGCCGACGCCGCTGCGTCTGTCCGCGGCATAGCGCTGCGCCGCGTCGGCGATCTCGTTGATCGGCCGCACCAGCGTGCGCTTCATGTGCTGCGTGACCAGATAGCCGATCAGCACGATCACAACAAGCAGCGCCAGCACATACTGCAGCACGAAGCCGTGCATCCCGTCCGTCACGTTGGCAAGGGAAACGTCCGACAGAAGAAAGCCGCGCACCGCCCCGTCCGCGCCATGGATCGGGACGCCGGCCGTGCACAGCCAGCCGTATTTTTCGGTCCGGGAGATGTCGTAGAGCTTGCCGCTGCCGTCCCAGGTCAGGAACTTTTCCATCTCGCGCTTCTCCGCCGTCTCCCAGTCGCCGGGCATGCAGACATAATCCTCGCGCTCCTCCGGGTCGCAGACGTAGATCAGCGCGCCGCTCTCGCGGTCAAAGACGGCGAGATACACGTCTTCCACGTTGCTCGAATCGCGAAACACCTTCAAAATCGAGACCAGCGTGCGATAATCCTCGCTCTCCGTCAGGTGGGCGAAGCGCTCGCGATAGGCCGGCGTGCCGGTCAGCGCGCGCTCCTCGTCCGACAGCGAGCGGAAAAGCGTCATGACGTCGTCGACCATCCGGTCGGTGTCCACGACTTCGCGCACGACAAGCGCCGTACTCCGCGACAGCCCGAAGGCCTCGCCGATATACTGGCCGACAAGCGCGTAGACGTACAGCCCCAAACCGATCAGCATGGCGACCAGACCGAGAACGACAGACCCCATCAGACTCGCATGGAAGACCTTTGCGGCCAGCGAGAAGTGGGCCCGTTCCCGACTTGTCATTTCACGCACAGTTTTTTCGGGCATGTCAGCCTCCGATCACTTGATGGTCAGAATGTCGGTAAAGCCGGTCACCTCAAAGATCTCCATGATAACGTCGTTGACATGCGTGATCGTCATCTCGCCCTGCTTGTTCATAAGCTTCTGGGCGGAGAGCAGCACGCGCAGACCGGCCGAGGAAATGTACTCCAGCCCTTCGAGATCGAGCGTGAGCGAACTGACGCCGTCCAGCGCGCCCTTCAGTTCAGCCTCCAGCTGCGGCGCGGACGTTGTGTCAAGCCGCCCCTCCAGCGCGATGGCGAGAGCTCCGTTTTCTTCCTTCTTGTTGATGTTCAGCATGGTGCGTTCCCCTTTTTCATGTTTGAATAATAATATGTCGTTTCGTCTTTTGAAAACCGCCCCGCGGGACGGCAGGGACCCTTTAAAAGAGGACGACGGCGCCTCTTCGCGGGGATCGTATCCATCTTATCTTTTTTGCGGCAAAAAAACAAGAGCGAATCCGCATAGTCTCCAAATTCCCGCAAAAAAGGCAAATTCGGCGGGAAAAGGGGAAAGATGGGATGTCTCCGCGCCTTTTCGGCGGAAAAAACGCGCAAAGAGGGCAGAGGAAGCCCCGTACCGGACGGTTTTTTTCAAGATATTTTGTTGATTTTCGGCAGGGATTTGCGTTATACTCTAATAGACATACTGGGGGAGCATATGAAAAGCGGCGGCCAAGGGCTTGCCGCCCCCCCGCTATCGGGCGGAGACGTTCCGCCGAGAGGAGAAGAGCATGGACAACGAACAATCGTCTCTGTTTCGCAAAGAGAGCGTGGACCACATCCAGTCCCCCGAGCAGCTCAGCGATTATATGCGCGTCACGAACCCCTCCGTCTGGGTGGTGCTGATCGCGGTGATCGTGCTGCTGGCCGGCATGCTGGTATGGAGCGCCGCCGCCCAGATCGACAGCTTCGCCCCCGGCGTCGCGGATGTGCGCGACGGCGAGGCGGTCATGATCTTTGACGACGCCCAGGTTGCCAAAAACGTCGAGACCGGGATGATGATCACCATCGGGGAAAACGAATATCCCATCGCCAGCGTCGGCTATCTGGAGGACGGCAACGTCTTTGCGACTGCCGCCGTGGATTTGAACGACGGGCTGTACCAGGGCCGCGTCGTTTTCCGCCGGACGCAGGTGCTGCGTCTGCTGTTCAACTGAGGGCGGATGCAGATGGAAAAAAAGACAGTCAAACAGCCGGTGCGCAGAGGCAGAGCCAAAGTACCGGTCGTTATGCAGATGGAGACGCTCGAATGCGGCGCCGCCTCGCTGGCCATGGTCATGGCCTATTACGGCAAGTGGGTCCCGCTTGAGCAGGTGCGTCTCGACTGCGGCGTGTCCCGCGACGGCTCCAACGCCAAAAACGTCCTTGTCGCGGCGCGCAGCTACGGCTTTGAGGCGCAGGGCTTCCGCTGCGAGGTCAGCGCGCTGAAAAAGGACATGTCCTATCCCTGCATCATCCACTGGAACTTCAACCACTTCGTGGTGCTTGACGGCTTCAAGGGCGAATGGGCATACCTCAACGACCCCGCGCGGGGCGAGGTCAGGGTCTCGATGGAGGAATTTGACAAGGCCTTCACCGGCATCTGCCTGCAGATCACCCCGGGGCCGGACTTTCAGCCCGGCGGCAAGCCCAAGAGCACGCTCGCCTTTGCGCGCAAGCGTCTGACGGGCGCGGGCGTGGCGGTGGCCTTCGTGATGCTCTCGTCCGTCATCGGCTATCTCTTCGGCATTATCAATCCCATTTTCTCCCGCTTCTTTATGGACCGGCTGCTCACCGGCGAAAACCGCGAGCTGCTGATGCCTTTCCTCACGCTGATGGCGCTGATGGCCGCCGCCCAGGTGGTCATCGCCTGGATCCAGGCCGTTTACGAGCTGAAGATCAACGGCAAGATGGCGCTCGTCGGCAGCAGCACCTTTATGTGGAAGGTCCTGCGGATGCCGCTGGAGTTCTTCACCCAGCGCATGGCCGGCGATATCCTGCAGCGCCAGGGCACCAACGCCTCGATCGCCTCGACGCTGGTCAACACCTTTGCGCCGCTGCTGCTCAACACGATCATGATGTTCTTCTATCTGATCGTCATGCTGCGCTACAGCGTGATGCTGACGCTCGTCGGCATCGTGACCATCATCTTAAACCTGCTGATGAGCCAGCTGATCTCCGCCAAGCGCGTGAACATCACGCGCGTGCAGATGCGCGACAGCGGCAAGCTGGTCGCCGCCACGGTCTCCGGCATCCAGATGGTCGAGACCATCAAGGCCAGCGGCGCCGAAAACGGCTATTTCCAGAAATGGTCCGGCTATCAGGCCTCCGTCAACGCACAGAGCGTCAAGTACGCCAAGCTCAACCAGTATCTCGGGCTGATCCCCGGGCTGCTGACCACGCTGGCGGACGCCGCGGTGCTGATCCTGGGCGTGTGGCTTTCGATGCAGGGCTCGTTTACGCTCGGTAAAGTCCTGCTCTTCCAGGGCTTTCTTTCCTCGTTCATGGCCCCCGCCACGACGCTGATCTCCGCCGGACAGATGATCCAGGAGATGCGCACCGAGATGGAGCGCGTCGAGGACGTGATGGAGTACCCCACCGACTCGGCCTTTGCCGAGCTGCCGCTGGAGGAGGACGCGGACTATTCCAAGCTCTCCGGCCAGATCGACATCAAGGACGTCAGCTTCGGCTATTCCCGTCTGGGCAAGCCCCTGATCCAGAATTTCTCGATGAGCATGAAGCCCGGCAGCCGCGTCGCCTTCGTGGGCACCTCCGGCTGCGGCAAGTCCACGCTCAGCAAGCTGATCTCCGGGCTCTACCAGCCCTGGAGCGGCGAGATTTTGTTCGACGGCAAGCCCATCAGCGAGATCGACCGCAGCGTGTTTACCGGCTCGGTCGCCGTTGTGGACCAGGAGATCGTGCTCTTCGAGGACACCATCGCCAACAACATCAAGATGTGGGACGAGTCGATCGAGGACTTTGAAATGATCCTCGCCGCGCGCGACGCCCAGATCTATGACGATATCATGGCCCGCGAGGGCGGCTTCTACAGCCGTCTTACCGAGGGCGGCAAGGACCTCTCCGGCGGCCAGCGGCAGCGCATCGAGATCGCGCGCGTGCTGGCGCAGGACCCCTCGATCATCATCATGGACGAGGCCACAAGCGCGCTTGACGCCAAGACCGAGTACGAGCTGGTCAAGGCCGTCAAGGACCGCGGCATCACCTGCATCGTCATCGCCCACCGGCTTTCCACCATCCGCGACTGCGACGAGATCATCGTGCTCGACAAGGGCGTGGTGGTCGAGCGCGGCACGCACGACGAGCTCTATGCCAAAGGCGGCTTTTATACAGAGCTCATATCCAGCGATTAAGGGGGTGGAGTCATGGGTTGGTTTGACGAACAGATAAGACAACGCAAAGCAAGCGATCAGGAACTCTTTGAAGACTCCATTCTGCGCATGGCGGCCACAGTGCTCGGCAAATCCGGCATCGGCGTGCTCGACGACCGGATCGTGACGAAGGCCGCGATCGACGAGATCCTGAAATACTACCATTATAAAAGCCAGGAGATCCCCGACAGCATTTCCGACATGGACGAGCAGATGGAATACTGCCTGCGTCCCCACGGGCTGATGCGCCGCAGCGTCAAGCTGGAAAAGGGCTGGCAGAAGGACGCCTTCGGGCCGATGCTCGCCTTTCTCAAGACCGACGGCACCCCCGTCGCCCTGCTGCCCAAACCCTTTGCGGGCTATTATTTCAACGACCCCGTCACCGGCGAAAAGACCACGGTCAACGCCGCGCAGGCCGAGCGCTTCAACTCCGACGCCATCTGCTTTTACCGGCCTCTGCCGCTGAAAAAGCTGGGGATCCCCGACTTGCTCCTTTACATGAAAAACTGTCTGAGCACGGGCGACTTCGTGCTGCTGATCGCGCTGACGCTGCTTGTCACGCTCTTCGGCATCCCGATGCTGCGCATCACCCGCCTGCTGACGGGCTTTGTGCTGGACAGCGGCAGCACGGGCCTGCTCGCCGGTACGGCGGTGTTCATGGTCTGCGCCATCGTGTCGTCCCAGCTGATCGGCACCGTGCGCGAGCTGATGATGAGCCGCGTCGAGATCAAGACCTCCCTCAGCGTGGAGGCCGCAATGATGATGCGTCTGATGAACCTGCCGGCAAACTTCTTCCGCAAGTACGCCTCCGGTGAACTTTCCAGCCGCGCCGACGCGGTCAACCAGCTGTGCAGCCTGCTGCTGGGCACCGTGTTCTCGCTGGGACTGACGTCGCTCTCGTCGCTGCTGTACATCCCGCAGATCTTCAACTTCGCGCCGGCGCTGGTGCTGCCCTCGCTGGGCATCATCGCGGTCAGTCTCGGCTTCAGCCTGCTCTCCTCCTTCCGGCAGATGAAGATCAGCCGCCAGATGATGGAGAAGGGCGCCAAGGAAAACGGCATCAGCTATGCGCTGATCTCCGGCGTGCAGAAAATCAAGCTGGCCGGCGCGGAAAAGCGCGCCTTCGCCCGCTGGGCCGGCGCCTATACCGATCTGGCCGAGCTGGCCTACAATCCGCCGCTCCTGCTGAAGGCAAACGGCGCGATCACCACGGCGATCTCACTGGCCGGAACGATCCTGATGTATTACATCGCGGTCAAAACCGGCGTCACGCCCTCGGAGTATATCGCCTTCAACGCCGCCTACGGTCTGGTGGCCGGCGCCTTTGCCTCGCTGACGGGCGTGGCCCTGTCCGTGGCGCGCATCCGCCCGATCCTCGAGATGGCGGAGCCGATCCTGAAAACCGAGCCCGAGACCACCGAAAACAAGACGATGGTCACCTCGCTCAAGGGCAGCATCGAGCTGTCCAACGTCTACTTCCGCTATACGGACAACATGCCCTACGTCGTCGACGGGATGAGCCTGAAGATCAAGGCCGGCGAATACATCGCCATCGTCGGCACCACGGGCTGCGGCAAATCCACGCTGATGCGCCTGCTGCTGGGCTTTGAAACGCCGGAAAAGGGCGCGATCTATTACGACGGCAAGGATATGTCCAAGCTTGATCTGCGCTCGCTGCGCCGCCGGATCGGCGCGGTGACCCAGGACGGCACCCTGTTCCAGGACGACATCTATTCCAACATCGTCATCTCCGCGCCGCAGCTTACGCTCGACGAGGCGTGGGAGGCCGCGGAAATGGCCGGCATCGCCGACAGCATCCGCGCCATGCCGATGGGCATGCAGACCATCATCTCCGAAGGCCAGGGCGGCATCTCCGGCGGCCAGAAGCAGCGCCTGATGATCGCGCGAGCCGTCGCGCCCAAGCCGAAGATCCTGATGTTCGACGAAGCGACCTCGGCGCTGGACAACAAGACGCAGAAGCAGGTGTCCGACGCGCTTGACGGGCTGAAATGCACCCGCATCGTCATCGCGCACCGCCTCTCCACGATCCGCAACTGCGACCGGATCCTGGTGCTGGACAAGGGCCGCATCATCGAAGACGGCACTTACGACGAGTTGATCGCGAAAAAAGGCTTTTTTGCCGAGCTGGTAGAGAGACAAAGACTGGACACGGACAGCAAAAAGGAATAAAATAAATTTGTCGAAGAGCGTCCCGAACGGAAAGTCGTTCGTATAAACAGACGGAAAGCGAGATACAAAGCCCCGCCTCCTGTCTGGCCGAACGGCCGGGACCGGACGCCGGACGAGAAAAAAGAAAAAAATTCGTCGAAAAGCGTCCCAAACGAAAAATCGTTCGTATAAACAGACAGAAAGGGACAAGCAAGCGGCGCAAGACCGCGGAAGGGGACTGACATGAAGGCTTACGAAGAGATCAAAAAGCTTGAGACCGCGCTGGAAGCGGATCTTGACCTCCGCGAGCGTTATCGCGAAAAGGTCGAGTCGCTGGCAAAGGAAAACAGCGCGCTCCGCCCCTCCGAGCTTGCCGCCATGGCCGCTTCGCAGATCGGCTATGATCTGCCCGTCAACCTCTTCGAGACGGCGGCCCGGATGGAAGCCGTCAGCGACGACGAGATCGAGGCCGTCTCCGGCGGCAAAGCGCTGGATTCGATCCGCAGCTTCAATCTCAACGCCTGGATCGGCTCGCTGCTGCGCGGCATGATGGCCGCCGACAGCGCCCCGGCGCAGGAGACGGATGAGACAAAAGCGCCCGGCGCGCCCGCTGCGGTGCAGGACGCCGCTAAAAAGGCCCTTCACTTTGCCGAAAAGCTTTAAGCTTTCCCCACACACATTGTAAAACCCTTCCCGCCGCACCGCTTGCCGGGCTGACGGGAGGAGAATAATAAAAAAGGAGATACGAACATGAGCGAAGAAAAGAAAGTTGAAGTTCTGGCCGACGAGGCCCTGGAGGAAGTCTCCGGCGGCGTTACCAGAAACATGAGAGCTGCCCTCGCCTGCATCCGCGGCGACTACGGCAACGGCCA
>JAFSWC010000040.1 GCA_017444665.1 Oscillospiraceae bacterium
CGGCGCGTTGTAGACCGGGACGAAGAGCAGCGCCTGCTTCGTCTTCCTGTAATAAAACCGCGCGAGATCGACGAATTTGTCCTGAAAATCATACAGGATGTTGTTATAGCGCTTGTTCCACTCCGGAAAAATGATCATGCTACGCCCCTCCTGCAACAGCTCGATCGAGCGGCGGAAGGTCGTGATCAGACGCGTGTCGTGATAGACCGGCACGGTGGAGGCGTTGTTGAAGATCAGCACGGCCAGCGGCGTGATGATCCAGGACAGCAGCCGGAAAAACGGGTGAAAAATCTTCGGCTTGAACGACCAGAAGTCCGTAAAGGCATACTCCGCCACCTCGCCCCAGTGCATCATCTGCCCCGCGCACCAGATGCTGTTTTTCCCCGGGAAATAGAGCTCGGAGATGATCGGACCGTTCATCTGCGTGTGATTGCCCACAATGACGCAGGGTTCGCCGGGCAGGTTCTCCGTCCCGACAAATTCCGGCTTGCGGTAAAAAAGCCGTATCAAAGCGCAGATCAGGACAAACAGTATGTTCTTTTTCTTCTTCTGTTCCATATTTTTCGCCGTTTCTTTCACACCGGTTAAACCTCCGAACAACGAAACAATATACCAGTTTTCACTTGCAAAATCAACCGATAAAATGCGGCCGACTGTCCAAATTTACAGCTTGGACATAAATAAAAACAGCCGCGAGACATCCGTCTCGCGGCTGTGCGTCAGTTGTAATAGAAACCGATCACGCGATCGTGTTGACCAGATCGCCGATGCCCTCGATCGAGCAGACGACGACGTCGCCGGGCTTCAAAAATTCCGCGTCCTTGATGCCCATCAGCACCCCTTTGGGCGTGCCCGTAGCGATGATCGACCCGGCGCGCAGCACAAAGCCCTGCGACAGCACCGAGATGATCTCGCTGATCGAATGGATCAGATAATCGGTTCGGCTGTCCTGCATCAGCCTGCCGTTGAGCGTCGTGTAGATGCGCTGGGCGGGCGGAAAGGCGAACTCGTCCGCCGTGACAAGGCACGGCCCCATCGGGCAGAAGCCCTCAAGACTTTTTCCGAAGAGCCACTGCTTGTGGCGCGTCTGCACCTCGCGCGCGGATACGTCGTTGAGCACGGTATAGCCGAAGATATAGTCCTTTGCCTCCGCTTCTCCGACCTGCCAGGCGTCGCGTCCGATGACGACGGCCAGCTCGTTTTCATAGTCAAGCTGCTGCGTCAGATCGCGGTGCGCGGGGATGGGCTCACCGCTTCCCTGCGAATAGCTCACGCGCTTGGAAAAGAAGATGGGCGCGGCGAGCTCGACGCCGAAAGCGTCCTTGGAAAAGCCGGAGGCCTCTTTCGCGTGGTCGGCGTAGTTCAGCCCCAGACACAGCACGTCCTGCATCGGCCGCGGGATCGGGGCAAGCAGCCTGACCGACGCGAGCGGGAGCGTTTCCCCCTCAATGGCGGCCATGGCGGCGCGGTCGGCCGCCGTCGAGCGGCAGATCAGATCGTTCATGTCGACATAGGCAAAACCGTGATCTGAAAGCGGCAGCACGCCCTCGCCGCGCAGCAGGCCGATTTCTTCCTTTTCCGCACCTGAGCGGATAAACGTGACAAGCTTCATAGGATCACTCCGTCTCGTTCTGATTTGCGGCGCCGTTATAGGCGGCGCGCTGCCCAAACGGCTGGGCAAGGCGCAGCGCCGCGTCCGCGTTCGCGGCCGCCCCGGCGGCGGTGCCGGAGATCAGTCTCCACGCGATGAAAACGCCGAGCGCGGAGAAGAGGAATTCCTGCAGGGAATCGGCGGCGATGGCAGCCCAGACCTCACCGTCGCGCAGAAGCTCCGGCATGACGGATAAAGTTTCGGAAAACGGCAGACCGTACTCGTGCTTGATCAAAAAGGCGAGATACTCAAAATTCAGGATAAAGACGCCCAGCACCGCCATCACGATCGAAACGATCAGCGCGGCCTTGTCCATCTTGCCGCGAAAGAGCTTATAACCGAGATAGGCGCAGATCGGGATCAGCGCAAAGAGGACGGAATACTCCATCTGCATATAGACGACCGTCAAAAAGGTCGGGATCGTGCCGACGAGCATACCGATAAACGCGCCGAGGATCCCCAGCAGATAGCTGCCGTTTTCCCGGTTGGATTCAGCTTTGCTGTGCGCCTTTCCGGCCTCGGCCTGCAGACAGCGGTAATGGACGGCCTGGTAGCCTTTTTTCGAAAAAGCCGCGGCGTCGCAGTTGCCTCCGCCGCAATAGGGGCAGACGTCCAGCGGACGCAGGCCGGCGTGGCCGAGCGTGAAAGCGCAAAAACGGACATAATCGGCGGCGCTGCCCTGCATCTTCTTGCGCGACGGGCCGGACAGCGTCATCACATTCCCGTTCCAGCCTCTGACCTTTCCGCCCCAGGTTTTCAACACCGCGTTGATCTCCTTGACGAGCGCGGCGTCTCTCCTGTGATCCACGGACAGCTGGACATGATTGGCGCTGTTGTTGATCAGCGTCAGCGGCCAGCCGTCTACCACGCCGCAAAGTGCGGCGCCATAGGCGGTAAGCCCAAGCTCGCTGCCGAGAAGACTGAATTCGTTTGTTTTCATTTATTTCTCTGTCCTTTCTGTCTTTGTTATGATCTCTGAAATCGGGGCCGCTTCGCTGCAATCGATCAAATCGCCGTCGACCGGCCGTTTTTGCTGCGCCCTGCTCAGCCGAGCAGATCCGTCAGCGCGCCGTCTGCGCCGAGCGCGCCGCACTTGCGGCCAAGCTCGGTCAATTCGGCTTGCAGCGCGTCGGAGAAATCAAGGCCGGTGACTTTGCGCTCCTCGATCAGTCTTGCCTCGATCTCGCCGGGCATAAAGATCTCCTTTACACCGGTGGCGGTGCGGCTATTCTTGATCAGCGAGGCATACAGCGAGGCATGCTCCTTAAAGCGCTCGACGTCGATAAAGTGCGCGATGTCCAGCAGGATCACGGCAAAGCCGGTCTCTTCGGGGCGCATGTCCTCCACGAACGGGATCTCGGGGCTCGTGAGTGCGTCGGACAGCACGCCGCCGAACATGTCGACAAAGACGGCCAGCCCATAGCCCTTGTGGTCGCCCATCGGGCGGACGCAGTAGGCGACGTGCGGATCGGTGGTCGGGTTGCCGTCGTAGTCGTTGGCCCAGCCTGCGGGCATCTCCTTGTTCTCGCGGCGATAGGCCTGTACCTTGCCGATGGCGACGCCGCTGGTAGAGACGTCGATGACGATCGGGCGGTCGGGATTCGTCGTGGGACAGCCGAGGATGATCGGATTCGTGCCGATCAGCCGATCCGCGCCGCCGTAGGGGGCCATGCAGGGATAGGTGTTGCTTACCACGATGCCGATCACATTGTCTTCGGCCATGCGGTGGCCGTAATACCCGCCGCAGCCGATGTTGGCGCTGTTGCGCCCGACGCCCGCGGCCACGCCGAACTTTCGAGCGCGTTCCAGCACCGCGTCATAGACCTTGTTCACCGCCACGATGCCGGAGCCGCCGCCGCAGTCAAAGGCGAGGGAGGCGTCCTGATCCTTCACGCAGCGAAAGTCGGGCCGCGCCACCAGCGCGCCGGCCATATACTGGCGCAGGTAAATGCAAAGACGGGACAATCCGTGAGAATACGTGCCGGTGAAATCCGAGTGGGTAACGACGGCGGCGAGCGAGGCGGCGTCTTCTTCCGAGACGCCCTGCGCCATGACCAGCCGCTTGATGAGGATGATTTCCTGCTCGTACGAAAGATGGATCATAGTTGTGCCTCCCTTTTTTTATTAAGTTGATTTCAGTCTATCATAGGCTTGGCGCTATGGCAACAGAAGAAGACAAATTTACTTTGCTGCGGCGCAGGCTTCCGTCGAGGCTCTGACGTGCCCCCGGCACGTCATTCACTACCGCTCCCGTTCGATCCACCGGGAGCCAAGCCAAAACAAAAAAGCACCCGATCGGGTGCTTTTCTTGTTTTGGTGGACTTGAAGGGGATCGAACCCTCGAACCTCACGGATGCGAACCGTGCGCTCTGGCGCGCGTGTCACATCCGGTCGAAAAAAGAAGAACAAAAACGAAAGAAAGGATAGAAGGACGAATTTGTTTTCCCCTGTTCAACATGCAGGACAAGGTAAGCCTGCAGCGTTTTCGATCGAGGAAAAGCAACTTCAAATCACTCTCGGATAAAAGAGTTTTCTTGTCCGCTTAGCGGTGTCAAGAGATTTCTTGCCCCGCACAGTCCGTACAATGGGACGGGCCTTGTGATATCCTTGTATTATCAAAAAAGCGTGATAAAATACAAGGAGAACAATATGCTGAGTCAACACTATAAACACTGGTTGTCGATCGAGGATGCCCGACGCTGTATACGCTGTGAGGAAATGCATGGGCAGATATATGAAATCGGTGAGGTTCCGACTCCCGCCCCACCATTGCATGAAAAATGTCGATGTTTGATTACCCGAATGCTGGCTATGTATGCGGGTATGGCAACCGACAAGAAAAGAAACGGCGCTGACTGGTGGGTCAAGAGATACGGAAGACTGCCGCCATATTATCTTACAGATGAAGAAGCGGCCGCTCTAGGATGGAAACCCAAGAGCGGAAACCTTCATATCGTGGCACCCGGGAGAATGGTCGCGATGGGAGAATACGGCAATCGAAACGGACATCTCCCGTCGAAACCCGGAAGAGAATGGTACGAAGCGGATATCAATTATGAAAAAGGCTTTCGCAACCAACAAAGGATAGTATATTCCAATGACGGCCTGGCATTTGTTTCGTATGACCATTACCGGACTTTCGTTGAAATCGTTTTGGAGGAAGAGGTACAATGAGGGAAAACAGATGGACGCCAATCCCTGCAGGTACAATCAAAATTGATTTTTCAGATTGCATATACGTTGACGATATTCACGGTAAGCTGAAAACAAGTTTTGGCTTTCCAGACTATTATGGGAAAAACTGGGACGCACTTTGGGACTGCATGCGCGACTTTGCTCTGAGTGAGGAGAGAACGAGAGAGGTCGTGATCACCGGCGTCGATCAAATGCCCAAAGAATTGCAGGTTTATTTTCAGAAAGCAATTCAGATCTTCTGCGAATTGGAAACGAAGTATCCTGTTATTCAGTTTAAAATCAACGATGCTGATTAAGCTCTGCTTGGTAGTCACGCTAAACACAAAAGAGCCGCGCTGGGCGGCTCTTTTGTGTTGTTGGGAAAAGCTTCTGCAAATAAGAAAAAAAAACTCATTGACATTATTATCAATCCTGGAACTTCGTGCGAAAACTGTTAAAAAAGGAAGCCTGTTACCAGACTTCCCTAAATGGTGGACTCGAAGGATGATCCGTGCATTGTCTTTTTGCAGGGCAAAAAGACAATATAGGTATCGACCAGTGTTCGCACTGGTCGATGTACAGCCCACCGGGCTGTACGATTCTGATTCGATCCCCTTCAAGCCAAATGAAAGCACCCCAAAAGGGGTGCTTTCATTTGGTGGACTTGAAGGGGATCGAACCCTCGAACCTCACGGATGCGAACCGTGCGCTCTCCCAGCTGAGCTACAAGCCCATCTCGAGTTTTTAGCGGCCC
>JAFSWC010000041.1 GCA_017444665.1 Oscillospiraceae bacterium
CTGCACCCTGCGGTCGAGCGCGTGGCCGCCGTCCTGCGCGCCCATGCCGAAGACCGTGACGTTATTGAGCGACTGCTTCTTTGCGCGAAGCTTTTCGATCTCGCTCTTTTTGACGAGATAACCCGTGACGCGCACGACGTCGTTGTTCTCAAGATACCCGGAGAAGTAGCGCAAGCCGTTTGAGAGCGAACCCTTGATGATCGCGAGGACCGCCTCGGGGGTCTTGAGCCAGGTCTCCTCAAACTTGAAGATGTCGCCCGTGCCGGTGGGGAAATAGGGGTGGAACTTCTCATTGACCTCGAGCTGCTCCAGCATCGTCGGCTCCACGCCGATGGGGATGCGCGTGCCGGGCGAATCGTCCATGCCGTCCGTGTCGATGCCGACCTGGGCGTGCAGGCGGTAGCGATGGCCGTAAGCGTCGCAGTAGGGCGCCTCGTGCGCAGCCACGCGCGCGTCGATCGCGTCCATGATCTTCTGGCCGAGGGCGGTTGCTTCGGCGTTCATGCCAAAGCCCTTCTTTTTGTCGGTGATGCCCAGCAGATAGTTGCAGCACTCGGCCAGCCCCACCACGCCGAACATGCCGGTGAAGTTCTCCTGCTTGACAAAGCCCTCGGTGACAAGGAAATTGGTCTTAAAGAAGCTCGACTGCTCGACGATGAATTTCACGCGCTTGTCCATATACTCCAGCTGAAGGTCGATATGGCGCGGCAGCTCGCGCGCAAGAAAGTCCTCGGGGCTTTTGGCGTCCAGCGCGCACTCATACAGGCGAAGGCGCGGCAGGGTATAGCCGCCTCCGCCGATCGACAGACCGTTGTAGCAGGAGGCGATGGCATAGCGCTCACCCCATTCTTTGACGAACATGCGGTGATTGGCAAAGGAGGGCTTGGCCGTCTTGAGCATGCAGCGCACACAGGCCAGCGCGAAGTCGTCGCTGGTCCTCTCCGGGTCGTATTTCAGCGTCAGGTTCGGGACGGCCAGCTGCATCTCCTCGGTCAGCTCCAGCAGCAGGCGGCCGGTCACGCTGTCCTCGGGGCCGATGTCGGCATGGACAAAGGAGTCGGTCTGTACGCGGTCAATGTTGCGCAGAAACAGGCCCAGCACCTTCTTGGCGAAGGCGCGGTCCTCTTTGACGACAAAGGGCTCAAGAAGCTTGTCAAGGTCGCCGAGATAAACCGGGAAGGACGTGATCGAGGGGACATGGCAGTAGAAGATCTCCAGCACGTTCAGGGCCTCGAGCAGATCCTTCGGCGGCTCCAGCCCCAGGAAAGCGCAGCCCTTTTGGAAGAGCAGCTCGTAATCCGGGCAGATGTAGCGCGGGCGATAGGGCATCACGCCTTCATTGAGATCGCAGAGCGCGCCCTTCTTTTTTGCTTCATAGTACGCGTCTGAATAGCGCAGGGAATCGTCGGTGCTCTCGCCGAGGCGGGCCAGGGCGAGCAGCTCCTGATGGTAGGTCAGGGTAGGGTCCTGAATGATGTTCAAGGCTTCGGACAAAAGGATCATCCTCCTAACAGTTTTAATAGGCATTCGACAGTAGGATCATGCAAAAGTCGTATATTACTATGATACCAGCCGATGCGTTTTTTGTCTATGGATTTTCGTCCGGGCAAAGCGGAATAATCCGGGAATACTTGTCGTATTCCCGGATTTTTCTGTAAAGATCGGGCGGAAAGGAGCCTGTCAAACCTGTCTGCTCCCTGATTTGCACACCCTCTGTCGGAGCGGTTTTTTATCGGACGTCTTCGATGACGCGGCTCGGCGCTTTTTCCAGGATCTCGGGATGCTGGAAAATGTAGCGGTAGGCCTGCAGGAACTGGGCAAAATAGTGGCCGTCGGCGATACGCTCGTCCATGACGAACTTGCAGTCGACGTACTTGTTGTCCACGACCTTGCCGTGGCGGTCAATCTCGTAGGCGTGGCGCTTGGCGCCGAAAGCGATGAACACCGGCAGCGTGCCGAAGTTGTAGATGTGGTGGAACACCGGGCCGATGCGCAGCGAGCCGAGGTCGGTGATGATCATCGAGCCGTGGAAGGGGCTGGCCTCGATGAGCGATTCGGGGATCAGGCCGAAGTAGTCCATCACGCGCAGCACGGCGATGGCGAAGCGCAGCAGGAAGCGCGGCATCTTTGTCAGCGCCTCGGCCACCTCTTCGGTGTTGTTGTCCTCTTCGCTGGTCTTGATCTCCTCGATCTTTTCGTTCATCTTGCGGTAGACGTCCAGGATCGTGTCGGTCGGCTGGAAGTGGACCTTGATGGTGGTTTCGCTCGCGTCGACGGACAGCGAGCGCTTGACCGCCATGACGATGGTGATGTCGTCGTGCGCATAGATCCGGCGGCCCGCGATGAAGCGGTTGATGCCCGGCAGCATCGAGATGCAGCGGATATAGGCCGCGATCAGGAAGTGCAGCATGCCGATGCCCTTGTAGCCCTCCACGCGCAGACGGCGCAGCGCGCGGTCGACGCCTGTGATCTCAAAGCTTTCATCGTAAAAGATGTGGGCATCGTTCCTTGTCGGCATGATATAGGGGATAAACTTGGAAAAGGCAGGCAGCGAGCGCAGCAGGCGGCCGTCTCTTCTGTCGCCGGCGCGGCGTCTTGTCTTGGCCATGATACAGTCTCCTTAATTGCTTTTATTTTTTTAAGGATCAGACCCATTATACGCGGTTCGGGTCGTTTATACAAGTAAAATGTATTTTATCCGGTTTGTCAACTTAAGTTTTTCCGCGGCGGGCCTTGAGCGTCTCAAGAAAATCGTACGGAACGTTCAGCCCGCCCATGCCGTCGCCGATGCGGATGTCGGGCTTGTTGGTGCCGTGGAAGTCGCTGCCGCCGGTCTTGATAAGGCCGTATTCCTCGGCCAGCGATTCGAGATAGGCGCTGCGCTCCTCGCTGTAGCCGGAATAGCGGCACTCGATCCCCTCAAGTCCGCTGTCGATGCAGTGCTCGATCAGCGCGCGCAGCGACTCGGCGGAGAGATGATACTGGAAGGGGTGGGCCAGCACGGCCGTGCCGCCCGCGGCGCGGATCAGCTCGATCGAGCGCTCGATCGTGAGAAACTTGCGCCCCTGGTAGTACTTTTGCCCCTTTTCGACGAAGCGGGCAAACGCGTCTTTCATATCCTTTGCCAGACCGAGCTCGACCAGGATCTCGGCAAAATGGGGACGGCCGATGACCTCGCCGAAGCGCTCGCGCATTTGCTCATAGGTGATGGAAATGCCGTCGGCGCGCATGAGGGCGCACATTTTTTCGTTGCGCTCGTCGCGGTCGTGCACGATCCAGTCGAGCACCTCCCGCAGGGCGGGAGAGGCGACGTCGATATAATAGCCGAGGATATGGACCGGGCCGCCGTATTTGGTGCTGATCTCGATGCCGGGAACGACCTCGAGACCCGTCTTTTCCGCCTCGGCGGCCGCGCGCGCATAGCCGCCGGCCGTGTCGTGGTCGGTGATCGCGATCGCCGCAAGGCCGAGCCGCGACGCTTCGCGCACCGCCTCTTCCGGCGTGGCGGTGCCGTCCGAGGCCGTGGTATGGATGTGAAGGTCGATTCGTTTCATCTTATTGCCTGATCTTTCGCATAAAATCGCCCACGCGGCGGTAGATCTCCCCGGCGCTCTCGCCGATGAAAAACTCGCCCCGCTCGTACAGGACGCGCCCTTCGACCATCGTCAGGCGCACGTTTTCTTTCGAGCCGGCGTAGACCAGGTTTTTCACCAGGTTGTTTTCCGGCTGCATGTTGGGGCGCTGCAGGTCGATCACGACAAGGTCGGCGCGCATGCCCGGCGCGACGTCGGTGCAGTCGTCAAGGCCCATCGCCCTTGCGCCGCCGACGCAGGCCATCTCCAGCACGCTGTCGGCCGGGCAGGCCGAGGCGTCGCCCTCCGCGGCCTTCTGGAGCGCCGCGACAAGGTACATCTCGCGGAACATGTCGAGGGCGTTGTTGCTGCCCGCGCCGTCGGTTCCGATGGCAAGTCCCACGCCCGCTCTTCTCAGCTTTTCCACCGGCGCGACGCCGCTGGCGAGCTTCAGGTTCGAAGCGGGGTTGGTGACGGCCCAGAGCTTTTTCTCTGCGAAGAGGGCGACGTCCTCCTCGCTCATATGGGTGCAGTGGAAGCCGCCCCCGCCGTAGCGGAACAGCCCCACGCGGTCGATCAGCTGCGGCGGAGTAAGGCCGTAGCGCGCGAGGCAGCCGTCGACCTCCGCCTTCGTCTCACAGAGGTGCAGGAAGCAGGGCTCGCGGTATTTCTCGGCAAGCGAGGCCATGTATTCCATACGCTCCATCGAGGTGGTGTACTCGGCGTGGATGCCGAGACGGTAGCTGACGAGCGGATGGAGGGAATTGAACGTCAGGTATTCCCGCTCGATGTTCTCCACGTCCGCGTCAAAGTTGTTCAACCCCGAGCAGATCACCGTGCGGAAGCCGCTGTCGATGTTGGCGCGGGCATAGGCGTCGTTTTTGACGTACATGTCGAAGCTGGCCGTGATGCCGGAGGAGAGGTATTCGAGGATGCCGAGACGCGTGAGATCGTAGACGGCCTCTTCCGTCAGTTTGGCCTCGTTCGGCCAGACCTGCTCGGAGAGCCAGCGGTCCAGCGGCATGTCGTCCGCGAGCGAGCGGAGAAAGACCATCGCCGTGTGGGTGTGCGCGTCTTTGAACCCGGGCATCAGAAGGTCGCCGCAAAGGTCGATCTCCCGCTCGAAGTCCGGCTTGTCCGCGCGCGGCGCGCCGACGTATACGATCGCGCCGCCGTCGGTCCATACCTCGTCGTCCGTGATATGCACGCCGGGCGTAAAGCGCAGCGTTTTTCCGTTGTAAAAGCGAATCATGGCGTTTTCCTTTTTCGAGCGGGCGGGGCAAGCCCCGCCCCTGCAAAATCAGATTCTGGCGCACATCTCGTCGTGCGCCGCCCGTTCTGCCGCGTCGTCGAGCGGCTGCAGCTCGGTCAGGCCGTATTTGCGCCCAAGCGCCGTGAGGAGCAGCATGTCGCAGAACTGCGGGTTTTTCGGCAGCAGGGGGCCGTGGCTGTAAGTGCCGAAGACGTTTTTCCAGTGCGCGCCTTCGGTGCCGTCCTCGCCGTTGTTGCCGTAGCCGGACAGGACCCTGCCCAGCGGCTCGAGTCCGCTGCCGAGCATCGTGCGGCCGCTGTGGTTTTCAAAGCCGACGACCACGCTGCCGCCCGCGGAGGGCGTGCATTCGAATTTATAGTTGCCGATCATGCGCTTTTTCGCGCCGATCGTGCAGAGATCCAGCGCGCCGATAAAGTCGCAGCGCTTGCCGTCAAAGGTCTCGTAATAGTGGCCCATCATCTGATAGCCGCCGCAGATCGTGAGAAACACGACGCCGTCTTCGACCGCCGCGCGGATCTCGCTGTCGCGGCCGCGGTGCAGGTCGTCGAGCAGCACCTGCTGTTCAAAGTCCTGGCCGCCGCCGATAAAAACGAGGTCGTAGCCCGCGAGCGAGCTTTTGGCGCCAAGCGGCATTCTGGTCACCTCGGCGCCGAGGCCGCGCCAGATCAGGCGCTTTTGCAGACAGCGGATGTTGCCGCCGTCGCCGTAAAGGTTCAGAACGTCGGGGTACAGATGGCAGATCTTCAGTTCCATGTTTCTTTTCCCCCTTATTCCCAGAATTCCGCACCGCCGCAGTGGCGGATCATCACGCTGCGCAGCTCGAGCATCGCGGTGTAGGTCGGCATCAGGCAGACGTCGGTTTCAAGCCCCTCAAGCGAGGTGACGAGCGTTTCATAGTCGCGCTCGACCGTGATGTTTTTATCCTCGACGCCGGCGTATTTCAGGCGCACGCGCATATCCTGCGCCCGGTCGCCGGAGACGATGACCTTTTCGATGCGCCCGGCGAGCGCGTTAAGCCGCTCGAACTCCGCGTCCCAGATCCAGGAGATGTCGGTGCCGTCGGCCCCGCGGTCGTTGAGGAAGATCGCCAGGACGAAGCGGTTGTGCAGGTTTTCAAGATAGTCGATGACCTGGTTGCAGCCGGCCGGGTTTTTCACCAGCATCATGCGCACGTCGGCCTTGCCGAGACGGAAGGCCTCCATCCGGCCGAAGCCGCACTGGAAGGAGGCAAGGGCGCGCACGGCCTCTTCCCTGCCGACGCCCGCCTCCATCGACGCGGCCAGCGCGCCGATCGCGTTATAGACGTTGTAAAGGGCAGGGAGATTGATCTCGACCACGCGCTTTTCGCCGCGGATCGAAACGGCGGCGGTCGTGCCGTTCGCGCGCTGCTCGATCACGTCGGTGACGGCATAGTCCGCGCCGCGGCGGGCATAGCCGCACTTCGGGCAGCGGAAGCCGCCGAGGTGGCCGTAGGTGATATAGTCGTATTCATACTCCGTCTTGCAGCGGATGCAGTGCGTGGCGTCGGACAGCTCCGGCTTGGCGCGCGAGGGCACGGCGCCCTGCTCGATGCCGAAATAGACGACGCGGTTGGGCAGGCTGAGCGCAAGCGAGGAGCACAGCGAGCAGTCGGCGTTGACGCATACGGTCGCCTCCGGCACGGCTTCAAGCGCCGTGCGGATGTTGCCCAGCGTGTGGGTCACCTCGCCGTAGCGGTCAAGCTGGTCGCGGAAGAGGTTCGTCACGACGACGATCTGCGGCCGCAGCTGCGGAAAGACCTTGACCGCGGCAGCCTCGTCGCATTCGATGACGGCGCGGCTTTTTTTCATCTTGCCGCCGAGGGTGCAGTTCATCACGAACTCGGTCGTGACGCCGTCAAGCAGATTGGCGCCGCTGCGATTGGCAAAGTAGTCGAAGCCCTGCTCGCGGAAGGCCTGCTCGACGATGCGGGCGCTGGTCGTCTTGCCGTTGGTGCCGGTGATGACGACGGTTTTTACGTCCTTTGACAGGCGCGCAAGCAGATCGGGGCATACTTTCAGCGCAAAGCGCCCCGGCATGGCGGTGCCGCCGCGGTGCAACAGGCGCGAGACCGCGCGCAGCAGCTTGCACAGGAGGATCGCAAGGATGGCTTTGAAGTTCATATCGTCTTCTCCGTTGATGAGAATTGGTTTCATTTTATTTATAATGACTGATTGATTATTATATCACTTGTCCGCACCGTCGGCAAGGATTATCTGCCGTGCAGAGGCAGGCGCAGGAAAGCGATTCTCTTTCTCTTGCTTGTCCAAGAGGCGGGAGCTGGTCCGTGTCCGTTTTCATCGATCACGCTCAATCGTTGATAGCTGCGTAGTTTCTCTTTCTCTTGTATGCCCAAGAGAAAGAGAGAAAGAGAAAGACACAAGGGAGGGGAAGATTGCGATTTCTTACCCTCCCTTGACCCTCCCTAATTGAAACGCTTCAAGAGGGGGTTACCCCCTCTTGAAAATCTCCCCTCCGTTGTGCGGGGGTTGATGGATTTCGGCCTCCGAACGGGCTTCCTCGCAGGGGCGGCAAAAGCCGTCCCTGTTTTCTCTCGTCAGAGGCACACAGTTTTTTCCCGTACCATGGCGGGGTGAATCAAAGGAGGGGAGAAGTCCCCTCCTTTGTCGTTTCAATTAGGAGGAGCCTTGAGGGGGGAAGAAATCGAAATCTTCCCCCCTCAAGTGCCATTCTCTTTGCCTCTTTCTCTTGGGCATACAAGAGAAAGAGAATATACGCATGTATCAGCTATTGAGCGTAATCGAAAAAACGCAGTCTTCGGTTTTTGAACAGGCAAGAAAAAAGCGGCCGGCGTTTTCCGACCGCTTTTATAAAGTCTCAGCCCTTGGACTTGATATACTTGTCGATGCTCTTGGCGCCGGCCTTGCCCGCGCCCATGGCCAGGATGACCGTGGCGCTGCCGGTGACGGCGTCGCCGCCGGCAAAAACGCCCTCGCGCGCGGTCACGCCGCCCTCGTCGGCCTCGATGCCGCCCTTCTTCGTAAAGGTCAGGCCCTCGGTGGTGTTGCGGATCAGCGGGTTGGGGCTGGTGCCGATGGCGATGACAACGGTGTCGACGTCGAGCACCCAGTTGCTGCCCTCGACGGCGACGGGCTTTCTGCGGCCCTTTTCGTCCGGCTCGCCCAACTCCTGGCGCACCAGCTCGATGCCGATGACATGGCCGTCCTCGCCGCCGTGGATGGCGACGGGATTGTTCAGCAGGTTGAACTCGATGCCCTCGGCCTCGGCGTGCTCGACCTCTTCCTTGCGGGCGGGCAGCTCGTCGCGGCCGCGACGGTAGCAGATGTAGACGTGTTCGGCGCCCAGACGCTTGGCAACTCTCGCCGCGTCCATCGCGACGTTGCCCGCGCCGACGACCGCCACGCGGCCGAAGTGCTTGATGGGCGTGTCATAGTCGTCGCGGTAGGCCTTCATCAGATTGACGCGGGTAAGCAGCTCGTTGGCGGAGTAGACGCCCAGCAAATTCTCGCCCGGGATGTGCAAAAACTGCGGCAGACCGGCGCCGGAGCCGATAAACACGGCCTCGAAGCCGTCTTCAAACAGCTCGTCCACGGTCTCGGACTTGCCGACGATGGCGTTGTTGACGATCTTGACGCCCATGGCCTTGAGGTTGTCGATCTCGGCGGCGACGATCTCCTTGGGCAGACGGAACTGCGGGATGCCGTATACCAGCACGCCGCCGGACTTGTGGAAGGCCTCGAAGATCGTGACGTCATAGCCCAGCTTTCTCAGGTCGCCCGCGCAGGTCAGCCCCGCGGGGCCGGAGCCGACGATCGCGACGCGGTGGCCGTTGGATTCGGGTTCTTCGATCTTAGCCTTGCCCTTTTTGTTCATGTGATAGTCGGCCACAAAGCGCTCGAGCCGGCCGATACCGACGCTCTCGCCCTTGATGGCGCGGACGCACTTGGACTCGCACTGCTTCTCCTGCGGGCAGACGCGGCCGCAGACGGCAGGCAGGGAGTTGGTGGAGGTGATGATGTCATAGGCCGCGTCGAAATTGCCCTCGGCGACCTTGGCGATGAACTCCGGGATGCGGACGGAGACGGGACAGCCGGTGCGGCAGCGCGGATCGCGGCAGTTGAGACAGCGCTTGGCCTCATCCATGGCGGCCTCGGCGCTGTAGCCGAGCGCGACCTCGTCGAAGTTGGAGGCGCGGACGATCGGGTCCTGCTCGGGCATGGGGTTCTTTTCCATCTTCATATTAGCCATTTCTCTTCCCTCCCGTCATGTTGCAGATGTGCGCCGCCGCCGCGTCCTGCTCATCCTTGTAAAAGGCGGCGCGCTTGAGCAGACTGTCGAAATCGACCTCGTGCGCATCAAAGTCCGGCCCGTCGACGCAGGCGAACTTGGTTTCGCCGCCGACAATGACGCGGCAGCCGCCGCACATGCCGGTGCCGTCGACCATGATGGGGTCGAGCGAGATGATGGTCTTGATGCCGTAGGGGCGGGTGACGTCGGCCAGGAACTTCATCATAATGTCCGGGCCGATGGCGATGACGCGGTCAAACTGCGGTTTTCCTTCCGCGATGTTCGCGTCGATCTCCTGCTTTAAGAAAACCGTCGTAAAGCCTTTCTCGCCGTAGGTGCCGTCGTCGGTGCACATGATCAGCTTGTCCGAGGCGGCCTTGAGCTCGTCCTTCAAAATGACGATGTCCGCGCTGCGGAAGCCGCCGATGAAGGTGACCTCGATGCCGCGCTCGTGCATCTCCTTGGCGATGGGGTAGGCGATGGCGCAGCCGACGCCGCCGCCGACCACGCAGACCTTTTTCAGGCCGTCCATTTCCGTGGCCTTGCCGAGCGGCCCGACAATATCGGTGATATAGTCGCCCTCGGCCACGGTGTGCAGCATCTTTGTGGTGCGGCCCGCGGCCTGCACCATGACGGTGACGGTGCCCTTTTCGCGGTCATAGCCCGCGACGGATACCGGCACACGCTCGCCCTGTTCGTCCAGCCTGAAAATGACAAACTGGCCGGCCTGGGCGTGGCGCGCGATCAGCGGCGCCTCGATCTCGAAGAGACAAATGGTCTTTGCGTCGTTCAAAAAGCGCTTGGTCACTACTTTGTACATACTCCACCTCTTATATCTGTTTTTTTGGTTTTCCGTTTTTTCTGTTCAGACCAGCTTTTCCATCTCGTCAAGCAGCTCGCCGAAGAGCGCGAGCGCCGCGTTGACCGGGTCGGGCGTGGACATGTCCACCCCGGCGATCTTCAGCAGGCTGATCGGATCGGTGCTGCAGCCGCCGGAGAGGAACTTTTTGTAATCGGCCACGGCGCTCTCCCCTTCGGTGAGGATGCGGTCGGCCAGCGCCACCGCCGCGGAAAAGCCCGTCGCATACTGGAAGACGTAGTAATTGTAGAAGAAATGCGGGATGCGCGTCCACTCCAGCGCGATCTCGTCGTCCGAGATCATGTCGGGGCCGAAGTAGAGACGGTTGAGCGCGTGGTATTTCTCGCAAAGCACGTCGGCCGTCAGCGTCTCGCCCTGCTCGGCCAGGCGGCCCATCATCAGCTCAAATTCCGCAAACATCGTCTGGCGGTAGACCGTGCCCTTGAACGAATCGAGAAAGTGGTTGATGAGATACGCCCGCTCGGTGGGGTCCGTCGTCTTTTTCAGGAGATGGCGCACCAGCAGCACCTCGTTGCAGGTGGAGGCGACCTCGGCGACAAAGATGACATAGTCGCTTGTGCAGACGGGCTGATAGCGGCAGCTGTGCCAGCTGTGCAGCGCATGGCCCATCTCGTGGGCAAGCGTGAACATCGAATCAAGCGTGTCCTTGTGATTCAAGAGCACATAGGGGTGCGGACGCGAGCTGCCGGAGGAATAGGCTCCGCCGCGCTTGCCCTCGTTTTCATACACGTCCAGCCAGCGGTTGGAAAAGCCCTCGCGCAGCAGGGCGGTATAGTCCTCGCCCATGACCGAAAGCGCCTCGAGCACGGTGGCCTTGGCCTCTTCGATGCCGATCTTGCGCGTCGCGCCGGCGACAAGCGGGGTATAGACGTCGTACATGTGCAGCTCGTCAAGCCCGAGCAGTTTTTTCCGCAGCGCAACGTAGCGGTACATTTTGTCGAGGTTGGCGTGGACGGCCTCGATCAGATTGGTATAGACCTCGGGCGGGACCTCGGTCGCGTCGAGCGCGGCCGTGAGCGTGTCGGGATATTTCCGCGCGCGGGAGAAAAACAGACGCTGCTTGAATTCGGCGTCCAGCGTCGCGGCGATCGTGTTCCTGAACTGGCCCATGCGGCTGTAATAGCCCGCAAAGGCGTTGCGGCGCAGGATGCGGTCGGCGCTCTCCTCCAGCGGGACAAAGGTGCCGTTGGTAAGCGGATGCTCCCTGCCCTCTCCGTCCGTGACCGGGTCGAAGCGGACGTCGGCGTCGCGGAAGGTGCTGCCGATCTGGTCCGGCGCGTTTGCGATCTCGCCCGCGGCGGCAAGCAGCCGCTCCTCTTCCGCGGAGAGGATGTGGGCCGCGCGGCGGCGGATCTGATAGATGCTGCGGCGATAGGTCTCCAGCCCGGGCTGGACGATATAGAAGAGGTTGAGCCTGTCCTCGTCGATCGCCATGATCTCCGGCGTGGCAAAGGCCGCCGCGCTTGCAATGGCGATATAGGTGTTCGTGGCCTTGCCGCGCATGTCCTGATAAAAGCCGTTTGAGGTGTCCTGGTCGGACGCACAGCTGGCATAGGTGTGCAGCGGCGTCAGACGCAGCTCGAGCTCGTCCTGAAGCCTGAAAAAGCCAAGCAGCTGCTCGGCGCTCTCGCCGAGGCGGCCGCGGAACGCGGCCACACGCGCCGGCATTTCCTTGAGCGCCTCGTATTCCTTTTCCCAGGCTGCGTCGTCGGGAAACATATCCCGCAGATCCCAGGTGAATTCTTCTGCTATCTCCCCGCGTTTCGGGATACGGTTTTCTGCCATCGGCGTTCCTCCCTTTGCTCTTATTTTTCCGATTATATTATAACACGCCTTTTTGCTGAATACAATCAAATACCGGAAATAACTGCCTTTTCCCGCCGGCGGGAGGGCGGAGAGGGGATTTTATGAACCTGTATATCGTACGAAACGGTGAGAGCCTTCGCACCGTGGCGCGGCGTTTTTCCGTGCCGGAAAAGGAGCTTGCGCGCCTCAACGCGCTGTCCGATCCGGACCGTCTTGTGCCGGGTCTGGCCCTGGCCCTTCCGGGCGGCGCGAGGGGGCCGCGGAGAGATGCGGTCGTGAACGCGTACGTCCATCCCTCGCTCCCGGTCAGGATTGCGGAGACGCAGCTGGCGCACTTTTCCTTTTTCACCGTCTTCTGCGCACGGATGACCGCGGCGGGAGACCTGATCGTGCCGGACGACGCCGCGCTTGCAGACGCCGCGCGCCGCCGCGGGGCGGCGCCGCTGCTGGGCCTGGCCAATCTCGGCGAAGGGGGCGGCTTTTCCGGCGAGCTTGCGCACGCCGTGCTGGCGGACGGCACGGCGCAGGACGCGCTGCTTGCGCGGCTATCGGCCGTGGTCGCGGCGCGCGGCTATCGCGGCGTAAGCCTGCATTTGGGCTGCGTCTATCCCTTTGACCGCGAGGCCTGCAGCGCCTTTGTCCGCCGCGCCGCGGCGCGGCTGCACGAAAACGGCTGTGTGCTGATCACGGCGCTTGCGCCGAAGGAGGACGATCTTCAGGGCGGCGCCGTCTGGGCGGCGCAGGACTATGCCGCGCAGGGCGAGGCGGCCGACTGGACCGTTTTGACGGCCTATGATCTGGGCCACATGCACGGTGAGCCGCGCCCGCTCTCGCCGCTCGGCGGCATCCGGCGCGCGCTGGATTACGCCGTGGCGCACATTGCGCGCCAGAAGATCCTGCTGGGTGTTTCCCAGTACGCCTGCAGCTGGACCCTGCCGTGGCGCGAGGGGGACGAGGCCTCCGTGCTGCCGGGCGCGGCGGCAGTGAATCTCGCCGTATCGGCCGGGGCGGAGATCCGCTTTGACGAGCAGGCCGCCGCGGCGCACTTTTGCTATCGCGACGCGGCGGGGCTTTGGCGCGAGGTGTGGTTTGAGGATCTGCGCAGCGTAAAGGCCCGGATGGCGCTTGCCGCGGCGTACGGTCTCGGCGGGCTGAGCTACTGGACCGCGGAGAGTCTGACCCGCCCGGTGCTTCTGGCGCAGAGCGAGCGCTTTTCACCCTTGAAGCTGATATAAAAACCGCCCGTGTCTTCTAAGACACGGGCGGTCGTTTTGCTGTTACGCGCGGAAGCTGTCTGCCTTGTCCAGGATGAATTGGCGCAGCCAGTCGCCGGCCTCCTCGTTTTTCAGCGCAAAGTCGATGATCGCCTCGAGATAGCCCTTGAGGTTGCCGGTGTCATAGCGGCGGCCCTCAAAGTCGACGGCGCACATCTTTTCGCGGTGGCAGAGCTCCTTCATGCCGTCGGTCAGCTGGATCTCGCTGTTGCGTCCCGGGGCGGTATGCTCCAGGATGTCAAAGATCGCCGGCGTCAGCACGTAGCGGCCGAGGATCGCATAGTCCGACAGCTTTTCGTCCAGCGTCGGCTTTTCGTTCATGTCGCTGATGCGATAGACCCGCTCGGAGAGCTTTTCCTCAAGTTTTACGGAGGAGTACTTGACGATCAGCTCGTCCGGCACCTGGCGTACCGCGACAGCGCTGCACTCGTTCGTCTCCGCCGCCGTGACCAGCTGCTTGAGGACGGGCGTTTCGCTGAGCATGATATCGTCGCCGAGCAGAATCGCAAACGGCTCGTCGCCGACAAAGCTCTTGGCGCGCCACACCGCGTGGCCAAGTCCCTTTGTCTCCTTCTGGCGGAGGAAAAACACGTCCGCCATGTCCGCGACCTCGCGCACGATCCGCGCGTCGTGCGGCTTCCCGTCCAGGATCAGCCGCTCTTCCAGGTCGGGGGCGTAATCAAAATAATTCTCGATCGCGCTCTTGCCGCGGTTGGTTATGATCAGGATCTCCTCGATGCCGGCGGCGACGGCCTCCTCCACGATGTACTGGATAACGGGCTTGTCGACCAGGGGCAGCATCTCCTTGGGGATGCTCTTCGTGTTCGGCAATAGTCTCGTTCCGAGACCGGCGGCAGGGATGACGGCTTTTCTGACTTTCATGCTCCGCTCCTTTCCCGTCCTGTGCGGGCGGGGTTATTTTTGATTGACGCGGTCGATAAACTCGCGCAGAGACTTGATTTTAGGCAGTTGACGCAGCAGCGTGTAGCCGATCAGGAACAGCACGCCGAGCTCCCCGAGGCCGACCGTAAGGGCGTTGAAGCCGTAGGACTTGATCGGGTCGGAAAATTCCTGGAACTTATAGCCCCAGGTGAGGACCGCGCCGACGATGACGGCGTTGAAGAGGACCGGCATCAGGCAGCCGAGGACGCGGTTTTTCACCGTGTTCCCCCGTTTGCCGAACCAGGCCGTGCACAGGGCCGCCAGCAGCGTGGCCAGCGAACCGAATACGATGTCGGCCACCGTGCCGGTGTAGAGATTGGCCAGGATGCAGCCGACCCACAGGCCCCAGATGGTGCAGGGCATGAAGAACGGCAGGACGGTGAGCGCCTCGCTCACTCGGAACTGGATCGCGCCGTAGCTGATCGGGGCGAGGACGATGGTAAGCGCGGCGTAGGCTGCGGCGACGATCGCCGCGGTCGCGATGCGAAGGGAAGTGCTTTTCTTCTGCATGGGAAGGGGTACCTCCATTTTTTATTGCACAGGGTGTGGAAACCTGTGTTTGCGTTGTTAACGGGCTCGAGCGTCAGAGCCGCGGGGGAGCTCGAGGGGGCAAGGCCCGCCTCGAATTCAATAACCCGCCGCAGCAAAGATCGCTCTGCGAGCTTTTGCGGGCAATGCGGCATTTTCATGGAAAATGCCCGGCGGGAGAGGCGCCGGCAAAAGCCAGAGGCTTTTGCCAAGCCGGTGGAAACCTGTGGTTGCATGGTTAGATTCTAGTGTCTAGTGTCTAGTCTCTAGTAATAGATACTAGATACTAAAAACTAGAAACTAGAAACTCGCGTCCGCGGAAACGCGGCGCGGGTGAAGCGGGCGGCGGCGGTCAAGCGCGCAGGTGGGACAGCGAAGCGGCTCGGCTGTGAAAAGGGCGCGCAGCTCGTTTTCGTTTTCTTCGTAATAGCGCCCCGCCGTCCAGGCGCAGGCGCGTGAGACGCGGCAGAGGCGGGCGACGCCGGCCGTACCGTACAGCTCGCGATAGCGGAAATAGACCGTGGGCGGGACAAGCAGCATGCACGCGCCGTGCTTGGCCTCGGCCTCATAACAGGCATAGACCGCCGCGTCATAGCTCTGCCGCGCCGCGGCAAAGCGCCGGTCGGCCGTGTGGCCCAACAGCAGATGCATCAGCTCCTCGGCCAGTGTGAAGCGGACGCGGTTTTCCGCCGCCCGGTCGTTATAGCTGATGGCGCGGCCGCGGCGTGAGGCCATGGCCACGCCGTCACGGTTGCCCCAGACGGCAAAGACCGCCTCGCGGCTCATGCCGCGGCGCTCCAGCTCGCTGAGCGTGACCAGCCGGGCGCCGTAGCGCCTGCAAAGCGCGGCGACGTCGACCGGAAGCGTCAGGCCGTGGCGGCGGACAAGCTCGTTTGCCGTGCGGACGACGCGCCGGTCACGCTCCGTCATCATCGCGGAACTCCTCCGGAAAGGCGATCTTCAGCAGCTGCAGCATGTCCTGACGCCGCTCGGGCGACATTTTCTTGCCCGCGCGGGCGATCATCGTGATCTCCGGCAGCTCCTCCGCCCCGGCGGAGGGCGCATCCTGCGCGCTCTCCTCCCAGCCCGTCAGCGCCGAGCGCGGGATGCCGAGCGCGTCGGCAAGCGAGCTGAGCCGCTCGAGCGGGATCTTGCCGGTCGCGCCGGTGGCGTAGCGCTGGATCGCCGACTTGGGGATCCCGGTGAGGCGCGCAAGCTCGCCGTAGCTTATTCCTTTTTCTATGATCGCCGTATAAAGGCGTTGTGTGATCTCGTTCATCTTCATCACCGGGCACATCATAGCACGCATGTCTCAAAATTGCAATAGTATTTCTCAAAAAACTTTTCTTTCGTCTCATTTTTGGGTTGACAGATCGGGCAGGATGTGATATCATATAGTCGTCCCAAAAATGAAACGGTTGAATTCAACACCGCTGTCTACGGACCGCGGAGGTCTTTTTTTGCACCTTCTGTCCCATTTTTGAGACGATTAACCGGCTTTTCCCCTGTCCAAACTGCCGTTTGGGCCGCTGCGCGGCGGCGCGGAGGGGGTGGGCGGCGCGGAAGGGAGGGCTGCGATGCACAAGGCCGACTGGCAGGCGATCGCAGAGGAATACATTACGGGAGAGATCAGCATGCGGTCGCTGGCGATCCGACACGACCTCCCCCGCAGCACGCTGCGCAGCCGGGCCTACCGCGAGGGCTGGATCGAACGGCGCGAAGCCTTTCACCGCGCGGCCGCGCCGGAGGACGCTTCCCTCGGCGCAGCCGACGACGCGGCAGACGATCCGCCGGAAAGGGCGGCGTATGAAAAGGAGATCTTCCGCGTGACGGACAAGCTTGTGCGGCGGGCCGAGGAGATCCTGGACGGGCCGGAGGCAGTCGGCGCGCGGGAGCTGGGCGAGCTGATGCGCGCGATCAAGAACGCAAAGGAGATCCGGATGCTGCGCTCGGCGCTTGACGAGCGCGAGCAGCGGCTGCGGCTGCGCTCGCTGGAAGAGAAAAGCGCGGCGGCAGACAGAGAGCTGCGCATCGAGTTTGCGCCGGACGCCGAGGAGGCCGCGCAATGAAGCTGATCCTTCCCCCGCCGTCGGAGACGCAGCGGCGCTTTTTTGCCGAAGGACACAAATACGTCGCCTTCGGCGGCGCGCGCGGCGGCGGCAAAAGCTGGGCTGTGCGGGTAAAGGCCGTGCTGCTGTGCGAGAACTATCCCGGCATCAAGGTGATGATCGTCCGCCGGACTTACCCGGAGCTGCGCGCCAACCACATCGTGCCGCTGTGCGCGATGCTGCGCTGCGGCGCCGAGGACGGCGGGGCGCTGGCCGCGTACAACGATTCGCGCAAGGAGATCGCCTTTCCCAACGGCAGCGTGATCCTGTTCCGCTACTGCGCGACCGACCGCGACGCCGACCGCTTTCAGGGCACAGAGGTGGACGTGCTGTTCGTCGATGAGGCCACGCAGCAGACCGAGGAACGCATGGACCGGCTCAAAGCCTGCGTCCGGGGCGTCAACGACTTTCCCAAGCGGATCTATTACACCTGCAACCCCGGCGGCGTGGGCCACGCGTGGGTC
Source organism: Oscillospiraceae bacterium (assembly GCA_017444665.1). Classification (GTDB taxonomy): domain Bacteria; phylum Bacillota; class Clostridia; order Oscillospirales; family Oscillospiraceae; genus Limivicinus. Next base: position 17,135 of record JAFSWC010000041.1, read on the forward strand.
AAGCGCCTGTTTCTCGACCGGCGCTACCGCGACGGAGAAAAGGGCGAGGACTATACCTTTATCCGCTCGCTCGTGACGGACAACGCCGCCCTTCTGCGCAGCGACCCGGACTATATCCGCCAGCTGGAAGCCCTGCCGCCGAAGCTGCGCGAGGCTTGGCTCAACGGCAACTGGGACATCTTTGAGGGCCAGTTTTTTGAGGAGTTCCGCCCCTCCCCCGATCTGAGCGCCGCCCGCGCGGCGGGCTGCGGGCTCGACGAGGAGACGCTGCGGCGGCAGGGCCGCTGGACGCACGTGATCGACCCGGTCGATCTTTCAAAGGGTGCGGCCGCGGGCTGGAAAATCTGCCGCAGCTATGACTTCGGCTACGGAAAGCCCTTTTCCTGCGCGTGGTGGGCCGTGGACTATGACGGCGTCGTGTACCGCATTCTGGAGCTGTACGGCTGTGCCGCCGCGCCGAACGAGGGCGTGAAATGGACGCCGGAGAAGCAGTTTTCCGAGATCGCGCGGATCGAGCGCGAGCACCCCTGGCTGGCCGGGAAAGCGATCACGGGCGTGGCGGACCCGGCGATCTGGGACGCGTCGCGGGGCGAGAGCATCGCCGAAACGGCGGCGCGGCACGGCGTTTTCTTCACGCCCGGGGACAACAACCGGATCGCGGGCTGGATGCAGGTGCACTATCGGCTGCAGTTTGACGAAAACGGCTATCCCCGCCTGTACGTGTTCTCGAACTGCCGCGCCTTTATCCGCACGATCCCGCTGCTGTGCTACGACGCGCACACGCCGGAGGATCTGGATACGGCGATGGAGGACCACGTCGCCGACGAGACGCGCTATTTCTGCATGTCGCGCCCCGTGCGGGCGCTGCGCGCGGCGGATACGCCGCCGCGTCTACTCGATCCGCTCAATCAGCTGCGGACCAACTAAGGAGGAAGTAAATGGACGAAAACACTGCTCTGCTCCCCGTCGGCAGAGAGCGTCTGGAGGAGCTGACGCGCATCCTGCAGCGCTATAAGACCGGAAAGGCCAATCTGGAGCGGCGCGTCGTGGCCGCGGAAAACTGGTGGAAGCTGCGCAACAGCGCGGAGGAGAAAAAGGAGAGCTCGCTCGGCGACGGCGGCTTTCGCTCGAAGAGCGGCTGGCTGCACAACGTCATCGTGTCCAAGCACGCCGACGCGATGGAGGCCTATCCCGAGCCGCTGGTGCTGCCGCGCGAGCCGGACGACTGCGGCGAGGCCGCCGCGCTGTGCTCGATCCTGCCCGTGGTTCTGGCGCAGAACCGCTTTGAGGACGTCTATTCCGACGCGATCTGGCAAAAGCTCAAAACCGGGACGGGCGTTTATAAGGTGACCTGGGACGCGGACAAGCTCGGCGGTCTGGGCGACGTGGCGATCTGCGCGGTGGATCTGCTCAACCTGTTCTGGGAGCCGGGCGTGAAGGACATTCAGGACAGCCGCTGCGTTTTTCACACGGCGCTGCGGGACAACGACCTGCTGGAGGAGCGCTGGCCGCAGCTGCGCGGCGCGCTGAAGGGCGATTCCTTTGCGGCGACGCGCTTTCTGTACGACGACGCCGTGCCCACGGACGGCAAAAGCACCGTGATCGACTGCTATTATAAAAAGTGGGAAAACGGCCGTCAGGTGCTGCATTTTATCCAGTACGTCGGCAACACACTGCTGTACGCCAGCGAAAACGAGGGCAAGCCGCTTTACGACCACGGGCGCTATCCCTTTGTGTTCGACGCGCTCTTCCCCGTGGAGGGCAGTCCCTGCGGCTACGGCTACGTCGATCTGTGCAAAAACGCGCAGACCGCGATCGATCTGATGGACAGCGCCTTTATCCGCAACACGATGGTCGGCGCGATGCCGCGCTATTTCAAGCGCCAGGACGCGGGCGTGAATGAGGCCGAGCTGCTGGATCTCAACCGCCCGCTGGTCGCGGTGGACGGCAATCTGGGCGACGACGCGCTGAAGATCATCGACTTCCGGCCGCTGAGCGGCAACTATATCGAATATCAGCGCGAGCGCATCCGCGAGCTGCGCGAGACCTCCGGCAACACCGAGACCTCGACCGGCAACATCGCGCAGGGCGTGACGGCCGCCGCGGCGATCGCCGCGCTGCAGGAGGCCAGCGGCAAGGGCAGCCGCGACAGCGCCAAGACCTCTTACCGCGCCTACGGTGAGATCGTGGGACTCGTCATCGAGCTGATCCGCCAGTTTTACACGCTGCCGCGGCGCTTCCGCATTCTCGGGCGGAGTGGCGCGCAGGAATTTATCAGCTATTCCAACGCCGCGCTCCGGCCGCAGCGTCAGGGAACGCTGGCAGGCGTCGAGCTGGGGCTTCGCGCGCCGCAATTCGACGTCGAGGTCAAGGCGCGCAAGGCCTCGAGCTATACGCAGATGAGCCAGAACGAGCTGGCGCTGCAGTTTTTCAATCTCGGCTTTTTCGATCCCGCCCAGGCCGATCAGACGCTGCTGTGTCTGGAGATGATGGACTTTGAGGGCAAGGACGAGCTGACCGACCGGATCCGCCGCCTTGCCGGCGAGAGGGAAAAGCTGCTTGCCTTCCGCGAGCTGGCGCTGACGCTGGCGAGGAAGTACGACCCCGGTCTGTCCGCGGGGCTGGAGGCCGCCGCGGCGGACGCAGACGCGCCGAAAGACGCCGGGCGGCCGGCAAGACTTGCCGCGCCGGCGGGCGCGGAGAGGACCACGCGGCTGCCGCGCGAGCGCGCAAGGGCTGTCACCCAGCCGGGGACCGTACGATGATCCGCGCACGCTACGGGCGCCGGACGCTGACGCTTGAGCTGCGCGGCCACGCCGCAAGCGCGCCGAAGGGGCAGGATCTGGTATGCGCCGCTGCGTCGGCGCTGGCCTTCACGGCGGCGGAGGCGCTGCGGGATGAGGGAGAGCGCTTTTATCCCCGGCTCGTGCAGCGGCCCGGCGAGCTGCGCATCGCCTGCGAACCGGCTTCCGGCTCGCGCAGAGCCTGCCGCCGGCTGCTCGACACGATCTGGATCGGCTTCGAGCTGCTGGCGCGGGAGTATCCGGCCTATGTGAGCGCCGAAAAGGAGGAGTAAATGGCAATCAAACCCAACATCGACCCGTTCGAAGAAAAGAAAAAGGCCTCGTCCGCCGTGGTGAACACGCCCGGCGTCAAGCCGCCGTCCACGATCGAAAAAATCAATCCTACCCTGCCGCCGCAGCTGCCGGAAAAATTCCCGGCGACGATCCTTCCCCCGCTGCGGGACGAGACCGCCCCCGGCGGCGAGACCGCCGCGGGCAAGGAAGCGGCCGGCGTCGCAGGTACGGCGCGCACCGGCTCTTCAAGCAAAAAGAAGAGCAAAGCGGCTTCGTCCTCCGCAGCTGCCGAGCCGCAGCGGGCGGAGCTGCCGCAGTTTGTCGCCCCGGAAGCAGACGAGGCGGCGCAGCTGCGCTATGACAGCGCGCTTGCCGCGCTGGAGCGCAAGCAGGGCGAGGCGCCGCGCTATGAAAGCCGCTATGACGAGCAGATCCGGCAGCTGTACGATCAGATCACCGGGCGGCAGCCCTTCCGCTATGACAGCGCGACCGATCCGCTGTATCAGCAGTATGTCAGCCGCTATACCGAGCAGGGCGCGGACGCGATGCGCGACACGATGGGCCGTGCCGCGGCGCTGACGGGCGGCTACGGCTCGTCCTATGCCCAGAGCGTGGGACAGCAGCAGTACGACGCCTATCTGCGGCGTCTTGCGGACGTGCTGCCCCAGACCTACGGCATGGCGCTGAACGCCTATGAGGCCGAGGGCGAGGAGCTTTCGCGCCGCTATGACGCGGCAGCGGCGCTGGAAGGGCGCGACTATGACCGCTATCTTGACGCGCTGGGGCAGTATAACCGCGAGCTCTCCCTTGCCCGATCGGACGCGGACGACGCGCGCGAAGCGCTGCGCTACGGCGACGAGACGGCCTACAGCCGCGCGGTGGACGATTACGAGCGCCGCCTCGGCGCGGACAAGCTGGACTACAGCCGCGAGCAGGACGCCTATAACCGTCTTGCCAAGCTGATCGCCGCGGGCTACCGGCCGACGGCGGCCGAATACGCCGCCGCGGGGATGACGCCGGCGCAGGGCGCGGCGCTGCGAAAGCAGGCCAAAGGCTCGACGCGGAAAACGGTGATCATCAAAGAGAGCAAGAAAAGCAGCGGCAAAACCGGGGCGTCGAAGATCCGCGCCAAAAAAGCAAGCGGAAGTCTGAAAAAGAGCTAAGACCAGATCCGGGAGGAAAGGGAGAAAAAGATGGGAACACGGAAGGCTTCTCTTTCATCCGGGCTTGCAAAAGCGCGGCAGCCGGCAGAAAAGCAAAAACTTAAAACGCAGCCGCCCCACTCTCGCAAAAGGGGAAGCGCGGCAGCGCAGAGCCTCGCCTTGAAAAAGGCGCAAACAGAAGAACAGCAAACTGTCAAGCCTGCAACATCTCCGGGTTCCGCAGAAGAGAAAACGCCATTATCCGCCGACGCTTCGGTCACATCGAGCATGCATTACAACTCAAGCGGCACGCTGCATGGCGGTAGCCACGGCAGCTTTGGCGAAGTCTCCGTCTATGAACAGCGCAGGCATCAGAGGGATGCGGCAAGAGCAGACATTTGGAATCACACGTGGGATCTGCTCGGCACGGCGGCCACGCAAGCCGGAAGAGGCGTTGCGGGCATAGGTGTCCCGGTCGTACAGCAGGTCGAGGAAACGCGGCGGCAAATTGAAAACGCGCGGGCGATCCGTGAGGCAAATGCAAGATTTGAAGCGGCAAGGAAACCAATCGAGTGGGAGGGCAGATCTGAGCTGATCTCCGCGCTGGAGCAGCTTGACATGCAGTCCGGCTGGGAAATAAACGAGGAGCAGGCGAACGCCGCCGAACGGCAGCGGCAGGAACTGCTTGCCATGCTGCGCGAGGGTGATCTTGCCGCCGGAAACGGTGTGCGCAGCGGGACAGGCGCGGACACCGGCCGCGATGTTGTAGAGGGCACCGCGAAAGGGATCGCCGGAGCAGGCGTTAACCTTGTTTCCAATCTCGGACAGCTCATGGCCAAGGCCGACGCCTATTCTTATTCCGAAAACGAATTTCTGACCGATTGGATGCTCGGGAATGATCCAAACGCTATGCGGCAGGCCAAGATCGACGCCTATGAGAGTGCCGAGGCGAAAGAATATTGGAGCAGCATTGACGCCATTGCCGACCGTCTGGACAACGACGCCGCGGCCGTGCTCCGCCGCGCCAAGGAAGGCAAGAGCACCGTCGGGGAGATGGGCGTCGACGTCGCCAAGGGCGTTTTGGAAGCTGGTTTTGACGCAGGTCTCGCCACGGTGACGGGCGGCAGCGCCCTCATCCCCTTGGCCGCGCGCGTGTACGGGCAAAGCGTGGGGACGGCGCGCCGTGCCGGGGCGACGCCGGAACAGCAAGCCGCTTACGGGCTGACCTCCGCGGCGATCGAGGTAGCCAGTGAAATGCTGTTCGACGGCGTGGCGAAGATCTACGGCACCGGAGCCGCAGACGACATCGTCGAAAAGCTTGTCGTGGAGCTGGCCGAGTCCGATACCGGGCGGAGTATGCTGCGCTTTCTTGCCGGCGCCGCCGGAGAGGGTGCGGAGGAGGTCGTCTCCGATCTGCTAAGCCCTCTGGCCGAGGCGACTTATCGGAACGAGAGTCTTGGCGAGCTGTACCGGCAGCTTGAGCCGGCGGAGCTGCTGTACGATTATCTGATCGGAGCGGCGATCAGCACGCTTGCCTCCGGGGCAAGCACCGTGGCCGGGCAGCGCACCGAGGCAAGCCCGGAATACCGGGCAAACGAAGCGGAATACTTTAATATCCTCGAGCGCAAAGGTCTGCTTCCTCCGGAGAACGGCAAAAACGCCGCCCCGGACGGGACGGCGGATAAGCAGAGGGCGAACAACGCTCAAGAGAGTAATTCAGAGATTGTCAGCGCTTTACAACGCCGAAGCTCTCGAGCTATAATATTTACAAAGATATCTGATCGAGGCGAAGTATTGAATCCAATGCCCAATCATGAATACATTCATTTAAAGGAGATTCTAAATTCTCAAGGCATTGAAGTATTTGCAGCCGAGTCTGGAGACGACCTTCGGTATATGATGTCTTTCGGTGCTGAGGGCACATATTCAAACGGGCGGATTACACACATTGGTAAAACACCTAGCCGAGGAACTCTTTATGAAGAGATAATACATTTAGCACAGGCAAGGAAATATGGTGAGCTAGACAGCACAGATCCTGTCGAATTATACGCTCGCGAAATTGAGGCTAACAAGCTCCTGCTCGAGAACAAAGATGTGCTGAAGCTTGACGAGAGTGATGTTGCGGATATCGTACGAAATCTTGCTCAATGGGAGAAACTCTTTGAGCAAGTGAGAGGGGAAAGTTATGACGAAAGCTGTTACCGGGACAATTCATAAAACATCATTCGGGCTGTTTCTTATTCCCGATGATCAATCGATGGTTTTCTCTGTGGGCGATTCCATTTCTTTCAACAGGCAATTATTTTCCGTCATCGGAATCGTCTCTCCTACGCGGCCGAATGGAAAGTGGTCACTGAAGGTGATTCAGGAACACGCCTCAGAAGTATAACCCGGCTATCCAAGGTAATCTGGGAAATCATTAAGGAGGAATCATAAAATGGAATCCTATATCCCTGACAAATTGCGAGAGGAAAACTATAAACTTGCACAGCTTTATATTGAAAGCGAGGATAAAACGATTGAGGAGATCATAGAGGAGCACGCATCGGCCGCCTTTAAGCGATTCTTTTATGCAGAAAAGAATCGTGCAGAACGTCTGCGTAAGCGAGGAATCATCGAAAACTAGTCGCGTTTAGATCGGTAGATTTTCACTAAGCTAACACCTTAATTCCTCCACCAGTTGCAGACGACATCGTCGAAAAGCTTGTCGTGGAGCTTGCCGATTCCGATATTCGTTTCTTTCCGAGCTACGAAATGGCGCAATCCTGGCAACGACTTATCGACGGAAAAAATATTAAGCCGCACGATATTACCCTGTTATATCATGAGCTTTTGGAACGGCAGCTGATGCTTGAGGGTCTATCCCAAGAAGAGGCACATATCAAGGCGTCTAAAGAATTTAACTATAATACGGAGGCAGATGAATATTATGGTTCGCTTGAAAAACATCCAAAAGACTAACACTTTTATATTCTGTGACGCCTACCTTGAAGACTGTGAAGAGGCTGTGAGACTTGCGTATTCTTTAGAAACGCATGAATTTGAATCGTTTTGCTATCCCCGCGGCTATGAACACTGCAGATCTCATATCAATTTCATAAGAAGGTATTATGAAAGTCTTCACGGGGCAGAACCGCCAAAGCAAAAGACCATTATGTGGTACTGACGATTTCGGTCGTAATGAAGGAGGCTGGAGATCCTTGGAACGCAAAGAAATAATAAGCAATCTCAAGCGTGATGGAGCCTGGTACAGAATGAATGGAATCATTTTTGCTGCCTCAAAAAACATGTGTGACGAGGAAACTATTAAACTCCTACGCAGCTTAAAGAGCAATACTGTCTGGATGCTTGGACGGCAGGTCGGCTGGTATGCCATCGCTGCGTTGGACATGCTCGGAGCAGAAAAATACACAGGCAGCGATCCGGATATTGCCCAATTCGTTTCTGAATTTCCGGCTGTTGTGCGTACCGTAACAGGCACAGGCGAAAAATAGAAACTGAATGAAGATCAGATTAGGAGTTTTTGGCTAAGCTATATCTCCACGAAGGCTGATACGTATTTACAAATTCTGTGAGGCGTGACAGCTATCATCCATGACGAAACAGCCCGGGGGAGACGCGCAAGTTAATCCCCCGTGCATAACAAACAGGGCACTATTAACGAATCTCTCCCGGGCAGGGGAATAAAGATATCACTTCTTTTTATGTCTGTCAACCCCTCCCGCGCAATGTGTTTTGGGGGCAGTCTATCATTCAGTGTTATGAAAGCATATACAAACCCATTTTAATATATCAAAGAACAATCTCAAAATCAAGTCTAACTTTGCAAGAAAAGGGGCTCTCCCCTTTTGATTCTTGGGAGCCGTGGGCCATACCCACAGAAAGGAACGGAGGCATCCATGATCGACATGCAACATCGGACGGATCTTCAATTTTTCGCGGACGGCGCAGCAACAGCCGCCGGAGATCCCGCCGCGGGCGTAAGCGCTGCCGACGCCGGGCAGCAGACAGACTCATCGCCGCAGACGGCGGCGCGCAGGAGCTGGGCGGAGGTGCGCGAGGATTATCGCGCCGAATTTGACGCCGAGGTGCAGAGCATTGTGCAGAAGCGGCTGAAGGGCGCGCAGGAAAAGCTGCGCCGCTACGAGCAGCGCGAGAGCGCAGGCGAGGCGGAGAGCGGAGAGCGCCGCCTTGCCCGGGAGACCGGGGAACGCCGCCGCGCCCTTTCCGCGGCGCTGCGCCGCAGCGAGGCGGCGTCGCATTTTTCCGCGCTCGTGGGCGCGGCCGAGGAGCTGCGCCGCCGCGTGCCGGATTTCGACCTGATGCGCGAGCTGCAGGGCGACGCCTTTGCCGAGCTGACCCGGCCCGGCTCGCAGGTCAGCCTGGAACAGGCCTATTACGCCGTGCACCCGGACTATCGTCTGCGGGAAGCGGAGGCCGTGGCCCGGCGTACAGCCGAGGCGCTGAGCGCGGCGGTAAGCGCCGGAGCGGCCCGGCCGCAGGAAAACGGCGCGCAGGCCGCGCTGCCTTACGCAATGAGCCACCGCGAGATGAGCAAGGGACAACGAGAGGCGCTGCGCCGGCGGATCTACGCCGCCGGCGCGCAGGGCGGCCATCTGCCCGCCGGGGGCTGAGACGCCCGAAACGACCACATTTTCAAGGAGGAAGTATGGAACATCTGTTTGATCTTCAGTTTTTCGCCGACGCGGGCACGCTTGTGAACGCGACCGGCAACTACGTCAACGCCTCTACCGGCGAGACGACCGCCTTCTCCGGCACGAACACGCTTTCGGCCGAGATGAAGGACTTTTACGATTCCGAGCTGCTGGAAAACGCGCGCGTGGAGCAGATCTACGCCCAGTTTGCCAAGCGCCAGCCTCTGCCGGCCAACCACAAGGGCACGGTGGAATGGCGCAAGTGGAACACCTTTTCTCCCGCAAGCCAGCTGACCGAGGGCGTGATCCCCACCGGGCAGAAGTTCGGCGTGAGCGCGATCACCGGCGCGATCTCCCAGTACGGCACCTATACGGCCATCACCGACCGTCTCGAGCTGAGAGCTTATGACGACGTGATCCTGGGCGCGACCGAGGAGATGGGCGCCTCCGCCGCCCAGACGCAAGAGAAGCTGATCCGCGACGCGCTGCTGACCAACGCCAACGTGCTGTACTGCGACAACGTCAAGGACGGCGCTTTCGTCTCGACCCCGACGAGCTGCGCGACGATGCTTGACAACGCCACCGGCCGCTCGGTGCTGACGCCGGCCATGGTCAACAAGGCCGCGACGATCCTGAAGAAAAACCGCGTGCCGCGCCTGAACGGCCGCTATTACGCAGTCATCCACCCCAGCGTGGCGCACGACCTGCGCGAGTGCGACGGCTGGATCGAGGCGCACAAGTACGCCGCCCCCGACGAGCTGTTCAACGGCGAGATCGGCGAGCTGCACGGCGTGCGCTTCATCGAGGACGTCTTTGCCCCGGTGCTGGGCGGCGACACCTATAAAAACGCGCAGGACGGCGTGACCTACGCCACCTATTTCTTCGGCAAGGACGCCTTCGGCATCATCGACCCCGAGGGCGGCGCGCTGGAGATGATCATCCACGACAAGGGCGAGATCGGCGGCCCGCTGAACCAGTTCTCGACGATCGGCTACAAGTTTGAGACCAACGGCGCGACGATCCTGTACCCCGAGCGTCTGCTGCGCGTGATGAGCTGCAGCTCGTACAGCGCGAGCGACGAAACCAACTGACGGCCGGAGGAGGATGAAACGATGAACAAACGCGAAGGAGTGGAGATCTTCATCCCGCGCAACGCGGCAAACCAGGATCCCAATTTCTATGCCGCCGTCAACGGCACGAACTACGTTCTGCCGCGCGGCAAGTCGAGCACCGTCCCGCCTGAGGCCGCCGCCGAGATCGAACGCGCCCGCGCGGCCGAGGAAGCCATGTACGCGGCGCGTGACGCGCTGAAAACGCCGGCGGAATAAGCCGCGGGAGGCGCTCATGACCGTAAATGACATCATTGCAGCCGTGGATCTGAAGGAGCCGAACAGCTATTCGCGCCAGGAAAAGCTGCGCTGGCTGTCCGCTCTTGACGGGAAGGTCAGGGCGGAGGTCCTGCTGACACACGAGGACTATGACGGGGAGGATGGCTTTGCGCCCTATGAAAGCGGCGAGGAGGAGCTGCTCATCCCCTTCCCCTACGGCGAGGGGGTCTATACCCATTATCTGATCGCCATGATCGCCGCGGCCAACGCGGAGGCCGCGCGCTATAACCAGCAGATCGCCATGTACAACGCGGATTACAGCCAGTGGTGGAACGCCTATCAC
>JAFSWC010000042.1 GCA_017444665.1 Oscillospiraceae bacterium
CGGATACGCTCGGTCCAGATGGCGACCTGAACCTCGGGCGAGCCGGTGTCGTTCTCGTGCGTGGCGTTGGCGTTGATGACGTTGGTTTTCTTTTCCTTGGTGATCATGGGAAAAACTCCTTTCTTATTATCGCTATACCCAGTGCCGGAGCCTCGGGAGGAAAGGACACCGCGGATGGCGGCAGACCCCGAAGCGCAGAACACGGGCGCGGACTTTGCAAGTCTACCATGAAAGGCGCGGGAAGTCAAGATTTTTTCGTTTTTCGTTTTTTCGAAAAAGCGGGCGGCAAAGCCGCCCGCCTCTTCGCGTCTCCCGTCCTCTAAAAACCAAAAACTAAAAGCTAAAAACTAACCAAGCTCCGGGTACAGCGGGAAGCGCGCGCAGAGCGCCAGCGTCTGTTCGCGCACCGCCGGAACGGCTTCCTCGCCGCCGAGGATCACGCGCGAGATCATCTCGCCGATCTCAAGCATCTCCGCCTCCTTCATGCCGCGGGTCGTGACGGCCGGCGTGCCGAAGCGCATGCCGGAGGTCACCTTGACGCCCAGCGGGTCGAAGGGGATGGTGTTCTTGTTGGCGGTGATGTTGGCCTGCTCCAGAAGCTCCTGCATCGCCGCGCCGGTCTGCCCGCAGACAGAGACGTCGGCCAGCATCATGTGGTTGTCCGTCCCTCCGGAGACCAGGCGCACGCCGTGTTCGGAAAGGGACTTGGCCAGCGCCCTGGCGTTGAGCACGGTCTGGTGCTGATAGGAACGGAACTCTTCCGTCAGCGCCTCGCCGAAGCAGACGGCCTTGGCCGCGATGATATGCTCGAGCGGGCCGCCCTGCGAGCCGGGGAAGACCGCGCTGTCAATCTTTTTGCCAAGCTCGTCCGTGCAGAGGATCAGCGCGCCGCGCGGGCCGCGCAGCGTCTTGTGGGTCGTCGTGGTGACGACGTGGGCATAGGGCACGGGCGAGGGATGCTCCCCTGCCGCGACAAGGCCGGCCACGTGCGCCATGTCGACCATCAGATACGCGCCGACGCTGTCGGCGATCTCGCGCATGCGCTTATAGTCGATAAAGCGCGGATAGGCGCTGGCACCGGCGATGATCAGCTTCGGCCTGACCTCCTCGGCCTTGCGCGCCATGGCCTCATAGTCGATCGTCTCGGTCTCCTTGTCCACGCCGTAGAACTCGGCATGGTACAGCTTGCCGGAGAAGGAGGCACGAGAGCCGTGGGTCAGGTGGCCGCCGTGGCTGAGATCCATGCCCAGGATCGTGTCGCCCGGCTTTAAGAGGGCCAGGTACACCGCGGCGTTCGCCTGCGAGCCGGAGTGCGGCTGGACGTTGGCGTGCTCGGCGCCGAAGAGCGCGACGGCACGGTCGATGGCAAGCTGCTCGACCTCGTCGACGAAGCGGCATCCGCCGTAGTAGCGCGCGCGGGGATAACCCTCGGCGTATTTGTTGGTCAGGTGGCTGCCCATCGCCTCCATCACGGCGAGGCTGACAAAGTTCTCCGAGGCGATCAGCTCGATATAATCGCGCTGACGCTGCAGCTCGCTCATCATGGACGCGTAAACGGCGGGATCCTGCTGTTTGATATGGTCAAAGCTCATGGCGATCAACTCCTGTTTGTTATTGAAAAGGTCTAACCCTGTTTATTCTAACAGAAGAACGAAAAAGGTCAAGCGTTTTAGTTTTTAGTTTTTGGTTTTTAGGAGACGGGAGACGCGAAAAGGGCGGACGGCTGAAAGCCGCCCGCCCTCTCTAAAAAACAAGCTCTAAAACGAAAAACTCATTTCCCCCGCATCAGCATCTTCATGCGCAGGCTGTGATCGAGGATGCGCTTGCGCAGACGCAGGTTTTTCGGCGTGACCTCCAGCAGCTCGTCGTCCGCGAGGAACTCCAGACACTGCTCGAGCGAAAGCTGCTTGGGCGGCACCAGGCGCAGCGCCTCGTCCGAACCGGATGCGCGGGTGTTGGTCAGATGCTTGGTGCGGCAGACGTTGACCGGCACGTCGTCGCTCTTGCCCGACACGCCGATGACCATGCCGCCGTACACCTTGGTGCCGGGGGTGATGAACATCGCGCCGCGCTCCTGCGCGTTCCAGATGCCGTAGGCCACGGCCTCGCCGGTTTCAAAGGCGATCAGCGAGCCCGTCGCACGCCTCGCGATGTCGCCCTTGTAGGGGGCGTAGCTGTCAAAGACGCTCGCGAGGATGCCCTCGCCCTTGGTGTCGGTCAGAAATTCGTTGCGATAGCCGAACAGGCCGCGGGAGGGCACGAGGAACTCCAGCTTGACGCGGCTGCCGACGGGGTTCATCTGTACGAACTCGCCCTTGCGCGCGCCGAGCTTTTCCATCACCGCGCCCATCGAATCCTGCGGGACGTCGACGACGACGCGCTCGATCGGCTCGCACTTTTTGCCGTCGATCTCGCGGTAGAGCACGCGCGGCGGCGAGACCTGGAACTCGTAGCCCTCGCGGCGCATGGTCTCGATGAGGATCGAAAGGCTCATCTCGCCGCGGCCGGCGACGTTGAAGCTGTCCGTGCTGCCCTCGACGTCGCTGACGCGCAGCGACACGTCCTTGAGCGTCTCGCGCCGCAGCCGCTCGCTGATCTGGCGGGAGGTGACGAATTTGCCCTCCTGCCCGGCGAAGGGGCTGTCGTTGACCGAAAAGGTCATTTCCAGCGTCGGCGCGCCGATTTTGACGAACTCGATCGGCTCGGCGAAGCCCTTCGCGCAGATCGTGTCGCCGATCGTGATGTCGCCGATGCCGCTCATCGCGATGATGTTGCCCGCGCCCGCCTCGGTGACGGGAACGCGGCATAAACCGTCAAACTGGTAAAGCGAAACAGCCTTTGCCTTCATCGGCGGCTCGTCGGGGCTGTGGAAGTTGCAGACCTCGATCTCCTGGTTCTGCACGATCCGTCCGCGCTCGATGCGGCCGATGGCGATCCGGCCGACGTATTCATTATAGTCGATGCTGCTCACCAGCATCTGGAACGGCGCCTCCTCGTCCATCTCCGGGGCGGGGATATACTCCAGGATCGTCTCGAACAGCGGCTTGAGATCCGTGCCGATGACGTCGGGAGAATAGCTGGCCGTGCCGTTGCGGCCAGAGCAGAACAGCATCGGAGAATCCAGCTGCTCGTCCGTGGCGTCGAGATCCATCAGCAGCTCAAGCACCTCGTCGATGACCTCGTGGATGCGCTGGTCGGGGCGGTCGATCTTGTTGACGACGACGATGACCCGGTGGCCGAGCTCCAGCGCGCGGCTTAACACGAAGCGGGTCTGGGGCATGGGGCCCTCCGCCGCGTCGACCAGCAGGATGACGCCGTTGACCATCTTCAGGATGCGCTCCACCTCGCCGCCGAAATCGGCGTGGCCCGGGGTGTCGACGATGTTGATCTTCGTGTCGCCGTACCACACGGCGGTATTCTTGGCCATGATCGTGATGCCGCGCTCACGCTCAAGGTCGTTCGAGTCCATGACACGGTCGACGACCTCCTGGTTTTCGCGGTAGACGCCCGACTGCTTGAGCATCTCGTCGACGAGCGTGGTCTTGCCGGGGTCGACGTGCGCGATGATGGCGACGTTTCTCAGTTTATCCATAGTCTTTCACTCTCTTGAAACAGAATTAACACAAATTCGGATTTTATCACCGCACCCACGGAATTGCAATATTTTTATCTTGCCGACAAACTTTTTTTAGGAAAAAGGGTCGTACAGTGGGGGAACGAGTCGAAAAAAGTCGCATGGTATTTGACGAAATGGGGAAAGTGTGGTACAATACTGCATGATATACCATTATGGTATATTCTGTATAACAAGGAGGTGCCTATGATCTGTCTGAATTGCGGCAGAAGCGTTGACGACGACGTCCGCGTCTGCCCCTTCTGCGGAAGCGCGATCGAGCCCGTCGCCGCTCAGTCTGCCGAGACGGCGGAGGACGACAGCCCGATCCCGGTCACGCTGTCCGGGAAGCACCCCGCCGCGGATCTGTTCCGTGCAAAGGAACAGGCCGAAGAGGAGGAAGCGCCCGCTCCCGTGAAGGCTGAAAAGGGGTTTTTCACCCCTGCGTTCGTGCTGTCTCTGCTCAGTTTTCTTTTAAGTGTGGTATGTCTGCTGATGCTGATGTCGCTGCGCGGCGGCGTCGCGGGGCTGAACAAGGCGGTGACGGACAGTCTCAGTTCGGTGAATGCGTCCGTCAGCGCGACCAATGACCGCCTCGACCAGCTTGACGCCACGCTGGCGACGGTCCAGTCCGACGCTTACGAGCAGGTCGCGAGCCAGTCGATCTCGATCACGAAGGATCTCACGCCGCTTGCCGGCCCCGTGGACGAGGGCAAGTATAACCAGATGTTCATCGTACGCGCCAAGGGCAATCTGAACGTGGATACGGCCTTTGACTGGCAGCGCTACAATGAGGCCACCGGCGGCTGGGTGTCGATCGTCTTTACCGGCGACGCCACGACCAACGAGCAGTACGGTC
This sequence comes from Oscillospiraceae bacterium, assembly GCA_017444665.1. Classification (GTDB taxonomy): domain Bacteria; phylum Bacillota; class Clostridia; order Oscillospirales; family Oscillospiraceae; genus Limivicinus. The sequence continues at coordinate 4,473 of JAFSWC010000042.1, forward strand.
TGCGCCTGGAAAACCAGTTCAACCAGGCCGACCGGGAGTACACGACGATCCTGTGGGCCCAGGGCATCACGCAGGATGCCGCGGGCACGTATCGCTGCGTCATCACCGACGACGGCGGCATCACCAAGACCACTTCCGAGGCCATCGTGGAGATCCACGCGGCGGAGGAAGGCTGATCCGTTTTCCGCACAAGGACAAAGTACAGAGCGCGGCCTTCTTTCAAAAGAAGTCTCCCGCGCTCTGTCCCTTTCCCGGGATTGAAAAGGCGCGGCGGATATGATATGATCGCACAAACAGCTTTTCAAACAGGAGACGAGCATGGACTATTCTTTTTTTGCCTATCTCTCGCGCATGCGCTACATCACGCGCTGGAGCCTGATGCGCAACGCGCTTGACGAAAACATCCAGGAACACAGCCATATGGTCGCCGTCCTGGCGCACGCGCTGGGCGTGATCCGACGCGACGTTTTCGGCGTCGACTGCGTGCCGGAGGAATACGCCGCCGTCGCGCTTTACCACGACAGTTCCGAGATCCTGACGGGCGACCTGCCCACGCCGATCAAATATCACAGCCGCGAGATCCGCGACGCCTACGCCCGGATCGAGCAGCTTGCCTGCGACAAGCTGCTGGCCACGCTGCCCGAAGAGCTGCGCGCCGCCTTCGGCGACGTGATGACCGGCGAGCGCGCAAAGCGCTGCTACGATCTCGTCAAAGCAGCGGACAAGCTGTCGGCCTATATCAAATGCATCGAAGAGCGCAAGGCCGGCAACGACGAGTTTCTGCTGGCCGAAAAGCAGACGCGCGCGGTGCTGGAGGAGAGCGCGCTTCCCGAAGTGCGGTATTTCCTCGACAACTTCATCCCCGCCTTTGAGCTGACGCTTGACGAGCTCGGCACGATCGAGTGAGGAACGAGGATGGAAAAGGGAAAGATTGCGCGCATCAACGCGCTTACCGCCCTCTCGCGCCGGCGGGAGCTGACGCAGGAGGAAAAGACCGAGCGCGAGACGCTGCGGAGGGAATACATCGCCGAATGGCGCGCAAGTACGATCGCGGTGCTGGAAAACACGCGGATCGTAACGCCGGACGGGAAAAAGCACCCCCTTCCGAAGCGACAGAAATAAGAGAATACAGACATAAAGGCAAAACAGCCGCAGAGTTATCTGCGGTTGTTTTTTTATCCATTTCTGTGTAATTTATGCACAAAAAGCGGGGATAAAAACGCAAAGACGGATGAAATATACCAAAGCGGGATTTTTCAAGTATTCCGTTTTGGTATGCTGAAACGCGAAAGAAAGGGGAAAAAAGCGATGCGCCGATTAAAGGAACTGCGTGAAAAACGCGCCATATCCCAACTGAAGCTTGCCATGGATCTGGGCCTGACGCAGAACAGCGTCAGCCGCTACGAGTCCGGCACGCGCGAAGCGGATTACAAAACGCTCATCGCCCTTGCGGACTATTTCAACGTTTCGATCGACTATCTTCTTGAAAGAACGGACAGTCCCGCGATTGTCCGATAAGAGGAACATACATGCACAGAAAGATTACCAAAGCGCTCTGGCTGCTGACGGCGCTGGCGCTGCTGCTTCCCCTTTGCGCCTGCGGCGCGCAGGAGACGGCGGAGCGCGAGCTCCCTTTGCCGGAGGAAGAGCCGACGGCCGTGCCGGAGCCGGCCGAAACGCCGCATGTCCATGAATGGCAGCGGGGCGTCTGTCGGATCTGCGGAGAGGTCTGCGAGCATGACTGGGAGGGTGGAACCTGTACCGTCTGCGGCATTTTCTGCTCGCACAGGTGGGAGGACGGCCGCTGTGCAAACTGCGGCACGGTTTGTGACCACAAGAAGCACGATTACGAGACGGGTCATTGTCTCGTGTGCGGACTTGAAGTAGCCCACAGCTATGTCAACGGCGTCTGCCGCTACTGCGGCAGAGAGCCGGATTATATCTACAAGATGGCGGAATTTCCAGGCGCGGCGGCCGTGCCCACGAAGGAAAAGGGAAAGCTCGAGGCCTATCATATGCCGCGCCTCGGCGGAGAGATCGAGCCCGGCGCGCGCAACACCAGGACCTACGAGGGCCGGCGAATGCTGGACTTTGTGGTCTACACGCCGTACGGCTACGACCCGGCGCAGCAGTATAACGTGCTGATCCTGACGCCGGGCGTGGGGCACAACGCGCATTACTGGCTGGAGCGGGACAACAAATTCAACGTCCAGCTCGGCCGCATCCAGGGCGCGGACATGCTCGACGGTCTGATCGCAAACGGATACATCGAGCCGCTGATCGTCGTGGTAACGGAGTATTATCTCCACGGCCAGCCCGCGGAAAGCGCGGTCTATCTCGAACAGAATCTCCGTTATTATATTCTTCCCTTCCTGGCTGAAAACTACTCGACTTACGCCTCGGTCGACGAAAACGGGTTCGTTCGTCCCGCGCCGGAGCATTTTGCCTACGGCGGCGCGTCCTTCGGCGCGATGCTCGGCTGGCAGCTCCTTCCGGGCTGCACGGATCTGTTCTCCTACTGGGGGCTGCTGTCCGGCGGTTTTCAGCATGACGAGGAGACAATCGAGCAGATCAACGCCGGCATCGGCGAAACGAATCCGGTCCGTTTCCTCTATGCCGGCGACGGCAAACGGGCGGTGGGCTGGATGGCATATCGGAACCGCATCCGGGACCTTGTCGAGCTGTGCGACTGCTTTGAGGACGGAAAGAATATCCTCTTTCTCGCCACGGAAAAGACCTCCCACAACTATTCGTCCTGGAATATGGGTCTTTACAACTTCCTGCAGATCTTCTTCCGGAACGAGTACATCCCCGGCTTTGAGCCGGAGCGGGCAGAGATCCCCAAGCCCGAACCGCCGGACGTCCCGCAGATCGAGCGGAACGACGGAAAACGATAAAGCCGCTTTGCGGGCCGTGCGTTTGTACGGCCCGCGTTTTCCCTTGAATGGGAGAAGGAAAGATGCTATACTTGTTTTATAACGAACACAGGAGGCTTTTCGCATGAAAAAGTTTCTGAAGATCCTGCTGATCCTCGTTCTCGTGGTCGTCCTCGGCGTCGGCGGCCTGCTCGGCTGGCTGTCGGCGACGGAGTTCAGCCCCTCCTCTATCGAAGAGGTCAAGCCCGTGCGTGCCGGCGACGTCGACACGATCAAGCCCGGCGAAACGCTCAAGGTGCTGAGCTGGAATGTCGGCTACGCCGGTCTCGGCAAGGCCGAAGACTTCTTTATGGACGGCGGCACACGCTCAAAGCCCGACAGCCGCGACACCGTGCGGCGCTATCTCGCCGGCATCTCCGCCTCGATCGATCAGACCGGCGCCGACCTTGTCCTGCTGCAGGAGGTGGACGTCAATTCCTCGCGCACCTACAGCTTCGACGAGCGCAGCTTTCTCAGCGACGGCATGTCCTGCGAAACCTTTGCGCTGAACTATTCCTGCCCCTTTGTTCCCGTCCCCGTGCCGCCGATCGGCAAGGTCCACAGCGGTCTTTTCACGATGACGGACGACCTGCAGATCGCGCGGGCCGAGCGGCACTCGCTTCCCTGCCCCTTCTCCTGGCCGCTGCGCATCGCGAACTTAAAGCGCTGTCTGCTGGTAAGCTATCTGCCCGTCGAGGGCAGCGACAAGCAGCTGGTGCTGGTCAACCTGCATCTCGAGGCCTATGACAGCGGCGAGGGCAAGATCGCCCAAACCCGTCAGCTGATGGGCTTTCTGGAGGACGAGTATCTCAAAGGCAATTACGTCATCGCCGGCGGCGACTTCAACCAGGTCTTTCCCGGCGGTCTGGACGCCTATCCCAATGCGCATCCGGAGCTTTGGACGCCCGGCCTGCTTGAGGAGGAAAGCCTGCCCGAGGGCTTCCGCTATCTCTTTGACCTCGCCGTGCCCAGCTGCCGGCTGCTCAACCAGCCCTATGATCCGTCCGATACCGTAAACACCCAGTACTATGTGATCGACGGCTTCATCGTCTCGCCCAACGTCACGGTTGAGAGCGTTAAGGGTCTTGATCTCGGCTTTGAAAACGCCGACCACAACCCGGTGCTGATCAGTGTCAAGCTGGAGTAAGCGGCCATGGAAGCGCTGATCCTTGTTGTCATCGGCGTGATCGCGCTGCCGATCCTGCTGCTTGCCTCCCGCGGCGGCGGCGAAAAGGGAACGGGAAACGGCGCAGCCCGGCCCCGCGCGCGCTTTCGGCGCTGTCCCCGCTGCGGCAGCCCGATCATCGACCACGGCTCGTACTGGGAGTGCGGCTGGTGCGGCGACTACGGCCAATATTGAACAAAAAAGATCTCCGTTCCTGTGAACGGAGATCTTTTTTTCTCTGTGCCCGGCTTATTCCACCGAGATCATATAGTAATATACCGGCTGGCCGCCGTTGACCACGCTGACCTCCGCGTCGGGGAAGCAGCCCGTGATCGTCCCGGCCGCCTCGTTGGCGTCCGCCTCGGCCACGTCCGCGCCGTAATAGACGGTGATGAACTCCGGCGAGAAGTCGTTGATGGCCCAGTTCAGCTCTTTGAACAGCGTTGGGATCGAGGAATAGCTGCCCAGCAGCGCGCCGTCCAGCAGCGCCAGGTATTCGCCCGCATGGATGCTGTGACCGTCAAATTCGCTGTCGCGCGCGGCATAGGTCACCATCGCGGTGTGCACGTTGCCGGCCGCAGCCGTCATGTCGGCGACAAGCTGCTCGGGCTGCTCGTCCACATTGAAGCTCAAAAGCGCGCTCACGCCCTGCGGCACGGTCTTGGTCGGGATGACGACAACCTTTTTGCCCTTTTCCGCGGCGAGCGGCACGGTCTGCTCGGCCGCCATGATGATGTTCTTGTTGTTCGGGAACACAAACACGGTCGAGGCGGGGGTGCGGTCGATCTCGCGGAGGATGTCCTCGGTCGAGGGGTTCATCGTCTGGCCGCCGGTCACGATGCCGTCGGCGCCCAAATCGCGGAACAGCGCGGCCATGCCGTCGCCCGCGCAGACGGTGACGACGCCGTAATCCTTTGCCGGGGCGGCAAAGTCGTTCTCCGGCTCGGCCTGGCCGTTTTTCTGCTTCTCGGCCAGCTCGTCAAGCTCCTTGTCCACGGCTTCAAGGTCGTCGGTGGACTGCGCCTTGCGTCCGGCCAGCTTGTCGAGCGCCTGTGTGCGCATGTTCTCGATCTTCGCCAGCTCCAGCGCGCCGTACTTCTGGCTTTCGGTCAGCGCCTGGCCGGGGATGTCGGTATGGACGTGGACCTTGAAGATCTCGTCGTCGTCGCTGATGACAAGGCTGTCGCCGATCGAATCGAGATACAGCCGCAGCGGGGTCAGGTTGACGTCAAAGCTCGATTTGCGCACGATATACACCGTGTCAAAGATGTTCTTCTCGGGGACGTCTACCTTGCCGTCCTCAAAGACAACGCTGTCCTCGGCAGCGTCGTAGGAAACGGCGGAGTCGGCGGAGGAGATCTCCCCGCGCAGAGAGGCGAGCATCGCTTTTAAAATCACCAGATAGCCCATGCCGCCCGCGTCCACGACGCCGGCCTTTTTCAGCACGGGGTTCTGGTTGACGGTATCCTCCAGCGCTTTGTCGCCCACGCGGATCGCGCAGACAAGGCAGGTCTCCAGATCCGAGCCGGAGCCCGCGGCCTGGGCCGCGGCGGCGGAAGCGAGACGCGAAACGGTCAAAATCGTGCCCTCGGCGGGCTTCATGACGGCCTTGTAGGCGGCGTCCACACCCTCGTTCATTGCGGCGGTAAACTCCTCCGCGCCGGCGGTTTCAAGTCCCTTGAGACGGCGGGAAATGCCGCGGAACAGCAGCGAGAGGATCACGCCGGAGTTGCCGCGCGCCCCGCGCAGCAGCGCAGAGGCGACGCAGGAGGCCGCCTCGTCGATCGTGGAAAAGCTCTTTTTGCGCAGCTCGGTCGCCGCGTTGTTGAGCGTAAGGCCCATGTTGGTGCCCGTGTCGCCGTCCGGCACGGGGAAAACGTTCAGTTCATTGATGGCCTGCATGTTGGCATGCAGCGCCGCATCGGCGCAGAGGATCATTTCGCCGAATGCGGCGGCGTCGATATAATTATTCATGGGAATACACCCAACCTTTATCTGATGATGGTATCTATATACACGTCCACTTTTTTCACGGGGACGCCGGTGGACTGTTCAAGCTTGTAGCTGGCGTCCTTCATGATGCTGCGCGCCACGGCGCTGAAGTTTACGCCGTAATCGACGCCGATATGCAGCTCCAGCGAGACGCTGCCCTCGCCGTCGTTGTGGACGACGACGCCCTTGGACATCGACTCTCTGCGCAAAAGCTGCCAGGGGCCGCCCTCCTTGGCGCAGGCGACCATGCCCTTGACGCCGAAGCAGCTGGTGGCCGCGTCGCCGGCAAGATAGGTCAGGACATCGTTGGTGATGCTGATCTCCCCGCTGTCGTTTTTGATTTTAACCATGGCGGTCATGCTCCTTTCCGCACATCTGTTGGCCTCTGCGCGGCATTTGCCGCGAAAACCGTTTTAATATTATAGCTCATCCGCCGGGAAAGCACAAGCATAATTTTGCCTCTCCCGCCGCCGCGGCGCAAGACGCCGGACGGCAAGGGAAAAACGCGCGCCGCCGGAAGAAAAAACCGTCAAAAAAACCATGTCGTGTATGTTGCCTTTTTGACAAATTAATGATAAACTGTACCTGTTGAGCAAATCCCCAAAACGCAATTATGTATGAGGAGAGATGATCGTTATGAGACACTTCAAAACGATGGACGGCAACAACGCAGCCGCCCATGTATCCTATGCGTTTACCGAAGTCGCCGCGATTTACCCCATCACCCCGTCCAGCCCGATGGCCGACTATGTCGACCAGTGGTCGGCGCAGGGCCGCAAGAACATCTTCGGCTCCACCGTCAAGGTACAGGAGATGCAGGCTGAATCCGGTGCGGCCGGCGCTGTTCACGGTTCCCTCAACGCCGGCGCGCTGACCACCACCTACACGGCTTCCCAGGGCCTGCTGCTGATGATCCCGAACATGTACAAGATCGCGGGCGAACTGCTGCCCGGCGTGTTCCACGTCAGCGCGCGTACCCTTGCCAGCCATACTCTGAACATCTTCGGCGACCACAGCGACGTCATGGCCTGCCGCCAGACCGGTTTTGCGATGCTGGCCGAGAGCAACGTGCAGGAAGTCATGGATCTTTCTCCGGTTGCGCACCTGGCCGCCATCAAGGGCCGCGTTCCGTTCCTGAACTTCTTCGACGGCTTCCGCACCAGCCATGAGCTGCAGAAGATCCAGGTCTGGGATTACGAGGATCTCAAGGACATGGTCGATATGGACGCGGTCGCGGCCTTCCGCTCGAGAGCGCTCAATTCCGAGCACCCCGTCATGCGCGGCAGCCACGAGAACGGCGACATCTTCTTCCAGAACCGCGAGGCCTCCAACAAGTACTACGAGGCGGTCCCCGCGATCGTCGAGGAGTACATGGGCAAGATCAACGCCAAGCTCGGCACCGACTACCAGCTGTTCAACTACTACGGCGCCCCCGACGCCGAGCGCGTCATCATCGCGATGGGCTCCATCTGCGACGTGGCCGAGGAAGTCATCGACTA
>JAFSWC010000043.1 GCA_017444665.1 Oscillospiraceae bacterium
CCAGCTCCGCCGGAGGATTTTCGGCGTTGTAGTTGGTCTCGATATCCTCAAAGCCCAGCTTTTGAAGCAGGGCGGCAGAATACTGGGCCCAGTTTTCGCCCTCGCCGCCGATGGTCAACGACATCTGCATGGACAGGACGGCCAGATCGGAAAGGCCGGCTGCCCACGCCGCATCACCTTCAGCACCTTCAGCGATTGGGTTAAGGTTAAACCAACTGTCCCGATAGTAATATACGTCTGTTCCGGTCCGGGGCCCGCCGTCCGAAAACAGCGCACCCATGCGCGGATAGGTAAACTGGCCGGTGATCGGCGTGTTCGAGACGTCGCCTTCCGCGCCGACCGAGATCACGGCGCTGGGCAGAAGCATCGCCACCGAAAGCAGCAGAGCAAGGCCTTTTTTCCAGATTAGCTTCATGGTTCGTCCTCCTTCGAGGTTAGAATAAGACGCGTATATTGTAACGCCGTCCATGTCGAAAGTCAATGAAACGATTGAAAAAACGACGGCAAAAAAGCCCTGTGGCTTCCCACAGGGCTTTTTTATGCGGTTTTTTACTCTTCGGCGGGGTAGACGCAAGCCTGCTTGCGATCCTTGCCGAGACGCTCGAAACGGAGCACGCCGCTCTCCTTGGCGTAGAGCGTATCGTCGGAGCCGATGCCGACGTTCACGCCGGGATGGATGCGGGTGCCGCGCTGGCGGACGAGAATGTTGCCCGCGAGGACGTACTGACCGTCGGCGCGCTTGGGCCCAAGACGCTTGGACTTGGAATCGCGGCCGTTCTTGGTCGAGCCCATACCTTTTTTATGAGCAAAGAACTGAAGACCGATGTTCAGCATGATAGGTGCCATCCTTTCTGTAGAATCAGAAGCCTTACGCTTCCAGAACTTCGATGTTGTCCGGATACTCGTCGTGCAGCTGCGAGAAGTAGAGCATCAGACCGGACAGGAGCCCCTGTACGGCATGCTCGTCCCGATCGGACAGCCCGCCGGGGAGACGCAGCGAGATCGAGCCGGACTTGTCGCGCACCTTGACGCTGGCCGCGAGGCCGAACACGTCGTTGATGGTGGCTTCGGTCAGACGCACGGCGCTGGTGACGGCGGCGCAGACGATGTCCTCGCCCGCCTCCGCGTAGCCGCTGTGGCCCTTGACGTCAAAGCCGGTGATGCGCGAACCCTCCGTGAGGAATGTAGCGGTCGTCATCAGACGCTGATCTTGCCGATCTCGACCTTCGTGTAGGGCTGGCGATGACCCTGGCGCTTGCGATAGCCCTTCTTGGGGATATACTTGAAGACGCGGATCTTCTTGCCCTTGCCGTTCTTCACGACTTTGGCCGCGACGCTGGCGCCCGTGACGGTCGGCGCGCCGAACTTCGTGTTCTCGCCGTCGACGATGGCGAGGACCTGGTCGAACGTCACGTCGTCGCCCGCCTCGACGGGGAGCTTCTCGATAAACAGCGTGTCGCCCTCGGAGACGTTGTACTGCTTACCGCCGGTAACGATGATAGCCTGCATGTGGTGTTGCACCTCTTTCCTTACTTACGGACTCGCTCACGGGGGCGGCCGCAGGTCAAGTCTGTGATCTGCCGGCGCTTTCGGCCCATTCAAAGCGGCCTTGATAGTATAACGAGTAAGCGGCGGCTTGTCAAGCAAAATTTTGATCTATCCCGCTATTTTCATCCAGCCCATGCCCTCTCTTTTGTCATGTCTCATTAAAATTGATTGATTTGCCTATTCAGTTACACTATACTAACGGCAAGAGGACAGCAGAAACAGGACAGGCGCCCGCCTGCTCCCGCGGGCGCTGTCTGAGAATACCAAGAGAGGAAATCGGGATATGAAACGCGCGATAGCTTTGATGCTTGCTGCGGTCATGCTGATCGGCATGACCGCCTGCAAACAAAAACAGGCGGAAGAGACGGACGCTCCGGCGACGTCGACCGGTCAGGACGATCCATCGCCCGGCCCCGGCGACAACAGTGGGCGGGAGGAGACCGAAGAAGACGAAACGAATGAAACGGCGCTGTCTCTTTTGGCGGATATTCCCTATTACGGCGACAAAAGCAAGTGTAAAATGACCGCGGAGCAGGCAACGGCCTTCGCGCAGCTTTTGGCAGACGGCATGATGGGCAGGCTCGGAGAGACGGATGAGGACGGGCTGCCGAAATTCTGGAACGACGGGTTTCAAGCGATCAGTCACAACGGGCCTTATCAAACCGATCGTTCCCG
>JAFSWC010000044.1 GCA_017444665.1 Oscillospiraceae bacterium
CAGCAGCACGTGGCTGGGGTCGAGCGAGCCGGAGGTGCAGGCGCTGCCGGACGAGGCGCAGATGCCGTCACGGTCAAGCAGAAGCAGCAGGCTTTCGCCCTCGATGCCCTCAAAGCACATGTTCACGGTGCCGGGAACGTGGTGCTCCAGGCTGCCGTTGATCTTGCTGTGCGGGATCTTGGAAAGCTCGGCAAACAGCTTGTCACGCATGGGGATGATTTTGGCGGTGTTTTCCTCCATGTGCTCGCAGCTCTCCTTCAGCGCTGCGGCCAGCGCCACGATACCGGCCACGTTTTCGGTGCCGGCGCGCTTGCCGCGCTCCTGCGCGCCGCCCTCGATGATGTTGACAAGCGGCATGTTCTTCCTCGCGTACAGCACGCCCACGCCCTTGGGCGCGTGGAACTTGTGGCCGGACATCGACAGCATGTCGATGTTCATGTCGACCACGTCGATCGGCATGTGGCCCGCAGCCTGTACGGCGTCGGTGTGGAAGGGGATGCCCTTTTCCCGGCACAGCGCGCCGATCTCGCGGATGGGCTGGATCGTGCCGATCTCGTTGTTGGCAAACATCACCGTGACCAGGCAGGTGTCGGGGCGGATCGCGGCCTCAAGGTCCTCAAGCCGGACAACGCCGTCTTCGTGCACGTCCAGCAGCGTGACCTCAAAGCCCTCTTTTTCCAGCTTCTTGAGCGTGTGCAGCACGGCGTGGTGCTCAAACTTTGTCGAGATCAGATGCTTTTTGCCGTGGCGGGCGCCGACGCGGGCGGCCGAGACGATCGCCTGGTTGTCACTTTCGCTGCCGCCGGAGGTGAAGTAGATCTCGCGCGGCGTTGCGCCGATGCACTTCGCCACGGTCTCGCGCGCCTCCTGCAGCGCTTCCTGCGCTTTCTGGCCGAAGGCGTAAAGGCTTGAGGGATTGCCGTAATCCTCAAGCAGATAGGGGAGCATCGCGTCGACGGCGGCGCGGCTGACACAGGTCGTGGCAGCGTTGTCTGCGTAAACAAACATCGTCAGGTTCCTTTCTTTTATCGTATTGTGGTTGCGGTTAGTATTCTTTCCATTTCTCGCCGGTGATCAGATCCTGCAGCGTGACGCGGTCGAGATAGGTGTTCGTCAGCTCGTCGAGCTCCATCCACATCGGCAGCGTCATGCATTCTCCGGCGTGGGCGCAATCGACGCCGCCGGCCTTGATGCAGGAAACCGGCGCAAGATTGTCCTCAAGGCAGCGCAGGATCTCTCCGACGGAATAGTCCTCCGACGTGCGGGGAAGACAATAGCCGCCCTCCTTGCCGCGCGTGCTCTCCACAAGACCGGCCTTTTTCAGCTCACCGACGATCGACTCGAGATATTTCATCGAAATATTCTGCCGCTCGGCGATGGTCTTAAGAGAGATATAGCCCTCGTCGGGATGCTGCGCCAGATCGAGCATGACGCGAAGCGCGTAGCGCCCCTTGCTGGTAACGTTCAAGCGCTCGGCCTCCTTTCTCTGAATTCCTACCGTGTAACTGTGAATTGAATATACCACAGATTTGGTAGGAATTAAAGAGCCGGCGCGCGGAAAGTGAAAAATAGCTTGTGCAATTTTTGCACAACAAACTGCACAAAAAAAGACTTGCTTTATTTGACTAATGTGCTATCATGCTAACATACAAAAGCAACCAGACAAAAAACCCGACAGACCAATAGGAGGAAAAGAAAATGAAAAAGATGATTTGCGTGCTCCTGGCGCTGACGATGATCTTTACTCTGTGCGCCTGTGGCAAGACCGCCGCGCCCAAGGCAGAGAAGAGGACCTTTATCATGGGCATCGACCCGGAGTATCCGCCCTTCAGCTATTTGGGCGACGACGGCAACTACGGCGGCTTCGACGTGGAGGTCTGCCAGGCAGTCTGCGATTATCTGGGCTGGGAGATGAAGGTCTTCAGCGTGAACTGGGATGAAAAGCTTGTCCAGCTCGATTCGATGGAATGCGACTGCGTCTGGTCGGGTATGACGATCCTCGATACCATGAAGGAAGCGGGCTACGTGATCTCCGAGCCCTACTATGACAACACCCAGGTGCTGGTTGTGAAGGCCGACAGCGGCTTCGCCTCCTCGGCGGATCTGGCCGGCAAGGTTGTTGCGGTCCAGCTCGGCACCTCCGGCGAGAATCTGCTCGCCACCGATCTGGCGGATCTCGCCGCCAGCTTTTCCGATGTCGTCCCCTGCAACAGCTTCCTGACCTGCTTCACCGAGCTTGAGGGTGGCGCGGTCGATGCGGTGTTCGTGGATATGCCCGTCGCGGCCAGTTATATCGCCAAGAACGAAGGCCTCGCGATCATCGACGAGAATCTCGGCGCCGAACAGTACGGCATCGCTTTCCGCTCCGGCGACGCGGAGCTGTGCGCCCAGGTCGACGCGGCGGTGCAGGCTCTCGTCAAGGACGGCACCTACGCCAAGATCGCTTCCAAGCCCGAATACGCGGAGATCGTCAACAATCTCCTTTTCCTCAATAACGCCTGATCGAAGCGGGAAGCTCCCATGCGGCATTCCGACCCGAAAGCGCATCCCCTCATGCGCTTTCGGGCCCTTATGCATTTTTAGAACGGTAACGAGGTTTTCCTATGTCGCTAATGACTATGATCGTCAAGATGGGCGAGGGTCTGGGCAAGACCTGCGCCATCTTTTTTCTGACGCTGCTTTTCTCACTTCCGCTGGGCATGATCGTGGCGCTGCTGCGGATGAGCCGGTCGAAGATTATCTCCGGCGTCACGCGCTTCTTCATCACGGTACTGCGCGGCACGCCGCTGATGCTCCAGCTGCTCGCCGTCACCTACGGGCCGTATTACCTCTTCGGCTTGACGGTGGCGCGCAACAAGCTCATCCCGGTCGTCATCGCCTTTGCGATCAACTACGCGGCCTATTTTGCCGAGATCTACCGCGGCGGGATCGAGTCGATCCCCATCGGCCAATACGAGGCGGCGGAGGTCCTGGGCTATTCCAAGGGCCAGACCTTCATGCGCATCATCCTGCCCCAGGTGATCAAGCGCATCATGCCAAGCGTCACCAACGAGGTCGTCACCCTTGTCAAGGATACGTCGATGGCCTTTACGGTCTCGTACCAGGAGATGTTCACCATCGGCAAGCAGATCGCCAACTCCCAGACCAGCTTTATGCCCTTTGTGGTGGCGGGCGTGTTTTACTATGTCTTCAACGCGATTGTGGACTACTTCATGGGCCGGATCGAAAAGCGGCTGGACTATTACCGATAAGGAGGGCAGCGCCATGACCGACAACAAAGCTTTCCCCGCCGAAACCGAGCGGGAGCAGAGCATTCTGAGCGTGCGCGCCCTGCAGAAATCCTTTGACGGGCTGTGCGTGCTCAAGGACATCTCACTGGATGTGGAGAAGGGAAACGTCGTTTCCATCATCGGCCCCTCGGGCTCCGGCAAATCCACGCTGCTGCGCTGCGTCTCCTTCCTCGAGCAGGCCGACGGCGGCGACATCCTCTATGACGGCAGCTACGCCCTGCGCGGCGGTGTTTATGCTCCTAAAGCGGAGCTTGCCCGCTTCCGGACGCGCTTTGGTCTCGTGTTTCAAAATTTCCAGCTCTTCCCGCATTATTCGGTCCTGAAGAACATCACCGAGGCGCCGATCCTCCACGGCGAGGAGAAAGACGAGGTGCGCGAGCGGGCGATGGGGCTGATCGCCAAGATGGGGCTGGAGGGCAAGGAAAACGCCTACCCCTACCAGCTTTCCGGCGGTCAGCAGCAGCGGGTCGCGATCGCGCGCGCCCTTGCGATGCGGCCGGAGATTCTCTTCTTCGACGAGCCCACCTCCGCCCTCGACCCCGAGCTGACCGGCGAGGTGCTCAAGGTCATCCGCCAGCTGGCCGAGGAGAAAATGACCATGGTCGTCGTCACGCACGAAATGCCCTTTGCCAGGGCTGTCTCGAGCCGCGTGATCTTTATGGCGGACGGCGTGATCGTCGAGCAGGGCGATCCGCTTTCGGTCTTTGACGATCCGAAGGAGGAGCGGACAAAACAGTTCCTCCGTGTATTTGAACGGTAAGGACAGAGGAGAAGCATGAAAGCAGAAGGCGTTGACAAAGTGCGATATGACATCTTTGACCCCACGGGCAATATCACCGCGCTGGTGGAAAGCCCGGTTGCCGAGACGGACCGGCCCGCCGTCGCCGCCGCGATTATGGCGTGTCACGCCGCGGTCGAGCAGGTCGGCTTCGTGCGCGTCTCCCCGGCCGGAGCGGCCTCGGCCGCACTTCGCATGGCGGGGGGCGAGTTCTGCGCCAACGCTTCGATGAGCGCGGCGGCGCTGTGCGCCCTGCGTCTCGGACTCGACAGGGGCACGGTCACGCTTTCCGTTTCCGGCGCCGAAGAGCCGGTGGAGGTAGAGCTGGAAAAAGAGACGGACGGCGGCTTTCGCGCCGCGGTCCGCATGCCGAGGGCGCGGGAGATCACGGAACTGCCGTACGCCTGCGGCGGCGTCCGGGGCACGCTCCCGCTTGTGCGTCTCGATGGGATCACGCACGCCGTGATTATGGCGGGGTCCCCGTTCTTTTTCCTGAAGGACGCGCCCGACGCAGCAGAAGAAGCGGTTTGCGCGCTGTGCACCTCGCTCGGCGCGGCCTGTCTCGGACTGATGTTTCTCGAAGGGGAGGGCGCGGCGCGCCACCTTACGCCGCTTGTCTATGTGCCCGGCAGCGGCACGCTGTTCTGGGAGAGCTCCTGCGCCAGCGGCAGCGCGGCGGCGGGGATGCTCCTTGCCCGCCGGAGCGGCAGAAGAACGGAGCTTGAACTTATTGAGCCCGGCGGCATTCTGCGTGTGGAGAGCGATCCGACCAAAGGCGAGACCTGGCTTTTCGGCCGCACAAGGCTGAGGGGAGAATACGGCGTTTGATAAGAGGATGCGCGGCATCCTCTTTTTTCGCATCTTGCGCGCGGCGGACAGAAGTGGTAAACTTGCGATAACGATTTGCCACAACGGAGGTGCATCCATGCGGCGGCTGCTATTGATCACGGGGGATATCGCCTCGGGAAAGACGACCTTTTCACGCGTCCTCTCGGCGCGTTACGGCGCGGCGGTGTTCCAGAAAGACAGCATCAAAGAGATCCTCGGCGACGTGATCGGTTTTCGCGACCGGGCGGAGAACAAGCGCCTCTCCCTTGCTACGGTCTCACTGATGACGCATATCTTTTCCTCGCTCACGATCTGCGGCACGCCTCTGATCATGGAGGCCAACTTCCGTCAGAACGAGCTGGAAAAGATCCATGCCGCGGCGGGAAAGGGCGGCTATCAGGTGTTAACGCTTGTGCTGCGCGGCGATCTTGACGTGCTCTACGGGCGTTACTGCCGCCGCAAAAACGAGGAAAACCGCCACCCGGTCCACCTCAGCGCCCCGCTCCATGTGAAAGAGGAGTTTTATCGCTACGTGCTCGACGCACGCACCGAGGCGATCCCCGGCGACAAGCTGGAGATCGACACGACAGATTTCACCTTCCTGACGGACGAAACCCTGCTGGGAAGGATCGACGCCTTTTTCAGAGAAGAATAACAACCCTGCACAGCAAAAGAAGGGGAGAAGCAGATGAAAGACAAACGCATGATCGGCAACCTGCTCCTGCTCTTCACGGCGATGATCTGGGGCACGGCCTTTGCCTTCCAGCGCTCCGGCATGGATGCGGTCGAGCCGGCCACCTTCAACGCCGCGCGCATGGCGCTGGCCGCGGTCGCGGTCGGCGCTTTCGCGCTCTCGCGCCGCAAAGCGATCCGGCGGCATGACGCGCGGGACGATTCCGCCCGCCGCGCTTCCGACCGCGCAACGCTCCTCGGCGGTCTCTGCTGCGGGCTGTTCCTCGCCGCGGCCAGCATTTTGCAGCAGCTCGGCCTCGTCTACACCACGGCCGGCAAGGCGGGCTTTTTGACGGCGATGTATATGCTGCTCGTCCCGCTGATCGAACGGCTGCTCTTCCGCCGACGCTATCCCCGCAGGGTCTGGGCGGCGGTCGCCCTGGGCGTCGCGGGATTGTATCTCCTGAGCGTGCGCGATGGCTTTTCCCTTGCCCGCGGCGACGCGCTTGTGATCGTCTGCGCGCTGCTCTTCGCCGGGCATATCCTGTGCTGCGACCGGTTTGCCCCGCGCGGCGACCCCGTTGCGATCGCAGCGATCCAGTTTGCCGTGGCCTCGCTCGTCTCGGCCGTCATGGCCGCCTTTACCGAAGCGCCAAGCCTCTCCGGCCTTGCCGCGGCGGCGACGGCGATCCTCTACTGCGGCCTTGTCTCGGGCGGCGTCGGCTATACGCTGCAGATCGTGGCCCAGCGCATGACCGACCCCACGTCGGCCTCGCTGCTGATGAGTCTCGAATCGGTCTTTGCCGTGATCGGCGGCGCGCTGCTGCTCGGAGAGAAAATGACCGGGCGCGAAAAACTCGGCTGCGCGGTGATGTTTGCCGCGATCGTGCTGGTCCAGCTCCCCGCGGCCCATAAAACAAAAGAACAGAAAGATTAAAAAACACCGCTTTGCGGTGTTTTTATATTTCTTAAGCCCCGCTTCCCTTGCGCGAAGCGGGAAAACCATATATACTGATATATTAAGAGAATGTTTTTTCACAGAAAGAGAGAGAAAAACATGAAAAAGCTTCGCAGTCTGCTGGCTCTTCTGCTCTGCTTCGCGGCGCTGCTGCCGCTCGGCGGCGCGGCGTCGGCCGCCGATCCCGCTCCCTTCTTTCTCACGGTCCGCGCCGCGGACGGGGGCGAGCGACAGGTCCGCGCCTATGAGGACGGCTATCCGGGAAACGTCTATCTCTCGCTGGCCGATCTTTCCCAGGCGATGAAGGGCTCCGCCGGACAGTTCCGTTTTGAATACGTCGGCACGGACAACTATTTCTCCGTCGTGACGGGCAAGAGCCCGACCGATGCGCCCGACCGGGGCGCCGCCGCCCCGCGCGGCGGCGTGGTCTACCTTGACTTTACGCGCAGCCGCCTGTACTGCAACGGCATCGAGCGGCGCTACTACACATATCGCGAGGGAAACCGCGATCTGTATATGGGCCTGACGGATATCCAGCTCCTGCTCGACCTCACGGCCTCGTGGGACGGAGACGACACGCTCGTTCTCGACCCGGCCGTCCCCTTTGCCCCGGACCTCAACGAGCTGGCCCGGGCGGGCTATTTTGACGCGATCGGCGCGATCGTCCTCGGCGACGCGGACACGGGCGAGATCCTGTATTTCAAGGACGGCCGCCGCGCGCTTCCGATCGCAAGCCTGTCCAAGCTGATGACCTACCTGCTGCTGTGCGAGGCATCCGAGCGCGGCGAGATCAGCTTTTCCGACAGCGTTTTCATTACCGAGGAATCCGACCGCATCTCCCGCAGCGCCGACGGCATGATCGCCATGTCCTCCGGCGCGTCCGTCCCCTTTGCCGAACTGCTGTACGGCATGCTCCTCGCCTCCAGCAACGAGTCGGCGGCCTCGCTGGCCGCGCACGCGGCGGGCTCGACCGAGGCGTTTGTGGCGCGCATGAACGAGCGCGCCGCGGAGCTGGGCTGGACGACGGCGCGCTTCTATTCGCCGCACGGGCTGCCGGTCTTTGCCGGCGGGGCCGTCCCGGCCAAGCGCCAGAACGAGATGAGCGCGATGGACTTCTTCAAGCTCTGCGCGTATCTTCTGAAAAACGAGCGGCAGATCACCGAAATCACCTCGCTCCAGTACGCCAATCTTCCGACGCTGAAATATTCCACCTTCAACACCAACACCCTGGTCTTCAACGTCCCGGGCGTCACGGGGCTGAAAACCGGCAGCACCGACCGCGCGGGCAAATGCGTCGCCGTGTCGCTGCCGATCACGCGGGAAGGGGAGACGCACAACATCGTCCTCGTCCTTCTCGGAGCCGAGACGACGGCGCTGCGCGACCAGGCGGGCGAGATCCTGCTGCGCTGGGCGCAGGACCACTATGCCGCGGCGGACTTCCGTCTCGCCGCCTGATCCGAACGGATCGCTTCAAAAGAAAGGACCGGACCATGAGCGAGGATTTCATCCGCTTTGAAAACGTAAAAAAAGTCTACCGCACGGGCGAGGTCGAGCTGACGGCGCTGAGAGACGTCAGCTTTTCCGTCGCGCGCGGCGAGATCTGCGTGATCGTCGGCGAATCCGGCGCGGGCAAGACCACGCTGCTGAACATCCTCGGCGGCATGGACTGTCTCACCGAGGGAACGATCGTTGTCGACGGCGAAGAGGTCTCCGCCTTTGACGAGCGGCGTCTGACGGAATACCGCCGCCATGACGTCGGCTTCGTGTTCCAGTTTTATAATCTCATCCCCAACCTGACGGCCCTTGAAAACGTCGAGCTTGCCGCGCGTCTGGGGAGCGAGGCGCTCCCGGCGGCGGAGGTGCTTGAACAGGTCGGCCTGCGCGAGCGGGCGGAAAACTTTCCTTCCCGGCTCTCCGGCGGCGAACAGCAGCGCGTGGCGATCGCGCGCGCCCTTGCCAAAAACCCCAAGCTCCTTCTCTGCGACGAGCCGACGGGCGCGCTCGATTACGAGACGGGCAAGCACATCTTAAAGCTGCTGCAGGACTGCTGCCGCGAAAAGGGGATGACCGTCGTCATCATCACGCACAACAAGGCGCTGTGCGCCATGGCCGACCGGGTCGTCCGCGTCAAAAGCGGCAGCATCCTGTCCGCCGAAAAGCAAAGCGTCGTAACGCCGGTGGAGGAACTGGAGTGGTAGAATGAACAGGGAACTGCTCAAAATGCTGCTGCGAAGCATCCGGCAAAGTCTGGGCCGCTATCTCTCCATCCTGGGGATCATCGCGCTCGGCGTCGGCTTCTTCGCCGGCCTGAAAAGCTCATACCCGGCGATGCGGTCCACCGCCGGGCGCTATTTCCATGACCGGCGCTTCCATGATTTTCAGCTTCTCTCTTCCCTCGGCTTTACCGACGGCGACTGCGACGCCTTTTCTTCCCTCGACGGCGTCGCCGCGGCGGAGGGCGCCCGCTTTGCCGACGTCTATCTGACGCAGAGCGGCAAGCAGTCCGTCAGCCACGTTATGAGCCTGACCCGGACGGTCGACGTGCCGGAGCTGACGGCCGGCCGTCTGCCGCGCGGCGCGGGGGAGTGCCTGGCTGACAGCCGCTTCTGGAATGAAAAGGACCTCGGCGCGACGCTCACGCTCTCGCCGGAGAACGACGAGGACACGCTTGCGCTCTTCACGCGCAAAGACTTCAAAATCGTGGGGCTTGCGCGCTCGCCCCGCTATATCAGCATCAACCGCGGCGACACCACGCTCGGCTCCGGGCACATTGACAGCTTTCTCTTCCTCCTGCCCGAGGCCTTCGATACCGACGTCTGGCACGAGATCCTGCTCTGGTGCGACCTGCCCGGCGCGCTGTATTCCGAAGAATACGACGCCGCCCGTTCGCGGCTGGAGAGCGGCGTGAAAACGCTGCAGAACCGGCTTGGCGCCGCGCGGCGGCAGCAGCTGCGTCTCGAGGCGGACGCCGAGCTCGCCGACGGCCGGCGCGAGCTGGACGAGGCCTGGGCCGACTACCGCGCGGAAAAGGAAAAAACAGAGCGCGAGCTTACAGACGCCCTGCAAAAGCTCGACGACGGCCGCGCGGAGATCGCAAACGGCCGGGCCGAGCTTGACCGCGGCCTTGCCGCGCTCAACGCCGGCATGGCAAGGATCCCCGGCGCACGGCGCGAAATCGAGGAAAACCGCGCCCTGCTCGAGAGCAAGCGCGCCGAACTGGAGGACGGCCGCGCCCAACTGGAGGCCGGGTACGCCGAGCTTGCCGCCGGCGAGGCGGAGCTTGCCATGGGCGCGGCGGCGCTTGAGGCGGCCAAGGCCGCGAGCATGGCCCCGACGCTGCAGCGCATCACCGTCCTCCAGGGCGAGATCGACGCGCTGCAAAACGCGATCGCTGCGGCCGAAGCTCTCCCGGGCGGCGCCGCGGCGGAGGCGCTGCGCGCGCGTCTGGCGGAAAAGCAGACGGAACTTGCCGCCGCCCGCGCCGAGCTTGCGCAGATCAAGGAGGGCTTCGCCCCGCAGGAGGCCGAACTGGCGGCCGCGCAGGAGCAGCTGGAGGCCGGCCGCGCCGAACTTGACGCCTCCGCGGCGGCGATCGCAGCGGGCGAGAGCGAGCTTGCCGCGGCCGAAAAGAAACTGGACGCCGGCGAGGCGGAGCTCAACGCCGCCGAGGCGGCCTACCCCTCGCGCCTGCGCCAGATCGAAGACGGCAGAGAGCAGCTTGACGACGCCGAGGCCGAACTGGAAATCGCCCAGGCGGAGTATGACAACGGCGTGCGCGACGCGCGGAAGGCCTTCCGCGAGGCCGAGGAAGAGCTTGCCGACGCGGAAGCCGAGCTTGCCGACGCCGCCGAAGAGGCCGACGAGCGGCTGAAGCTGCAGCTTTACGCCCTCGACCGCGAATCCAACCCCGGCTATCTCACCTTTGACAACGACACGCACATCATCGACGCGCTCTCCGACGTCTTCCCGCTGTTTTTCGTGCTGGTGGCGGCGCTGGTGTGCATCACGACGATGACGCGCATGGTCGGCGAGGAGCGCACGATCATCGGCACGATGAAGGCCATGGGCTATTCCTCGCTTGCGACAATGAGCAAATATCTGTTCTATGCCGCCTCGGCCGCGCTCATCGGCTGCGTCGTCGGCTTTTTCGCCGGCACGGTGCTGATCCCGCACATCGTCTGGTTTGCCTACGGCATCATGTACGACTATGCAAAGCTGGACTTCTATTTCAGCCCGCTGATGGTCGCGCTCTGTCTGCTGGTCACGGTGCCCGGCGCGCTGCTGGTTACCTTCCTGGTCTGCCGCCGCTCCGGGCGCGAGCGCCCGGCGGAGCTGATCCGACCCAAGGCGCCCAAGAAGGGCAAAAAGATCCTGCTCGAGCGCATGCCGTTCCTCTGGCGCCGCCTGCCCTTCCTCTCCCGGCTCAGTCTGCGAAACGCCTTTCGTTTTCCGGTCCGCGTGGCGATGCTGCTGCTCGGCATCGGCGGCTGCACGGCGCTGCTGCTGGCGGGCTTAGGCGCGCGGGATTCGGTCGCGCATATCAGCCAGTACCAGTATGACGAGATCATGCTTTACGACCTTGAGATCAATCTTGACACGGACGAGATCACGGCCGAAGCGGCCGCCGCCCTGTGGGAAGGGTCTTGCGAACGCTATGCCCTGACGCTGCAGGAGCCCGTCACGGTCGAAAACGGCGAAAGGAAAAAGGACACGCGCCTGATCGCCGCTGCCCCCGGCGCGCTGGAGGGGCTGATCAGCCTGCACAATAAAAGCGGCGCGCTCGCCTGGCCGGAAACGGGCGAGGCCGTCATCACCCAGAAGATCGCCGAGACGACCGGCCTTGCCCCCGGCGACCGCTTTACGCTTGTACGGGACGACGGCGAGAGCCTGACGCTCACGGTCACGGGCGTGTGTGATAATTACATGCGCCACTATGTGTTCACGTCGCTCTCTTCCCTGGGAGAGCAGCGCGCGAATACCGCGCTGCTGCGCGCTTTGGCGGACGAGGACGCCTCCGCCCTCGGCGCGTCGCTGCGCGCCGAGACGGGCGTAAACTACGTCTCCGAAACCCGGCAGGAGCGCGAGACGATGGAAAACTCGATGCGCAGCATGGATCTGCTCATCGCGCTGATCGTCGTCTGCTCCGGCGCGCTGGCGTTCATCACGCTGTATAATCTCACCAACATCAATCTGATGGAACGTGTGCGCGAGATCGCCACGGTCAAGGTCCTGGGCTTTTTCCGCGGCGAGACCGCGGCCTACGTCCTGCATGAAAACGTGCTGCTTTCCGTGCTTGGCGCGGCGCTGGGCCTAGTGCTGGGCAAGGGGCTTCATACGATCATCATCCGCGCGCTCACGGTCGAGTACATGAGCTTTGACAACCGCGTTTCGTTCTTGAGCTACGTCCTGGCCTTTGTCGTCACCATCGGCTTTACGCTGCTGACAAACGCCTTCATGCACCGCCGCCTCGACGCGGTGGACATGGCCGAGTCGCTCAAGTCCGTCGAATGAAAGGAGGATCACAATGACAAAAAAGCTGTTTGTTCAGGCGATCGGGAAATACTTTGCGGGCGTTGCGCTGATGGGGCTGCTGCTCTTTCTGCCCGCCGGCACGCTGCGATTCCCGAACGGCTGGCTTCTGATGGGACTTCTGTTCATCCCGATGCTCATCGCGGGCGTCGTGATGATGCTGCGCGCGCCGGCGCTGCTGGAAAAGCGTCTGAACACCGACGAGCGGCAGCCCGAGCAGAAGGAGGTCATCCTCCACAGCGGCTTGATGTTTCTTGCCGCCTTCGTGATCGCGGGGCTCAACTTCCGCTTCGGCTGGCTCCACTTGCCAAGCTGGGTCGTGCATGCGGCGGCCGTACTCTTTCTTCTGGCCTATCTGATGTGGGCCGAGGTAATGCGCGAAAATGCCTTCCTTTCCCGCACGGTCGAGGTGCAGGAGGGCCAGACCGTGGTCGACACCGGGCTTTACGGCGTGGTGCGCCATCCGATGTACGCCGCCTCTCTGGTGCTGTTTCTGTCCATGCCGCTTGTGCTGGGCTCGATCTTCTCCTTTCTCGTGATGCTCCTCTATCCGCCCCTCATCGTCCGGCGCATCCGCGGCGAGGAGCGTCTGCTGAAAAAAGAACTGCCCGGCTATGAGGAGTATTGCGCTCGCGTGAAATACCGCCTCATCCCGTTCGTCTGGTAAAAAACGCTTGACGGGACGACGAAAAAAGGCTGCCGCATGATTCATGCGGCAGCCATTTTATCGCTTTGAGGGAATGATCAGTCAAGCTTGGGGCCGGCGGCGACAAGCGCCTTGCCCGCCTCGTTGGTCTCATACTTGACAAAGTTCTTGATGAAGCGGCCGGAAAGATCCTTTGCCTTCTCTTCCCAGACGGAGGGATCGGCGTAAGTGTCGCGCGGGTCAAGGATCTTGGGATCGACGCCGGGCAGCTCGGTCGGCACTTCAAAATCAAAATAGGGGATCTTCTTGGTCGGCGCACTGTTGATCGAGCCGTCAAGGATCGCGTCGATGATGCCGCGGGTATCCTTGATGGAGATACGCTTGCCGCTGCCGTTCCAGCCGGTGTTGACGAGATAGGCCTTCGCGCCGCTCATCTCCATGCGCTTGACCAGCTCGTGGGCGTACTTGGTCGGATGCAGCTCAAGGAAGGCCTGGCCGAAGCAGGCGGAGAAGGTGGGCGTGGGCTCGGTGATGCCGCGCTCGGTGCCGGCCAGCTTGGCGGTAAAGCCGGAGAGGAAGTAATACTGGGTCTGCTCCGGCGTCAGGATGCTGACGGGAGGCAGCACGCCGAAGGCGTCGGCCGAAAGGAAGATCACGTTCTTGGCCGCGGGGCCGGAGGAGACGGGACGCACGCGCTTGACGATCTTTTCGATGTGCTCGATCGGATAGCTCACGCGGGTGTTCTCGGTCACGCTCTTGTCGGCAAAGTCGATCTTGCCGTTTTCATCGACGGTCACGTTCTCCAGCAGCGCGTCGCGGTGGA
>JAFSWC010000045.1 GCA_017444665.1 Oscillospiraceae bacterium
ACCTACGGCGAAGATGACGGCTTCGACATCTTCGTGATGGGCACCAACGACAAGGGCGAGCCCATGCTCCAGCACGCCGACCTCGGCGACCACTCTCCTGTTGAGGTCCGTGAGGCCGAGATGGTCGACGGTCCTCTGGCCGTTCTCGACAGCTACTACGGCGTGTATGTCACCTGCCCGGACGACGCCCAGTACCGTCTTGACTGGATCAAGGATATCTACACGCCCGACATGCACACCAAGTACGTCTTCCCGAACGTGCTGATGTCCTCTGACGACACCAAGGAGATCTCCAACCTGCTTGCCGATATCGACAAGTGCATCGAGACCGCCCGTGCCAACGCGATCATGAACGGCTTCTCCGATGCTGACTGGGATCAGCTCCAGACCGATCTGAAGGCCTACAAGGTTGACCAGCTCCTGGCTATCTTCCAGAAGTACGTGGACGCCTCTTCTGACGCAGCTCTGCTCGCAAAATAACACGCAACCATCCATCCGCGCCCTTCGGGGCGCGGATGGGCAGAGAGAAGGGCTTTTTGAAGAAAGAGCCTTTCTCTCTGCCCCAAGTGAAAACAGGAGGAAACGCCATGACCAGCAAAATGCTGCAGAAGGCACGCGACTTTGAAAAGAAATATCTGCCCTATACGCTCTCCGAGCAGCCGAGCTTTCACGTGACCGGCGGCATCGGCTGGATCAACGACCCCAACGGCTTTGCGCCGTATAAAGGGGAGTACCACCTGTTTTTCCAGTATTACCCCTATGACACCAAGTGGGGGCCCATGCACTGGGGCCATGTCAAGACCCGCGACTTTATCCACTGGGACCGCCTGCCCGCCGCGCTCGCGCCGGACATGGACTATGACCGCGACGGCTGCTTTTCCGGCAGCGCGATCGAGCTGCCGGACGGACAGCAACTGCTGATGTACACCGGCGTGCGCAACATCCGCCGCCGCAACGGCCGGATCAAAGCCTTCCAGACCCAGTGTCTCGCCATCGGCGACGGCGTGGACTATGAAAAGCTGCCGGAAAACCCCGTGATCACGGCCGACATGCTGCCCGAAGGCGGCAGCACCGAGGATTTCCGGGACCCGAAGATCTGGCGCGACGGCGACCGCTATTACGCCGTCATCGGCAACCGTTCCGCCGACGGCAGCGGCGACATCCTTCTCTATGAAAGCAAGGATGCCCGCGCCTGGGAGTTCGTCAGCGTGCTCGCCTCCTGCCACAACCAGTACGGCCGCATGTGGGAGTGCCCGGACTTCTTCCCGCTGGACGGGAAGGACGTGCTGCTGGTCTCCCCGCAGGAGATGGCCGCCATCGGGCTTGAATTCCATCCCGGCAATGCCAACGTCTGCCTGATTGGACACTTTGACAAAAAGACCAGCCACCTCAACCGTGAAAACGTCCAGGCCATCGACTACGGCCTTGACTTCTACGCGCCTCAGACGCTGCTGACCGATGACGGTCGCCGCGTGATGATTGCGTGGATGCAGAACTGGGAGACCTCCTCCTGCAAAAAGCAGGAGCTGCGCTTTATGGGCCAGATGACGCTGCCGCGCGAGCTGCACGTCAAAGACGGCCGCCTGTACCAGTCCCCTGTGCGCGAGCTGGAGCAGTGCCGCGGCGTCAGGATCGATTATCGCAACGTCCTCATCAACGGCGAGACCAGCCTGCGCGGCATTTCCGGCCGTTATCTCGACATGACCGTCACCGTGCGCCCCGGCAACGAGAACAGCATGTTCAAGTGGTTCCGTCTGTATGTCGCGCGTGACGGCGAAAACTTTACCTTCATCCGTTACCGGCCGGACATCGGCACCATCAAGGTGGACCGCACGCACAGCGGCTTCCCCCACGACATCGTCAACGTCCGCGAATTTCCCGTCAACATGAAAAACGGCGCGCTGAAGCTGCGCGTGATCATGGATCGCTACAGTCTCGAGCTCTTCGTAAACGACGGCGAGAAGGCCGCATCCTTCGTGCTGTACACCCCGCCCGAGGCGACGGCCATCAGCTTTTCGTCCGACGGCAGCGTGCTGGTGGACGTGGAGAAATATGAGCTGCTGAGGGAGTAAGAGCGATGAACAAAAGCTTTGATGTGATCGCGCTCGGCGAGTTGCTGATCGACTTTACCGAAAACGGCCGGAGCGCTCAGGGCAATCCGCTGCTGGAGGCAAACCCCGGCGGCGCCCCCTGCAACGTGCTGGCCATGCTGCAAAAGCTGGGCAAGCGTACCGCCTTCGTCGGCAAGGTGGGCCGCGACATGTTCGGCGCGCAGCTCCGCGAGGCCGCGGAGAGCGCCGGCATCTGCATGGATTATCTGCTCGAAGATGCCCATGTCCATACGACCCTGGCCTTCGTCAAGACTTTCCCGAACGGCGACCGCGACTTCTCCTTTTACCGCGATCCCGGCGCGGACATGATGCTCCGCGCGGACGAGCTGCCGCTGCAGGCCATCGAAAAGGCGCGCATCTTCCATTTCGGCACGCTGTCGATGACGCACCCGGACGTGCGCTTTGCCACGCGCAAGGCGGTCACGGTCGCAAAAGAGGCCGGCGCGCTGATCTCCTTCGATCCCAACCTCCGTCCGCCCCTGTGGTACGACCTGGAGGAGGCGCGGCAGCAGATCGCCTGGGGCCTTTCCCGCTGCGATATCCTGAAGATCGCGGACAACGAACTGGAATTCATGACCGGCGAGACCGACTTTGACAAGGGCGCCGCCAGGCTGCGCGAGACATACCCCAACATCAAGGTCTTAAATGTGACCGCCGGCGCCGACGGCAGTTACAGCTACACCGGCGGAAAGCGCGTGTTCGTGCCTTCCTTCCGGCTTGGCGGCACGATCGAGACCACCGGTGCGGGCGACACCTTCTGCGCCTGCGTGCTGAACTATGTGCTCGAGCACGGCGCGAACGCTCTCAGCGAATCCCAGCTTACCGATATGCTGCGCTTTGCCAACGCGGCGGCCTATCTGGTCACGACCAGAAAGGGCGCGATCCGCTCCATGCCGGAGCGGGCGCAGGTCGAAGAGATCCTGGCAAACAACTGACGTAATTTCCACAGCCCCGGTCACTCCACAAATATGATCGGCAAGCTGTGAAAAAAAGGAGGATAAAACCGGCCCAGGCTCGGGCTGCGGCAGCGTGGAGACCTGTCGCAATGCGGTACAGTCCATCGCGGCTGGCCGCGAGCACACGGCAAGCGGAGGCTCTGTGTGCAGAGCTGCGCAACATGGCAGAAGTCATACTGAAGAACATCAAGAAAGTGTACCCCTTCGTCAGCGGCGAACAGAAGAAGA
>JAFSWC010000046.1 GCA_017444665.1 Oscillospiraceae bacterium
GGTGTGCGGCGCGCTCGGCCGCCTTTGGCGGGCGGACGAGCCCTGCGCCGATCCGGCCGCGATCGCCGCGGCCTGCGCCGCGCTCAGCGCCGAGGCAGTGGCCGCCGACTTTGCCGCGCTCGAGGAGCGCGGCGTCGCCCGAACGGCGGGAGAGGAGCTGTATCTCGCCTCCGGGCTGCGCGGCATCCGCGGCGAGGTCGCGGCGGGGCTGCCCGCCGTCCTTCAGACCGGCCTGCCGGTATTGGAGGACTGCCTTTCGGCAGGCATGAGCCGCAACGACGCCGGCGTGATCGCGCTGCTGCACCTGATCGCGCGCGGCGAGGATACGAATATGATCAAGCGCGGCGGCGAAGCGCTGGCGGCCGAGACGGCGCGCCGGATGCGCGAAGCGCTGGAGGAAAACAGCCGTCCTTCGATGGAGCTTGTCCGCGCATGGGATGCGTTCTTTATCGAAAACCGCCTCTCCCCGGGCGGCTGCGCCGATCTGCTGGCGGTCAGCTATTTTTTACACGACTGGCGGCAGCAATACCAGGAGGAGTAAGGAGAGAATATGAGAAAAACAAAAATCGTCTGCACCATCGGTCCGTCCAGCGAAACGCCCGAGGTCTTCCGGGAGATGTGCCGGCAGGGGCTGAACGTGGCCCGGCTGAACTTTTCCCACGGCACCCATGAGGAGCATCAGAAAAAGATCGACATGATCAAGGCGGTGCGGGAGGAGCTGGGTATGCCCATCGCCATCATGCTGGATACCAAGGGGCCGGAGTATCGCATCCGCACCTTCGCAAACGGCAGGATCACGCTCAAGGATGGGGATGACTTCACCTTCACCACCCGCGAGGTCGTGGGCGACGAGCACATCGTCTCGGTCAGCTACAAGGGCATGGCCGACGACCTGGCGCCGGGCGACCGGGTGCTGGTCAACAACGGCCTTGTCATCTTCGAAGTCCGGCAGATCGAGGGCACCGAGATCCACTGCAGCGTGCTGACCGGCGGCGTCCTCTCTGACCGCAAGAGCATGAGCTTCCCCGGCAAAGTGCTGCGCCAGACCTTCTTAAGCGAACAGGACAAGGCGGATCTGCTCTTCGGCATCCGAAACGGCGTGGACTTCGTCGCCGCCTCCTTCGTCTCCTGCAAGCAGGACATGCTGGACATGAAGAGCTTCCTCGCCGCCAACGGCGGGGGCGATATCGACGTGATCGCCAAGATTGAAAACCGCTCCGGCGTGGACAATATCGACGAGATCTGCACCGCCTGCGAGGGCATCATGGTGGCCCGCGGCGACCTGGGCGTGGAGGTGCCGTTTACGGAGCTGCCCGCTATCCAGAAGCACCTGATCACCAAGTGCCGGATGCTCGGCAAGCGGGTCATCACCGCCACCGAGATGCTCGAGAGCATGATCACCAATCCCCGTCCCACCCGCGCCGAAATCAGCGACGTGGCCAACGCCGTCTATGACGGCACCAGCGCCGTGATGCTCTCGGGCGAATCGGCCGCCGGCAAATATCCGATCGAAGCGCTGCGTATCATGGGTCAGATCGCCGAGGAGACCGAGCGGCATATCGACTATATCGGCCAGTTCCGCACACGGGAGTTCATCATCCGCAACCGGGTGGACGCCATCTCCCACGCGGCCTGCACCATGGCCATCGACCTGCAGGCCAAGGCCATCGTCGTCACCTCTCTCAGCGGGCTGACGGTGCGCATGGTCTCCCGCTTCCGCGCGCCCATCACGATTCTGGGCCTTGCCACCGGCAAGCGGGCCTGGTACAAGCTGGCCCTCTCCTGGGGCGTGCAGCCGCTGCTGACCGAGCAGTTCCCCAATATGGAGGTGCTCAATTACTATGCTCTTCGTCTGGCGCGCGACACTCTGGGGCTCGACAAGGGCGACACCGTGGTCATGACCGGCGGCAACACCAGCGGCGAGAGCGGCAACACCAATGTGATCCGCATCGAAACCGTGTAAGGAGAAAGCAAGAACAAAAAAACTGTCGGGACATCGACGGCACGCCGACTTCGCGCGGAAGCAGCGAATGTTCCTAACAGGCGGGGAGAAAACCCCGCCTGTTTTTTAAAAAAAGCAGGCAAAACAGAATAAAAAAAGCGCCCCGCAAAGCGGGGCAAAGACAGGGTTGTGGGATAAAGATATGAGCCGGTCCTTTCTTGAAAAGGACACTTGGATAAGCTGTGCCTATACAATAGCGCAGCGCCGCGCGTTTGTAAAGAGCGAACGGGCACTAGTTTTGTCGAACGTGAAAAAAGTATATTTCTCCGCCGGTGCGGGCATAATGAGAGCGAATCCACATCGAGAGGAGATCTTGTTATGCTTATGGACCGCATCGCCCTTGCGCTGCTGATCGTCGGCGGCGTCAACTGGGGCAGCGTCGGGCTTTTCCGCTTTGACATCGTGGCCTGGCTCTTCGGCGGGCAGACCGCCACGGTCAGCCGCGTCGTCTACACGCTGGTCGGCCTGGCCGCGCTCTGGTGCGTCTCGCTTCTGTTCCGCAGCGACGCCATCACGGATGAAGCGTAAAATAAAAGGAGAGTGCTTCTGGGCACTCTCCTTTTATTTTAGAAACAGATACAGACACAGCGCGAGCTGCGCCGCGGCAAGCAGCGGGAAGAGGATGCGGAAATACCAGTGCTTCGTTTTGTGATGAAACAAAAACATCCCCGCCGTGCCGCCGACCGCGCCGCCGAGCAGCGCGAAGACAAACAGCGTCTTTTCGCTGATGCGCCAGCGTCCCGTTTTGGCCTTGAGCTTGTCCACGCCCATCAGCGCGAAAAGGAACGCGCTCATCACAAGCAGAAAAACCGCCCAGTATTCCCACGCGGGAGCGGACAGCGTCGTCATGTCAGTCCTCCTTCAGCGCGCCGAAATACCAGCCGGACACGCCGTTGTGCTTGACGAAAAAGCCGCGCGAGGTCCGCTCGACGATGCTGACCGTGTCGCCCGCCTTCAGCGGCAGCACATAATCCGTGCAGTCGTTGCAGCCGGTGATCTCCTTGTCGGTGAACAGGTATTTCGTCAAAATTTCCATCTCATAGCCGGTGCGGACGTGGCGGCAGAGGGAAAACTCCTCCCCGCGGCGAAGCACTTGAACCTCGCTGTCGCCCCAGCGGATGTAATAGGATTCTTCGCTTCCCGCCTGATCGTCCAGCACGGTCGCGGTCGGGAAGGGGTCATAGGCGAACCAGGAAAAGTCCTCGCTGTCCTCGCGCGGGATGACAAGCGCGTTGAGCTGGCCGTCGTCCTTCAGCACGCAGCCGCCGTCGATCGAGACGATCTTCCGCTCCCGGTCGATCAGCGGGTTGGCGTCGACAATGTTTTCGCGGTACAGCACGACCGGCCAGTGGCCGACGACGACCCATTTGGAAAAATGCTCCGCGTGAGAGAGGAAGTCGTCATATTTCACCAGCTCGCCGGGGCGGTGTTCTTCCAGAGGCTTGTCCGCGTGCACGCCGGAATGGGCGAAGATAAAGTGTTCCGTCTCGATGGCGTGCGGGAGGCGGGCAAGAAAGTCCCACTCCGCGGCAAAGGGCTCTTTCAGCGCGGCCTTGAGCGCGGTAAAGTCCTCCCGCGGGCTGCGGCCGAGCTCGGCGCACATATCCCACAAAAGCCCGCAGCCGCGCCAGAGAACGTATTCGCGGATACGCTTATCGGTCTCGCGGTCCATCGAAAAGATCTCGGCCCACTCGTCACAGTTGCCGCACACGGCCTTTGCCCGCCCTTCGGCGCAAAGCTTCATTACAAAGCGCAGCGTTTCCAGGCTCTGCTCGCCTTTTTCCAGAAAATCTCCGTCAAAGATCACCAGATCGTCGCCGCCGAAGCCGGCCTTGTCCAGCACGCCCCGCAGATACGGCAGATTGCCGTGCACGTCGGCGATGACGAGGATCCGGCGCCCCGGCGCGACAGACATGCGTTCGATCCTTGCTTTTCTCTCAGACATGGCTCTCTCCAAACCGGTATTCCATCAGATACAGCTTTCCGAAGCGGCCCCGCTCGAACGACAGGGGGCGAAAGCCGTGCTTTTCATAAAAGCGCAGCGCGGGCAGATTGTCCTCCGCCGCCTGCAGCCGGACGGCGCTGCGCCCGAGCAGCCGGTAATACAGCAGCGCGCGGCCGAGCAGCTGCACGCCCAGCCCCTTTGCACGGTAAGGCTCCTGCAGATACAAAAGGCTGATCCAGCCGTAATCCGCATGCGCTCCGCGTCGGGTGTCAAGGTCGACAAGCCCCACGCCCTTTTCGCCGTCGCAGATCCGGATGACCGCGTTGGGGTCGGCGCGGTGGTGCTCGCACGCGGCGGCAAGATAGGTCTCTGCGTCAAAGCCCTCCAGCGTGCCGTGGGCGTTTTCCCACGCGTCGGCATAGCAGGCGCGGTAATACGCCGCCTCGCGCCGGGGGTCGATCGCCTCGCCGCGCAGATTGCCCGTCTGGATCTTCCGCTGCGTCAGTGCAAGCGCATCGAGATGGGAGCAGTCGTTGATCGTGTCGACGCGAAAGACGCCGTTTTCATAGAAAAGGTGGCAGACGCCCGTGTTGCCGCAGATCGGCAGCTCCGGGTCGTCAAGCGAGCGGTGCAGCATATACGACAGCAGACAGCGGATCGTCACGCCGTGGCTGACCACGGCGACGACCTTGCCGTCGTTTTCCTTCGCGATCTTTTCAAGCGCGGCGGCGGCGCGGCGGCGCACGTCGTCATACCGCTCGGCCCCGTCGAGCGAAAAGATCTCGGCGCGGTGGATAAAGGTGTCCATCTCCTCGGGCTGCGCCCAGCCCACGTCGCCGAAGAAGCAGGCCTCCCACGGGCCGACGTTGATCTCGCGCAGGTCGCGCTCGGTGCGCAGCGGCAGATCGTGATAGCGGCGGATCGCCCCGGCGGTCAGCACGGCGCGCTTGAGGTCGCTGGAATACAGCGCGTCGATCCGCACGTCGCGGAACCGCTCGGCGAGCGCGTCGATCTCCCGCAGACCGAGCGCGGTGACGTCGCCGTCCCAGTGGCCCTGCATCGCGCGGAAGAGGTTGCCCTCGGCCTGGGTGTGGCGGATGAGATAGATTTCTGTCATGGCAAAGATCTCCTTCGGGAAACGCCGACAAAACCGTCTGCGGCATCTTGCGGACAATTTTCGCTCTGCTCTTTCCGTTTTTTCTTGAAATACAACAAGTATTCCGGCAAAAAAATGTCTTCATCAGCGCAAAAATTCTCTCGCAATCTGTGCTTGTCGGTTTCGCCATCGTTTCCCACTACTTGACCGTAAGCGCGTCAATGAGTATAATAATATAGTTAGATTAGTTCCCCGTCATTATATCCCGAAACTGTCAGCAAAGCAAGAGAGGGTAAACTATGATCAGAGCGGCTGCACTTGCCTCCGGCGACGGCGTAAAGCTCCAGGCGATCCTCGACGCCATGTATTTCGGCGAGCTGCCGGAATTTAAGCTTGTCGCGGTGATTTCGCCGGAAAAAGACGCCTATGTGATGCAGCGGGCGCTGAACGCCGGCGTTCCCGCTTACGTCGTGGATCCGGATCTGTTCCCCACGATGACGACGCACAGCATGGCAGTGGCGAACAAGCTCAAGGACATGGACGTCGAGCTTGTCCTGCTTGCCGACTATGGCGTGTCGCTGGGCGTGATCCCCTATCAGTTCAAAAATCGAATCATCGGCACCTGCCCCTCGCTCTATCCCGCCTTTGAGGACGTCGAGGGCGACGTGTGCGCGGCGGTGCTCGCGCGCGGCTGCAAGCTGACGGGCGCGACCTCGTTTTTTGCCGACGGCGACGGCCGCGTGGGCAGCATCATCGACCAGCGCGCGGTGGTCGTTCTGCCGGGCGACACGGCGGAGAGCCTTGCGCGCCGCGTGACGGAGGAGGCCGAGTGGGGTCTTTTGACCGACGCGGTCAAGCTCTTCTGCGCCGGGCGTCTTTCCGTGCGCGACAACAGGGTGCTTGTCACAAGCGGCCGATAAAGCCCAATAACAACAACCCCCATCCTGCAAAACAGGATGGGGGTTTTCGTTTTTCCGGGCTTCCGTCTGCCGGATCAGATCACGTGCGTCAGACGCAGGACGATCTCGGCGATGATGGCGGAGCCGATATAGGTGCCGATAAAGGCGAGGATCGCCGTGCAGACGATCGCAAAGCCCTGCTCCTTGAAGGTGTCGAGATCCTTGCCCGCGGAGATGCCGGCGTAGGCGAGGATCGGCGTGCACAGCGGGAGCAGACCGATCTTGGCAAACTCGGTGGCCATGGTGGAGGCAAACCAGCCCGTGAAGGGGAAGCTCAGGATCGTGGTGATCAGCGCCACATAGAGGATGACCGGGACCTTGAGCTTCGGGAAAAGCTTGGCGATCAGGTCATGGAGCAGGCAGCTGACGATAACGATGATGAACATGTACAGCAGGGCGGGGAAGACTTCCCAGGGCATATGGATCGTGGCGGCGTGGGTGCGCCACTCGTAGATCATGTTGGCAATGGAGGCCAGGACGCCGCTGATCAGAAGGACCTTGATGCGGTTGGCCCAAACTTTGCCCATGCTTTCCGTCTTATTCTCCGTCATGTTAGATATCCTCCTTCTCTACAACGATATCGGACGCGGCCTCGACCGGCTTGACGCCCTTCTGAGGATGATTTTTGCTGAGCTTTTTGTACATCCACTCCGTCAGGGGCAGACCGATGAGCAGGCTCATGTAGAGGCCGTCGGCATTGGTCAGCGTGTTCGAGGTGCTGGCAAAGGCCTGGATCTCCTCGGCCATATCGGGGAAGGCTTCGACCAGCGGAGCCAGCGCCGCGGTGAGCATGGACGCCGAGCCCATGCCGGCCGCCATGGCCAGCGAGTAGGGATGGAAGATCTTCGCGCCGACAAAGAGCGATGCGAGGATGCCGTAGAAGATCGTGCCGAGGACCGTGCCGGTCACGTACGCGCCCATGACGCCCGAGCCCTCGGGACCGTCGAGGCCGTATTTCTCGCCGACGATGGCGATGGACGGCTCACGCGAGATGGAGAACGCGGCGCCGATGGAGGCGCGGCCCATACGGAAGACGAGCACTGCCAGCGGCATGGACAGCAGGATCGTGCCGAGGTTGCCGAACTCCTGCAGGATGAGCGCCGGGCCGGCCGCCACGATCGACTTCCAGGCCGGGCCGATGGAGCAGCTGAGCTTGACGATGAGGAACATGACGCAGATGCCGATGTACGGCGAGGCCGTCTCCATGGTCTTTCTGCTGATCCTCTTCGTCCCGCCGAGGACGATGCCGATGATGATCGCAAAGAGCATCGGGATGAGCGAGAACGCGATGCCCTTGCCGCCCGGGCCGTTGATCGAGATCTTCTGGGTGCCGATCAGCTCGGCGATGACCATGATCACAAGGCACAGAACGTGGACTTTCCAGTCCTTGAGGTTGAAGTTCTCCTTGAAATCCTTCATGTGTACCTACCTTTCTCTTGTCCCA
>JAFSWC010000047.1 GCA_017444665.1 Oscillospiraceae bacterium
GAACATCGAAAACCTCGCCAACAAGGCGCGCGGGGAGTACGCCTACACGCTGCTCGACCTCGCGCACCCGATGCCCTCCGACACGGTGGAGAAGCTCGAGAAGATCGACGGCGTGATCCGCGTGCGCCGCATCTTCGAGCGCTCGTAAGGGGACGGCAGCCATGACTTGGACGGCTGCGCAGATCCTGGAGGAGATGCTCGCGTTCTCGGACGGCGATCTCCACGATATCGACCATCTGATCCGCGTGTGGACGTACGCGAAGACCATCGGCGAGCTGGAGGGCCTCGACCCCGACACGCAGTATGTGCTGGAGGCCGCGGCGATCGTGCACGACATCGCCTGCCCGCTCTGCCGAGAAAAGTACGGCAATACCGACGGCCGGCGGCAGGAGGAAGAGGGCGCGCCCATGGCGCGGGAGTTCCTGCGCGGCGCGGGCATGAGCGATGCGCAGCTGGAGCGCGTCGTGTATCTGGTGGGCCGCCACCACACCTTCACCGGCGTGGACGGCGCGGACTATCAGATCCTGCTCGAGGCGGATTTCCTCGCCAACGCCTGCGAGAACGGCTATCCCAGGGAGCGCGTCGAAGCGTTCCTCGACCGCGTCGTCCGAACGGCGGCGGGGGAGCGGCTGATCCGCAGCGTGCTGCGGGTATAAAAAAGAAGAGACGGGACGCACCGATACGGAGCGTCCCGCCTTTTTTGCAGAGTGCCGCTGATTCGGAAGCCGGAAATAGAACACGTAATAAAATATCTTGTTACTGGAAATAAAAATTTTAATTCTAGTATTGACAAGATAGAAATAATATGCTAGCCTAATATCAGGAGGTGTGATGATGGCGTCGATTCTTACCAAGTGCCCCGTGTGCAATGGGGCGCTGACGATCAAAACCCTGCAATGCACAAGCTGCGGCTTGGAGCTGAAGAACGATTTCGAACCGAGCCCCTTCGATCGGCTGGACGCGGAGAAATCTACGTTCTTGCTGACATTCCTCAAATGCCGGGGGAACATGAGCCTGGTGCAAAACGAGCTGCAACTTTCCTATCCGTCAGCCAGAAAAAAGCTGTCCGACCTGCTCGCGGCGTTGGAGCTTGCGGACACGGATTCGGACGAACAAAAAGAGGAGGAACTGGATATGCAAAACTGGGTTACCGACCCGAACAGCACGAAAGCCTCGGAAATCATCAAGACGAAGCTCAAGGAAAGCGGAGGGCGCGCCATCGTGCACTCCATCAGCGGCGTTGCCTATGAGATCAAGGCGGAACCGGACGGCAAGTCCTTTTCAACAGAGGCGCTGCCCATAAAGCCCAATTATACCTATGACGTGTTTGACGTGATTGTCGACTTGCTGCTTTCTCAGGGCGGCAGGGCAAAAAAGGGTCTGGCACGGGCGCGCAATGCGCGATTGGGCGACCCCAATTTTGAAGAGACCACGGTGGTTGGCGCGATTGCAAAAAACTATCTGGGCAGAAAAGTCGGAGAATCATCCTTTGACCCGGTATTCGCCCTTGCCGCCGTTTTGGAATGGGCGGGCATCGCCCATAACGAACGCGGGTATCTGGAGCTGACGGCGGACTATCTGCGCAGACGGGAACAGTGACTGCGGACAGGCCTGTCTGCCGACAAGGAGATTGTGATATGCTTACATGGCTCGTCTTGTTTGCTTACGGGGTGATCCGGAAAGTGTTCCGGCATAAGTGGTAAAAGGCTGTGCGTTTTGCTTCGGTAAAAACGCACGCTTCGGCCGCACGCTCTCTGAAAGGATTGTGTGACGGGACTGTTTGGCGACAGCGGAGCCTCTGCGTTTTTCGTGGCACGGCTCTGCCGTGCCATTTTTTTTCGGAGGACAAGACGATGAATTTCTGCAAAGACCTTTATTACAAGCAGAAAAAGACGTCGCCTCACGCAAAATGAGGCGACGTCTTTTTTTTCGTCGATTTTGGCTGACGGAATGACGATCTTCGCATCAAAGCCCCGCGATGATGTAAACGATCTCCATGCCGATGCGCTTTTGCGCCTCGACGGTCGCCGCGCCGATGTGCGGCGTACAGGAGACGTTCGGGTGGTTGAGGAGGTCGAGGTTGTGCGTCGGCTCGTCCATCCAGACGTCGAGACCCGCCGCGCGGACCTTGCCGCTGTTCAGCGCGTCGAGCAGCGCCGCTTC
>JAFSWC010000048.1 GCA_017444665.1 Oscillospiraceae bacterium
GGCGCGCCGGAGCAGCCCGCCAGCAGGAGGAGCGAGGCGAGCAGCAGGCACGAGAGGATTCCTCTTCCCCGTTTCACGGCGTTCTCCCCTTTCTTTTTATATCAATACGATCCGGCGCCGCACACGGCGGGATCGGCGGAAGTATGCTGCATGCAGTATACTATACGCACATCTGGAAAACAATCGTCTGATCCTCCGCAAACCGAAAAGCAGCCCCGAAAGGCTGCTTTTCGGCTTTTTTATTGTGGCTTCACACACACTCCACCGCGTCGCGGTAGAAGGCGTCGAGCTCCTCCTGCGTGTCGAAGACCGCGAGGAACAGCTGGTCGCCCATCGCCTCGGCCAGCGCGGCGGGCAGACGCTCCATCATGCGCATCTGCGCGGCATAGCGTTTGACCAGCTCCTCGTGGCTGTAACGGAAATGCTTGCCGTCCCGTCTGCCGACGCAGGCACAGAAGCGGTGCTCCCCCACCGGCATCTTTGAGCGGTCGAAGGCCACCATATCCGCCCAGATCTTGTAGACGTTGGTGCTGTGGGCAAAGTTGATCATATCCGGCGTATAGCCGCCGCTGGGGCGCATGTTGACCTCCAGCGCGACGAGCTGACCCTTTTTGCCGATATGCTGGTCGCGCGTCAGACGGAAAAACTCGAAGTGTACAAAGCGGCTCTTCACCCCGAAGCTCTTGACCGCGGCGCGGCCGAAGGCGCGGGTGTCCTCCGGCAGCTCCTTGAGGATGTGGTACAGGGAGTTGTCGCGGTTGTTGACGATGTCCATGATGGCGATGCCGGTGATGTTGCCCGTTTCGAACAGCGGCTCGCCCCGGGAGTCGATGATGGCGTCATAGGAATTGATCTGGCCGTCGATAAACTCCTCCATGATATAGGGGAAGCGGCCGTCGCGCTCGGACAGGAAAGCGTCGAGCTGCTCCTCGTTTTCCAGCTTATAGGTAGCCACGGCGCCGACGCCGTTGTCCGGCTTGACGATGACCGGCCAGCCCACCTCCTTGATAAAGGCGCGGCAGCCCGCCGCGTCGCCGACCATATGGAAGCGCGCGGTGGGGATCCCGGCGCGGCGGTAATATTCCTTCATGCCGGATTTGTACTTGATGCGCGGCACGTCTTCCACACGGAAGCCGCCGGCGATGTTGAAATCGCTGCGAAGATGGGCGTCCTGCTCGAGCCAGTATTCGTTGTTCGACTCGAGAAAATCGATCCGCCCGTATTTGAAGATGAAGAACGCGACCGCGCGGTATACCTGGTCGTAGTCCTCAAGCGAGGAGACCTTGTAGTATTCCGTCAGGCTGCTTTTGAGCTCGAAGCGCAGCTCGTCATAGGGCTGGTCGCCGATGCCGAGGACGTTGACGCCGTCGCAGCGCAGCTCATAGCAGAACTGCCAGTAGTTCACGGGGAAATTCGGAGAGATAAAGATTGCGTTTTTCACAATGATCGCTTCTTTCTATTATTAAAGCTGTTACAGAAGCTCCGGCACAAAATAGGCCACCTGCTTGAACCACCACGGCCAGTCGTGCGAAACGTCATAGCCCCAGTAGTCCACCCAGGCCGGGATGCCCTTTTCCACAAGCACGCGATGCAGCGAACGGGTATAATCCGTCAGCTCCCAGGGGCCCTGCCCCACGCAGATGATCGCGCGATGAGCGCGGTACAGGGGGAAGAACGGGTGGTCATACGGCATGTTGGAAAGGTAATGCACCGGGGAGTTGAGATAGACCGCCTCGTCCATGTAGCCGCCGAAGCCGTATTCCGTGTCGTAGACGCCGCTGAGCGCAAGCAGCTCGTCAAAGGCCTCCGGATAGCGGAAATAGAGGTTGGCCGCATGCATGGCGCCGAGCGAGCAGCCGAAGGCCAGAATCCCCGGATCGCTCTGCCAGCCGTAGTCGCGGCAGACTTCGCGGATATAGGGCACGACCTCCCCGCTAAGATACCGCATCCACTCCTCGTGGCGGCGGATGCGCCAGTAGGGGTCGCCGTCCGTGTTCGACCAGGTCTCGCTGTCGATCGTATCGACGGAAAAGACCGTTGCCCGCCCCGACTCAATAAACGGAGCCCAGGCGTCGATCATGCCGAAGTTTTCAAAATCGAAAAAGCGGCCGTCCTGGCAGGGAATATACAGCACCGGTTTGCCCCCGCGGCCGTATACCTTGATCTCCATGTCGC
Source organism: Oscillospiraceae bacterium (assembly GCA_017444665.1). Classification (GTDB taxonomy): domain Bacteria; phylum Bacillota; class Clostridia; order Oscillospirales; family Oscillospiraceae; genus Limivicinus. The sequence continues at coordinate 2,176 of JAFSWC010000048.1, forward strand.
GGCGGAGCGCCGGACTGTACCATTTTTCATAGTGCATCAGCATATCCTATTCCTCCAACTCATAGAGAAGCGTGGGAAGAAAGAAGGAGATCTGTTTTTCCCAGCTTGCCTCGCAGTGGCGTCCGTCCGGGACGATGCGTGCCGTGACGCGGCTGCGCTCCGCCATCAGTCTGGCAAAATGCCAGAAGCGCTGCATCCCGCTCCGGCTGCACTCCATCTCACCCATGTCCATATAGAGCACGGTATCGGGCTTCATCACCGCGGTGCGGATCAGCCCCTCGAGCTTTTTCGGCTCACAGTCGAGCGAGGGAGAAAGGGCGGCAGCGCGCGAAAAGACCGCGTTGTAACAGCTTACCGCGTAAAGGCTCATCAGCCCTCCCATCGAGCTGCCGGCGATGAAGGTGTGCTCACGATCCGGAATCGTCGGATAGCGGCGGTCGATCTCGCTCTTGAAGTTGTGGATCAGCCAGTCCATCGTTTTTTCACCGCGCCCCTCGACTTCACCGATATAACGGGAAGAAAGGGAGTAGGGTGCGTATTCCGAGATGCGGCCGTTGTTCGGATCGTGGTTGCATTCCACAGCCGCCACGATCAGCGGGACGCGGTGTGCGTCCAGATACTCCCCCATGCCCCAGCTTTTCCCGTAGGTCGCGTCCGAATTGAAGAAAACATTGTGCCCGTCGAACATATACAGCACGGGGAAACGCTGTCCGTCTCCGTACATCGCCTGCAGGGGCAGATAGACATAGGCCCGGCGTTTCTCCTCGCCGGTCAGCTCCGGAAGGGTGACGTCCCAAACCTCGATCATGTACTCGCCGCTTTCCCAAAAAGATAATACAGTTTACCACGGCGCACGGCAAATTGCAACGACGGATCGCGAGAGGGCTGTCAGATCCGAAAGCAGGAGGCACATTTCTTACACCGCTCGGTTCGAGTCCCGCGGGAACGGGGGATATCAAAAAGCAAAGCCCCACCGGATGGTGGGGCTTTGCTTTTTGGTGACCCGTACGGGACTCGAACCCATGTTACCGCCGTGAAAGGGCGGTGTCTTAACCACTTGACCAACGGGCCGGAAAAAAGGCACATATAAATGTGCCTTTTTGGTAGCGGCACCTGGATTCGAACCGGGGACACTTCGGGTATGAACCGAATGCTCTGGCCAACTGAGCTATGCCGCCATATGCTTTCCAAACAGCATAGAGATTTTATCAGACGGCACGCCCGTTGTCAACAAAATTTTTCCGTTTTGGGAAGTTTTTTTAAGCGCATCTCTCCGCCTTCAGGCAGAGAGATACGCCGTCGGATCGACGAGCGCGCCGTTGAGGCGCATCTCAAAGTGCAGATGGGCGCTCTGGCCGATCTCGCAAAGTGCGCTTGAGCCGACCGTACCCAGCAGCACGCCGGCATCCACCCACTCTCCCGCCTTGACCGCCGTTTCCGGGGCAAGGTTGGAGTAGATGCTGCGCATGCCGTCGCCGTGGTCGATCGTGACCGTGGTGCCGTAAAGGCCGTCGTTCACGACGCTTTCGACCTTGCCGCCGCGCGAGGCCAGCACCCTGGCGCCGCTGTCGCAGGCAATGTCGACGCCGCGGTGGGTGCGCCAGTCGCGCATCGTCTCGTCATAGCGCAGCGCGCTGACGGTGTATGCCCGCTCGATCTCGCCGATCACAGGCCAGACATAGACCACCGGAACGTTTGCCGCGGCGGCCGCGGCTTCGCTCTGCGCTTCGGCAGCGGGCTCGGCCGGGGTCTCGCTTCGGATCTCGGGCGGCGCAAGCTCCGTCTCATCGATCCATCCGCCGTCTGAGGCGGGGGCGATCACGGTCTCTACGCGGTGGTTGCCGCTGATAACGTCCGTTACGTCAACATTCTTCATAGTCTCATTTCCCGTCGCCATCACCCAGGCGGAAACGCCGATGACCGCGGCGCACAGGAAAAGGACTATGTAGAAGCCCTTCCCCGTGAAAAATCCCTCCGACCGTCTGTCGGAGCTGCTGCTGTTCATAAAACTACCTCCGTTTGCAAGAAATGTCTGCAATGCTATTCTTGACCAAAGGCAGAGGGAATATACAGCAAATTGAAAAAAGAAACGAGGGCGTCCGAAGACGCCCTCGTTGCGCTGTTGATTCGCTTACTTGATGTTGAAGAAAGCCTCGCGGCCGGGATACTGGGCGGCGTCGAAGAGCTCTTCCTCGATGCGGAGCAGCTGGTTGTACTTTGCAACGCGGTCACTGCGGGACGGAGCGCCGGTCTTGATCTGTCCGGCGTTGACGGCAACAGCCAGGTCGGCCAGCGTGGTGTCCTCGGTCTCGCCGGAGCGGTGAGAGACGATGGCGGTGTAGCCGGCGCGGTTCGCGGTCTGGATGGCGTCGAGGGTCTCGGTCAGGGTGCCGATCTGGTTGACCTTGATGAGAACGGCGTTCGCGGCGCCGAGCTCGATGCCCTTCTTCACGCGGGAGGCGTTGGTGACGAACAGGTCGTCGCCGACGAGCTGGATGCGCTTGCCGAGACGCTTGGTCAGACGGACCCAGCCTTCCCAGTCGTCTTCGCCCAGGCCGTCCTCGATGGAGATGATGGGATACTTGTTGCAGAAGTCTTCCCACATGTCGATCATCTCGTCGCTGGTCATAACGGTGCCGCGCTTGGGCAGATGGTACTTGCCGTCTTCCTTGTCGAACCAGTCGGAGACAGCGGCGTCCATAGCGATCATAAAGTCCTCGCCGGGCTTGAAGCCGGCCTCTTCAATGGCCTTGACGATGACCTTGAGAGCATCCTCGTCAGCAGCCAGGTCGGGAGCGTAGCCGCCCTCGTCGCCGACGCCGGCGGCGGGCGTGCCGTTCTCCTTCAGGGTCTTCTTCAGCTGATGGAAGACCTCGGCGCAGTTGCGGAGCGCTTCCTTGAAGCTCTTCGCGCCGACGGGCATGATCATGAATTCCTGAATGTCAACGCTGTTGGAAGCGTGAGCGCCGCCGTTGAGGATGTTCATCATCGGGACCGGGAGGGTCTTGGCGTTGGCGCCGCCGATGTAGTTGTACAGGCTCAGGCCGGTGGCCTCGGCCGCGGCCTTGGCGCAGGCGAGGGAGACGCCGAGAATGGCGTTGGCGCCCAGGCGGGTCTTGTTGGGGGTGCCGTCAAGCTCGATGAGCATCTTGTCGATGGAGACCTGATCGAGCACGTTCAGGCCGACCATGGCCTCGGCGATCTCGCCGTTGACGTTTTCGACAGCCATCGTGACGCCCTTGCCGCCGTAACGGCTCTTGTCGCCGTCGCGCAGCTCGCAGGCCTCGTGGATACCGGTGGAAGCGCCGGAGGGGACGGCCGCACGGCCGACCGTGCCGTCATCGAGCGTGACCTCGACTTCGACCGTGGGGTTGCCGCGGGAGTCAAGGATCTCACGCGCCAGAACGTCGACGATTTCAAGATATTGTTTCATAGGTATTTTGTCCTCCTAAATAGATTCTGGGTATCTGGAAGGATTATACCCTATGCGGGCGGAAAAAGAAAGACCAAAGCGTGAATTTTCTGACGATTTTTTCTCGTTGTTTCGCACAAAATTTTCCCCCGCGCGGGCAACCTGCGCAAGGATTTTCTTTTTCATGGGTATGCTTATTCTCCATTACATTTTATACCATATGCTTTTACCACCGCCGCGGGAAAATGGCAAGATTCTCTTTCCATCGCTGTTTGCTATGTGCTCTCCCTGGCATAGTCGGCCAAATAAAAACCACCCTGCTCCGCGGAGCAGGGTGGTTTGCTTGATTTGGTTTTACCCGGTTTTGACTCAAGCCTTGCGGACGGAGTCGATGTGGCGGGTGAGGTCGAGCATCTTGTTGGAGAAGCCCCACTCGTTCGGGGCTGCCTTCGGCGTCCCCGCAGGATGTGCAGTAATCAGGCCTTGATTCCGCAAGGTTTTTTCGTGTCCCCTTCCCCAGCCGCTGAGCTGGATCAGGCTATATGTTATTTTCGTTGCCCCAACAGAAGGGCAACTTTTTACATGCAGAATTGTATCATTGAAGTGCAGAAAATGCAAGAAAAAGTTGCTAAACGCGAACTTTTGCCTTACAGAAATACGAACTTCGATTGACGAACGCTCGATTGTCGCATGATTGCTGACTTTCGGGGTTCGTTTTTTCTATATTATAGGGACTAACAGAGCAAATAGGAAAGCTCAGGAGCAGATTACATTGCTCCACTACAAATTGGAATGCAGAAGAACAAACAGGAATAAA
>JAFSWC010000049.1 GCA_017444665.1 Oscillospiraceae bacterium
GAGACCGAGCGCCTTTTCCGCGGCGCTCCAGCGCGCGTGGCTCATCTTCTCATCCTCCGCGGCGACCTTTTCGGCCCCGCACTCCCTGAGCGCGCCGCGCAGCAGATCGTTCAGGCTGTGCTCGCGGTCGAACATCTGCACGTTGCAGCAGCCTCCCGCGATCTTTTCCGCCGCCTCGATATAGCGCGAATCGGTCAGCAGCCAGGCCTTTTCCCGGCCGACCACGACGGCGCCGTCGGTAAAGGCAAAGCCGGTGGCATAGCGCTGGTTCTTCTCGTCGGTAAGGAGGATCGCGTCAAGTCCCCGGCGGGAGAGCGCGTCCTGGATGCGTTTGATGTTGTTCATATTCCTGTCTCCTCTGAAGTGGGCCGCGGGAAAGTCACGACAAAGACCGAGCCCTGCGGCTTATTTTGACCGACGGCGATCGTGCCGCCGTGTGCAAGTACTGCGTCATGTACGATGCTCAAGCCCAGACCGCTGCCGCCGGAGGCGCGCGAGCGCGCCTTGTCCACGCGGTAGAAGCGGGCAAAGATGTTCAGCCTGTCCTCCTCGGGGATGCCGATGCCGGTGTCCGCCACGGTGAGAAGGATCTTGTCCTCCTCGGCGTTCACCTTTACCTGTACCGAGCCGCCGAGGACGTTGTATTTCACGGCGTTTTCCATCAGGTTGAAAACGATGTGGAACATGTCGTCGGTGTTGGCCATGACGACGCAGCCGTCGGCAAGCTCGCAGCGGATCTTCACGTCCTTTTCCGCCGCCAGCGGATTGAGCACGGCCAGCGCGTCCACCGTCACCTGCTTGAGATCCACCGGCTCGGGGATCACCTGCACGTCGTCGTCGAGACGCGACAGATCCAGCAGCTTTTCCGTCGTGCGCTGCAGCCGTTCGGCCTCGTGGCCGATGTCGGCGGCAAATTCGCGCATCGTCTCGCCGTCCATGCTGCCGCTCTGCACGATGCTGTCGGACAGCAGGCGGATCGAGGCCAGCGGGGTCTTCAGCTCGTGGCTGGCGTCGGATACAAAGCGGCGGCGCTGCTTTTCGGTGTCCTCCAGGCGGGCGGTGAGATGGTTGAACTCCTCGCCAAGCTCTGTGATCTCGTCGCTGCCGCTGGTGACGAGCCGGTGGGCGTAGTCGCCGCCGGCCACGATGCGGATCGAGCGCACCAGCTCGCGCATGCGGCGCAGCAGCACCGTGGAAAATACCCCCGCGAACAGCAGCGCGACGGCGCCGATGATCAGCGAAATGCGCATCAGGCTTTTCTGAAAATCATAGATCAGGTCGGCCCGCTCATAGTCCTGCTCGCACAGATACACCGCGCCGATCATGCTCCCGCGCCGGTAGACGGGAACGGCGCACGAGCTGGAAAACGCCTCGCTGGTAAAGTGCGAGCGGAACACGCTTTTTCCTCCGAGGGAGGAGAGGATATCCGGGATGTCGGTCACGCCGCCGGCCGCGCCGCCGTCGTCATAGACGACGGTGCCGTCCTCTCCGGTGACGACCGTGCGGGAATAGCCGCCCAGATCCAGCAGATGCAGCACCTCGCGCACGCTGTCGGTGCCGAGCCGGTCAAGGCCCGACAGCGACGAGGCGACGACAGCCGCCTGGCCGGTGATGGCGCTGCGTTTTTCCTCGAAGATCAGATCGCGCGAGCTGGTCAGCGGATAGATATTAAGGATCACCAGGAAAATCAGCAGCACGGCCGCGATAAAACCGATCAGCTGAATGCGAATACTGTGCATTTATAATCCCTTTCCTTGTAGCCTTCCCCGCTTGCGGGGAAGGGGGACCGCGTCAGCGGTGGATGAGGCCTTTCCCTGTAGCCTTCCCCGCTTGCGGGGAAGGGGGACCGCGTCAGCGGTGGATGAGGCCTTTCCTTGTAGCCTTCCCCCCCGGGAAGCGAGGACCTCATCAGTCGCTTCGCGACAGCTTCCCCGTGCGCGGGGAAGCCATGCGCTTTTTGCCGTTTCTAAGGCTCCCCTGCAAGGGGAGCTGTCAGCGAGGAACGAGCTGACTGAGGGGTTGTCGGCGGCCCGGCACGCAAACGAGAGACAGCAACCCCTCCGGCCTCGCATCGCTCGGCCACCTCCCCTTTCAGGGGAAGCATGGGCGGCAAATCGGCTCAGTCAACGAAGTAATAGCCGACGCCCCACTTGGTGATGATGAACTCCGGCTGGGCGGGGTTTTTCTCCAGCTTTTCGCGCAGGCGGCGGATATGCACGTCGACCGTGCGCGTGTCGCCCTGATAGTCATAGCCCCACACGAGATTCAGCAGATTCTCGCGGCTGTAGACGCGGCCGGGGTTGCGCATCAAAAACTCGATCAGGTCGAATTCCTTCATCGTCAGCTCCACGCTCTGCCCGTCCTTATAGGCGCTGCGGCGCTCGGGATCGATGGAGATGTGGCCGCGCTGCAAAACGGCGGACGTGCTCTGCGGCACGGCGATCGAGGCGCGGCGCAGCAGCGCGCGCACGCGGGCCTTCAGCTCCAGGATATCGAAGGGCTTGGTGACGTAGTCGTCCGCGCCGGATTCAAAGCCCATCAGCAGATCGGCGCTTTCGCTGCGCGCGGTCAGCATGATGACCGGCACGGTCGAAAAGCCGCGGATCTCCTGGCAGGCCTGCAGCCCGTCCTTCTTCGGCATCATCAGATCCAGGATGATCAGATCATACCGGTTTTCCCGCGCCATATTGACAGCCGCTTCGCCGTCATAGCAGCAGTCGACGGTGTAGCCTTCGCTTTCGAGATTGAACTTGATGCCCTTGACCAGCAGCACCTCGTCGTCGACAACCAGGATCTTCATGCCGCGCCCTCCTCTTTTTGGTTGCAATTTGTCCGCGCAACTCGTATAATACTAATACTATAATGAGCACCGCACAGCGAAAACAATCGAAGGCTCGATTGCTTTCGCCGCCAAATGACAAATTTGGCGGCGAATGATCGTTTCGATCATTCGCGCGCTGCCCATTGCAATGCCCATATGGCAAAACAGCCGGGCTGATTTGCTTCAGCCGAAAAACGGCTGAAGCGGAATGCTTTGCGGCATTTCGCCATCATATGGCCATTATACCACATTCCGTGAAAAACGGGAGAGCAAAATGAAAAAAATCAGAACGATTCCGCTAATTCTTATCGTGTGTCTGCTCTTCGGCGTTTTTGCGCCGTGCGCCAGCGCGCTGGACGAGCCTTCGCTGCACAGCGCCAAGGCCGTCGTCCTGGCCGACCTGGATTCCGGCAGGCTGCTGTATTCGAAAAACGCCGACGAGCAGCGCTCCCCGGCCAGCCTGACCAAGATCATGACGGTGCTCCTTGCGGTCGAGGCGCTCGAGCGCGGCGGGGTCACGCTCGAGGAAAAGGTCACCGCGCAGGCCGACTGTCTCGAGGGGCTGAACACCGATTCGAGCACCTCGGGCATCCAGCCCGGCGAGATTATGAGCTATCAGGATCTGCTGTACTGCGCGATGGTGCACAGCGCCAACGAGGCCTGCAACGTCCTGGCCCACCGCGTCTCCGGCAGCGTTCCGGCCTTTGTCGCAAAGATGAACGAGCGCGCCGCCGAGCTTGGCTGCACGAACACCCACTTTGCCGACCCCAACGGTCTTTCCAACGAAAACCACTATACCACGGCCTATGAGATGTACCTGATCACGCGCGAGGCGATCCGCCACCCGCTCTTTGCCGAGATCTGCAACACGCGCGGCTATGACATGCCCGCGACGAATCTCAGCCAGGCGCGCTCCTTTGCCAACTCCAACGCGCTGATCTCGGCCGATTCTGAATACGGCAGCGGCTATCTCTATCCCGCCGCGGCCGGCGTCAAGACCGGCTTTACCCAGCGCGCGGGCTACTGTCTCGTCTCCACGGCAGAAAAGGACGGCGTCCGGCTGCTTGCGGTCGTCATGGGCTGCGACGGATGGCTCAACGCCGGCCTCGACGAATACGAAAACTTCTCCGACACGATCGCGCTTTACAACTGGGCCTTTGACAACTTCTCCTACCGCACCGCGGTCACCTCGACCAGCGTCGTCACGCGCGTCCCGGTCGAGCTGGCGGCCGAGGCCGAGGCCGGCGTCAATCTCCGCGCCCAGAACGACGTCACGCTGCTGCTGCCGAAGGACGTGGATCTCGGCTCGATGGAGCTGGTGCCCACGATTTTTGAGGATATGCTCGTCGCGCCGATCGAGGCCGGGACGGTGCTGGGCCGGGCGGAGATCATGATCGACGGCGTGGATTACGGCCGCGTCAATCTGGTCAACGCCGTGCAGGTGGAGCTTTCGCGCAAAGAGTTTATGACCCGTCAGGTGCACGAAACGCTTGCGCGCCCGTGGATCGTCGTGCTGCTCGTCTTTGTCGCGCTGCTGGCGGGCGGTTATCTGATCCTGGTGCTGCGCTATCGGGCGCAGCGGCGGAAATACCTGCGCCGCAAGCGCGAGCTGGCCGCGCGCCGGGCCGCGCGCGAGCGCAGCGCCGATCCCCCGCTGCCCGTCGAAAGTACGCAGCGCTTCGCCGCGTATATCGACGAGGAAATGGAAAAGAAAAAGAGAAAATAAGAAACGGCAGAGCCGCCGCGGCGCTTTTTGTCCGCGGCGGTCTTTTTTTCTGCGCAAAAGCAAAAAAACAGGTAGCTATTTTCCGCGCGCTGTGCTATTCTGCAGAAAACGGACGCGGCGGGCCGCAAAAGGTACTCGCCGCACACGGGGGGCGAGAGAGATGCCAAACAAACAGGATCTGCGGGAAAACCGCACGCGCGGCGCGATCGCGGCAAACATGCTGATTGCGGCGGCAAGCCTCTTTTTCAACGGCTTCGGCGTCTATCTCACGATCCGGGCCAACATCGGCGCGGGCCCGTGGGACGTGCTGAACCTGGGGCTGTCGAAAAGTCTCGGCATCCTGTACGGTACGGCGTCGATCTGCGTGTCCCTGTCCATTCTGGCCATCGACGTGCTCCTGCGCGAGCCGATCGGCATCGCCATGTTCATCGACGCGCTGGTGGTCGGAAAGGCCGTGGATTTTTTCAATTTCCTCAACCTGGTCCCGCCGTGCCGCTCCGTGCTTGCCGGCGCGCCGGTCATGATCGCGGGGCTTTTCGTGATGGCTTATACGCAATTTACCTACATGTCCGCGGCGCTCGGCTGCGGGCCGCGCGACACGCTGCTGGTCGGCCTTGCCAAGCGGCTGAGCCGTCTGCCGATCGGCGCGGTCAGCATTGCGCTGCTGTCTCTCGCCACGCTCATCGGCGCGCTGCTGGGCGGCCCGGTCGGCGTGGGGACGCTGATCTGCGCCTTCGGCACCGGCCCGATCATGCAGCTGGCGTTCCGCACGGTCGGCTTTGACGCGACGAAGGTGCGCCACCAGCATTTGGGTGAATCCATCAAAATCCTCTTTTGAAAAAAACGCGGCCGGGGGCAAAAACTGCGCCGCATAACCAAAAATCCTCCTGCAAATACTATCCCTGACATGAGATAGAAAAGCAGGAGGATTTTTCATATGAAAGCAACAGGGATCGTGCGCCGCATCGACGACCTCGGCCGGGTCGTGATCCCCAAGGAGCTGCGCCGCACCATGCATCTGCGCGAGGGCGCCCCGCTGGAGATTTTTACCGACAAGGACGGCGAGCTGATCTTCAAAAAATATTCGCCGATCGGCGAGCTGGGCGAGTTTGCCGCCGACATGTGCGACAGTCTCCGAAAGGCCACCGATCTGCCGGTCGCGGTCTGCGACCGGGACAGCGTGATCGCCGTTGCGGGCGTGGCGAAAAAGGATCTGGCGGGCAAGGCCGTCAGCGGCGAGCTGGAGGGGCTGATGGAACGCCGGACGCTCTATCGCCGCACTGCCGCCGCCCCGGCCGTCCCGGCCTGCGAGGGGACGGACAAATACGCCGTCGCCGTCGCCGCGCCGATCCTCTGCGAGGGCGACGTGGCCGGCTGCGTGCTGATCCTGTCCCAGGACGGCGACAAGGGCTGCGGCGAGGCGGAGGAAAAGCTGGCCCGCGCCGCGGCGCACTTCCTCGGCCGCCAGATGGAGGGATAAGCTCCCTCTTGCAAGTTGTGCCGACAAATGATATGGTATAAGAGGGAAACGGGAACGCGGATTGCCGGCGACCGTTTGCCAATACAAGAAAGGAGAACGGACGAGTGAGAATTTCCTGCTGAGTTTTCGGGTATGACAGACGCGGCTCCGGGTGGAGACCGCGGACTTTGTCGTGCCTGCCGACGCGCAGGAAAAACGTTTCACCGGCCGTTTATGAGAGCGGGCTTTTATGCGCCCCAGCCCTCCGTGCAGCCGCGGGATTTTTCCTGCGGCCGCACTTTTTATATATAAGGAGGACACGACATGGCGCAAATCAAGGTCTCGGATCTGACCTTTGCCTATCCGGGCAGTTACGACAATATTTTCGAACATACGAGCTTTCAGTTCGACAGCGACTGGAAGCTGGGGTTTATCGGCCGCAACGGCCGCGGCAAGACGACCTTTTTGAAGCTCTTGATGGGGGAATATCCCTTTCAGGGGCGTGTCGACGCGCCGATGGCCTTCGACTATTTTCCCTTTGCAGTGCCGCATCCCGGATCCCTGGCCGGAGAGGTGTGCGAGGAGATCGACCCCGATGTGCCGTCCTGGCGGCTCGCGCGCGAGATGGCAGCGCTTGGGCTGGGTGAAGATGTGCTCTGGCGGTCGTTCGACACACTCTCAAAGGGGGAGCAGACCAAGCTGCAACTCTGTCTGCTCTTTGCGCGGGAAAACCGCTTCCTGCTCATCGACGAGCCGACCAATCACCTCGATATCCGCGGCCGCGAGCTGGTCAGCCGATACTTAAACACGAAAAAGGGCTTTCTTCTCGTCAGCCACGACCGCGCCTTTCTTGACGGCTGCGTGGACCACATCCTGTCGCTCAGCCGCGCCGAGATCGAGGTACAGCGGGGAAACTTCTCCTCCTGGTGGGAGAACCGGCAGCGGCAGGACGCCTTTGAACTGGCGGAAAATGAGAGATTAAAGAAGGACATCCGGCGCCTGCAGGCTGCGGCGCGGGAAAAGGCACAGTGGTCCGACGCCGCCGAGCGTCGAAAGACGGGCATCGACCGAACGAAGGTGGACAACGTCAAGGGCTGGGCGCCGCTGCAGGGAGCCAAGTCCAAAAAGCAGATGGCGCGCGCCAAGGCCATCGAGAAGCGGCGGGACGCCGCGATCGAGGAAAAACAGGGACTGCTGAAGAATCTCGAGGAGATCGAGGCACTGAAGCTCATCCAGCCGCCCTTTTACACCGACCGGCTCGTCGAGCTGCGCGCGCTTTCCGTCGACTACGGCTCCGGAATGCTCTTTGCCCCGCTGTCTCATACGCTGCGGACGGGCGATCGTGTTGCGCTCCTCGGCCCGAACGGCAGCGGCAAGTCCAGCGTCATCAAGCTCATCTGCGGCGGCGAGATCCCGCACACCGGCCTCTGCGAGACGGCGAGCCGTCTTGCGATCTCCTATGTGCCGCAGGACACGGGCTTTCTGAGCGGCGATCTGAAGGATTTTGCCCGCGAAAAGGGCATCGACGAGAGCCTCTTCAAGGCGATCTTGCGCAAGCTGGACTTTTCCCGCGTCCAGTTTGAAAAGGACATGGCCGATTACAGCGCGGGGCAGAAGAAAAAGGTGCTGCTGGCGGCGAGCCTGTGCGAATCGGCGCAGCTGCACATCTGGGACGAGCCGATGAACTATATCGACGTCTATTCGCGCATGCAGCTTGAAGATCTGATCCTGCAGAGCCGCCCGACGCTGCTCTTTGTCGAGCACGACCGCGCCTTCTGCGACAGGGTCGCCACCGCGAAGATCGAATTGTAAGGAACTGCAGAAAGACATAAGGCGCGCCTTTATGCCTTCCCCGCGCACGGGGAAGGTGCCCCGGTTCCCGAACCGGGGCGGATGAGGTCTCCGAAAAAGTCTGAGGAACCGACCTCTTCCGTCAACTCGCGCCTCGCTGACAGCCCCCTTTGCACAAGGGGGCCTTTACAGCGGGGCTTTCGGTCAGGCGATCGCGCTGAAATCCACCGCATCCAGCGCGGCGTTGATCTCTTCGTCGCTCAGCCCCGGCTGACGGATATTCAGCGTTACAAACTCGTTTTCCAGAAAGACATAGGCATACATATCCTCATCCTTCTGCATGACCGTCAATTTCGTACCGTCGGGGGTCGTATGGCTTCGCGTCGAGAATTCCCTTGCATCCTTGACCTCGTCATAGATCTCAAATCCGCTCGAGAGCGTCCCGTAAGGCGAGCAGTACAGGTAGCAGCTTGTTCCGCCGTTTTCAGCGTCGCCTGTCAGATAGAAGTTGACAGCAAAAGTCCCTTCGTTGAAGTAATAGAATTTGTCATAGGCGGCGGGCTCGGTGCGGAAAAGACGGCCGCCTCCGGCGCAGACCTCGTTGATCTTTGCCGTGATCTCTTCGCGGCTTGCGTATTGGGTAAAAGCGCCGTAATTCTGGTACATCACCTTCCGCGCCTTGCGCAGCTTCAGGCCATGGCTTGCCGCGATGCTCTCAAGCTTCTCCGCCATCTCCTGCGAAAGGATCTGATAATTGTAGTCATAACCGTACAAAGGGGGGTTGTTGAGAACGGCCTGTTTATATGTCTCGTTCTGATCGTATTCCGCCTGTGTCGCCGTGCGGCGCTCGATCTCCCGAAAGCCGTCGTAATAGCCGAGGAGATTCCCGTCTTCGTCATAGCTCGCTGAGATGGGGGCGTAAAAAATCACCGTCCAGGTACCGTCTCCGTTGTCCTCGCATCCATCACAAACGCAGTCGTCCGGCCATACGAAGACGTCGGGCTGAAAAATCCCGTTGCTCTTGCGCCAGGTATCCCATTCCGCCCAGGCCTCGGTGGAATTGTCGATCTTCCGGCGGATCTCCTCGTCCATCTCTTGCGGCACCTCCTGCGGCTGGGTAAGCGACAAAAGCCCGCTGTCGGGGACGTCCGCCGAAGCGGAATCTTTTATGAACAGCGCCCGGATTCCGAAGAGCCCCGCTGCATAAGCCGCTGTCCCAAGACCCAGAATCAGCGCCGCGGCCAGCGCAAAGGTGACAATCCGCCTCTTTCCGATATGCCGCGTGGCCGATCCTGCCTTATAGCCGAGCAGGGCGCGGGCGCTTTCCAGATGCTCGTCTTTTATGTCGTTCAGGGCAAAAAGTGTGTTCTCACTGTTTAGCATAATCCTTCCTCCTTCAGTTGTCTGAGCAGCTTGTTTCTTGTGCGGTGCAGCATGGATTTGATCTTGCTCTCCGTAAAGCCGCTCTTTTCCGCGATCTCCGCAAGCGGGGCGAGATACCAGTACCGGGCGAGAAAGACATCCCGCTCGGTTTTGTCAAGCCCGTCGAGCAGCCGCCGTACCGCTCTGTTCAGCTCGCGGAGCTCGAGCTGCTTTTCCGTGTCGACGCCGGAATCCAGCGTTCCGGCCAGCTCGTCCAATGCCTCGGCCAGCTCCCCGCCGCCGCGCTTGAGCGCGCTGCCGCTGCGCAGCCGGGTCAGGGACAGCCAGCGGGTCAGCTTGGCAAGATAGGGCGCAAGCAGCGCCGGCCGGTGCGTGGGCATGGAGTTCCACGCGTGCAGATATGTATCGTTGACGCACTCTTCTGCGTCGGCACCGTTCGCCAGGATGTTGTAGGAGATCGTGCGGCAGTATTTTCCGTATTTCGCCGCGGTTTCCGCGATGGCCTGCTCGGAGCGCGCCCAATAGAGATCTACGATTTCGGAATCATCCATTCTGTTTTCTCCTTTCTGAGGACC
>JAFSWC010000050.1 GCA_017444665.1 Oscillospiraceae bacterium
AAAGCCCATTTGAACACGGGCAGGAAGATGCAGATAAAGGTCAGGATCGTGAAGATGAGGCAGAGCGGGCTGGCGACGAAGATGCTCAGCGAGCCCTTCGAGATGATCATCGCCTGGCGGAAGTTCAGCTCGATGTCGTTGCCGAGGATCAGCGCCAGCAGCAATCCCGCGACGGGATAGCCGCCCTTGCGCATGAAATAGCCGAGGAAGCCGAAGATCAGCATGATGATCACGTCGAACATGCTGTTCTGCAGGCAGAAGGAGCCCAGCACGCACAGGAAGGCGACGCAGGGATAGAGCACCTTCTCCGAAACGCGGACCAGCCAGGTGAACAGCGGGATCAGCCCGATGTTCATCAGCAGCAGGATGATGTTGCAGACGTACAGTCCGGCGATGATCGCCCAGGCGATGTCCGGCGTGCGCTCGAACATCAGCGGGCCGGGCTGGAGATCCTGCATGATGAAGGCGCCCATGATCAGCGCCGCGACGGAAGAGCCGGGAATGCCGATGGCCAGCATCGGCGTCAGCGCGCCGGCGACACAGGCGTTGTTCGCCGCCTCGGGCGCCGCGACGCCTTCCAGCGAGCCGTTTCCGAACTCCTCCGGATGCCTGGAGACCTTTTTCGCCGCGCCGTAGGACACGAAGGTCGCCAGCGTGGCGCCCGCGCCGGGCAGGATGCCGACGAAGAGACCCAGCACCGTGCCGAGCAGCGTGGAGGGCGTGACGCTCCGCAGCTCTTTTCCGCTGGGGAAGGTGGAGCGCAGCGAGACCTTGACCTTCTCCATAGCGGGCTTGATTTTCTGCTCCATGCCGCAGAGCACCTCGGTGAAGCCGAAGAGGCCCAGCGCGGCGGGGACGAAGCTGATGCCGTCGAAGAGCTGCGGGATGCCGAAGGTGAGACGCAGCTTGCCCGTGACGTACTCCGAGCCCATTGTCGCGATCAGAAGGCCGAGCGCGACCATCAGCAGTCCGCGCACGGACTTCGAGTCCGTCGCCATGCTGATGGCCACCAGACCGAAGAGCATCACGATGCAGGTCTCGGGCGAGCCGAAGGCCAGGGCGGCCTTGGCCAGCCAGGGCGTGACGAAGGTCATGCAGATAATGCCGATCATGCCGCCGATAAAGCTGGAAAAGCAGCTGATGCCCAACGCCTTGCCGCCTTTTCCCTGCTTCATCAGCGGATAGCCGTCCAGGCAGGTCATGACCGCGGCGTTGTCGCCGGGGGTGTTGATCAGGATCGAGGAGATGCGGCCGCCGTACATCGCGCCGAGATAGATCGCGATGATCAGCGAGAGGCCCTCCACGCGGGGAAGCGAATAGCTGATCGGCAGCAGCAGGGCGATGCCGCAGCTGGGGCCGAGACCGGGGATCGCCCCGACCACGGTGCCGATCAGGCCTCCGAGAAGGATCCAGAGGATAGCGCCGGGCGTCAGCACGCTGACGATGCCCTCGCCGAGCGAGTGAAGGATATCCATATATCAAATCCTCCCCTTCAGAGAAACAGTCCCCGGGGGAACTGAGCCATTTTCAAAATAAACGAGCAAATGAACCACATCACGGCCGGCAGGCCGATGGACACCGGGATGCAGCGCGCCCAGGGGATGCCGTTCCACAGCAGCAGACTGATGAACAGAAAGATCGCCATGGAGGTGAAGAAGCCGAGAATGTTGCACAGGAACACCGAAAAGACAAACAGCAGCACATAGAACAGCGCGACGCGGACGAGCTTTTTGGAATCGACGCTGCGGTCGATCGTCTTCATCTGCGGGAAAAGCTCCGCCAGATTGATGGCGCTGAGGATCAGGACCAGGACCGAACAGATCACCGGCCACAGGCGGGCGCTGGGAAGGCCCTGCGCGTCGAACATGGCAAGTTTTTTTGTATTGAAGATCGCGACGATGGAAAACGAGACGGTAAAGGCAAGGATCACGAGCCGTCCGATCAAAACCACGGGAAAACCTCCTTTCTTGGGGAAAGCGGGCGCGGGACGCGCGGAGCAGCTCCGCGCGTTATTGCTTTCTAAAAAAGATAGTGGGCAAACCGGAGCTGCCCACTATCCTTTTTCATGAAGCCTGGGTCTTTGGATTAACCCTCGTACATGCCGAGCTGCTTGAGCAGGTCGATATAACGAAGCTGGGTGTTCTCCAGATACTCTCTCGCCTCATCGCCGAAGATCGGGTCGGAAGCAAAGAGGAACTTGTCGACGAACTGTTCCTTCCACTCGTCGGTGGCGACCATCTGCTTGAAGTAGTCGATCAGGATCTGGCGCTCGGCCTCGGGGATGTCGGCCGGGGCCACGACGCCGCGGAACATACCCTCGACGACGTCAACGCCCTGCTCGACAAAGGTCTTGCCGTCGGGATAGATGGCGAGCCTCTCCTTGTTGCCGATGCCAAGGATGCGCAGCTGGCCGGACTCGATGAAGCTGCCGCACTCGGTCGGCTTGGAAACGGTCATGTCGATGTGACCGCCGAGCACGGCCGTGACGCCTTCGGAGCCGCCGCTGTAGGGAATGTAGGTGTAGTCGATCCCCGCGGTGGAGAAGACAAGCTGGGCAAAGGTGTGGTTTGCACCGCCGGCAGCGGCGCCGCCGCAGGTGACGCTTCCGCCGCCCTTGACGAACTCAATGACGTCGGTGAAATCCTGGAAGGGGCTGTCGGCGGGGACGACCAGCATGTTGGTGTCGACGCCGAAGATGCAGATCGGGGTGAAGTCGTGCAGGTCAACGCCGATATCGCCGGACAGAGGAGTCGTGACGAAAGCGGGCGTGACGAGCATCAGGTAGTAGGGATTGCCTCTCTTGGCCGCCGTATAGGCCATGGCGACAGCGCAGCTTCCGCCGGGCTTGTAGACGACGTTCAGGTTGACGGGGGCGATGCCCTTCTGCATGATGATGTCGCTGAAGGTGACGGCCGTCAAAGCGGTGCCGCCGCCGGCGGCGAAGGGGCAGACGACCTCGATGTCCTTTTCGGGGAAGTTGGTCTTCGGCGCTTCCTCCACGACGGGTTCCGGAGCGGCGTCGACTGCGGCGGGCGCCGGGGTGGCTTCGGTCGCGGCAGGGGCCGGGGCGGCAGCGCCGCATCCCGTCAGCA
>JAFSWC010000051.1 GCA_017444665.1 Oscillospiraceae bacterium
AATATGGCAACCTATAAAACCAAGAAGCCTTATATGTACGGAACCGGCCGTCGGAAGTCCTCCGTAGCCCGCGTTCACCTCATCCCCAACGGCAGCGGCGTCATCACGATCAACGGCCGTGACATCGACGATTACTTCGGTCTCGAGACCCTGAAGCTCATCGTCCGCCAGCCCCTGGTCACCACCGGCACCGTCGGCAAGGTCGACATCGAGGCCAGCGTCTCCGGCGGCGGCGTCTCCGGCCAGGCCGGCGCCATCCGCCACGGCATCGCCCGCGCGCTGCTCGTCGTCGACGAGAACAACCGCACCGCTCTCAAGGCCGCCGGTCTGCTGACCCGCGACCCGAGAATGAAAGAGCGTAAGAAATACGGTCTCAAGGCCGCCCGCCGCGCTCCGCAGTTCTCCAAGAGATAATCTCTTACCAAACAACGAAAGCCCGGAAATCAAGGTTTCCGGGCTTTTCTCATCCCGCTCCCCCTGTGCGGGGAAATCAAAAGAAAGAGGATCCCTGTTTTGAATACAACACTGAAACGCTCCTTTGCCCTTATGCTCTCCGTGCTGCTCCTGGCGCTGTCGCTTGCGGCCTGCGGCTGGGCGGAGGCAGATCCCGCTCCGGTATCGGCTGCGCCCGCCGCCGCGGAGAGCGCGCCCGAGACTTCGGAAAGCCCTGCGGAGGTCTCTTCCGAAGCCGCGGAGAGCGCCGACGAGGGCGCGCAGGAGGGCTACACCGTTGCGATCCGGGACGTGCGCAAGCACGGCAATGTGATCCTGGACACCGACTTTGACGAGATGAACGCCCACGGCCTGGAGGTCGGCGACATCATCACGGCAACGGTCGGCGGGAAGAGCTATGACATCCCCATCGGCACCGCCCACACCGACGTGGACACCGGCTGTATGCTCTGCCGCTTTGACACCGAGGACAACGAGGTTTCGCTTGCGATCAACATGGGCTCGTTCGCGGGCGAGACCGGCATCGGGGAAAAGCAGACGATCGAAGAAGATCCCGGCTACAGATGGGATCTGTTTATCCGCGAGGTCACGCTTGCGCTGAAGGAAAAACAGGGCTACCGGGATGAATACGCCGCCCGCAACCTTGTCCGCAGCAACGAGCGCGCGGACTATCCCGCGCTCAGCGACGAGGAATTTGCCAATTTCCGCGCGATCGCCGTGACGGGGATGAAGGAAAACCGGCTTTACCGCAGCAGCACGCCGATCGAGCCGGCGATCGGCCGGAACGAATACGCGATGGCGGCGATGGAAAAGGCCGGGATCCGCAGCGTGATCAATCTGGACGATTCCGTCGACGAGATGCAAAGCTATCCCACCTATCCCGGCAGCTGGTACAGCCGCTGCGCGGTCGTCAATCCCGAGATGACCTACGATTTCGGGACCGAGGAGTTTGCCGGCAAGGTCAGACAGAGCGTGCTGTTTCTGCTGGAGAACGAAGGCCCGACGCTGATCCACTGCAAGGAGGGCAAGGATCGCACGGGCATCCTGTGCGCGCTGCTGGGATGCTATGTCGGTGCGACGGCCGAAGAGGTTCTCGGCGACTATATGATCACCTACGGCAATTTTTACGGCGTCATGCCCGGCGACGGCACCTATGACGTCATTGTGAACAACAACCTGGTCAGGACGCTGTGCGGTCTGTTCGGGCTCGACACGCTCGACGGCGCCGATCTGCGCCGGGCGGCCACGGACTATTTTCTGTCCATCGGGCTTGACGAGGGCCAGCTGGAACGGCTGAGCGCGACGCTCGGCGCGTGACGGTATGCACAAGGCAACATTCCCGGAATCCCTTCGGATTCCGGGAATTTCTTTTCCCGTGCATTTGAGGCAAGGAAAAAAGAATGGACTTTTCCGACCGGGCAGACTAAAATAAAGTATAAGAGCATTAACAAATTTGACTGCGGGTTGATCGACTATGGAAAAAGAAATTACGATCCTGCATGCCAACGATCTGCACGGGAGCCTGAACTTTACCGTCGGCCGCGACCTTGTCCAGCAGGGCGGCATCTCCCTGCTGGCGGGCTATGTAAAAAAGGTCCGGCGGAAGGGCCTCGCGTTTTTCGGCATCTGCGGCGACATCCTGCAGGAGGACGTATGGGGTTCGGATTACAAGGGCGAAAACACCGTCAAGCTCATCAACAGCATCCGGCCGGACGCGATCTCGCTCGGCAACCACGAGCTGGACTATGGGCTGGCGCATCTGATGATCTTCCGCGACTGTCTGTCCGCGCCGGTGATCTGCGCCAATCTGCAGACGCGGGGCATCACCCACAAGCTGTTCACGCCCAGCCTGGTAAAGGAGATCGGCGGCGTCCGCATGCTGCTGATCGGTCTGATCCCGAAGGTCTTTTTCGACGGGATCGTGACGGACGTCTTTTGCCGCAACATGCTGGACTATCAGGAAAGCTATGACGCGATCCGCGACGAGATCCGCGCGCATGAATCCCAGCGCATCGACCTTGTGGTGCTGATGAGCCATTACGGGCTTGACGGCGACCGCGAGCTGGCCGGGAACCTGCCGCCGGATCTGCATGTGGATCTGATCCTGGGCGGGCATGACCATATTCAAATGGACGAGGCCGAGGTCGTAAACGGCATCCCCATCGCCCAGTCCGCCTACGGCACGACGCACGTCGGCCGCTTTGATCTGACGGTGGACATGAACGGGGGCGGCATCAAAGCCTGGCGCTGGCAGCTCGTAGCGCTGACCGAGGATATCTGCCGGCCCGATGAAAAGCTTGACGAGGTCGCCGACAAGGTCGTTTTCGAGCGCAAGGGCGGAAGCGACGGGCTGGTGATCTGCCGCTTTGACAAGACCTACACCCATGAAAGCCGCCTTTTGGAGACCGATCTCGGAAACATGGTCGCAGACGCCTTTGCCGACATTTACGGCGCGGACCTTGTTCTGCTCCAGTCCGGCAGTCTGCGCGTGAAGGCGTGCGGCCCGGCGGTGACAGAGCGCGACTTCAACAAATTCTATCCCTTTGACGACCGCTTTCTGATCGCGGAGCTGACCGGGCGGCAGCTGCGGGAGGGCTTTGACTATCTCTTTTCGCTCAAGTCGGACGGCTCGATCATGGGCGGGACGTTTCAGTTCAGCCGCGGCTTTTTCCTGCACGTCGACGCAAAAGACTGCTGGGAAAAGGGCGCCAGGGTGCTTGAACTGCGCATCGGCGGCAAGCCGCTGGAGGACGAGCGCGTTTACCGCGTCGGTGTGACGCGCAACTGCGCCGAAAAATTCTACCGCTATTTCGGCTTTGTCCTGCCGCAGGAGCAGCTGCGCGTGGTGTCGCTTTCCACCTGCGGCGATCTTTCGACCTATCTTCTGCGCCGGGGCAATCTGCGCGCGCCGAAGCGGGGTCGCTTTCAAATCGACAACTTCCCCGGCATGCGCTCCGAGAGCGGCACGGAGGCGAAAGGATGAAACGCATCCTGACGGAAGAACTGATCTATGAGATCCTGTCCGTGGTGGAGGAGATCCCGTACGGGCGCGTGGCCTCCTACGGGCAGCTGGCGCGCCTTGTCGGGCGCGAGCGCAACGCCCGGCTCGTCGGCAAGGTGCTGCGCATCGCCGACGGTTACGGCGATTATCCCTGCCACCGGGTCGTCAACCACGCGGGGCGGCTTGCGCCGCATTTTCCGCAGCAGCGGGCGCTGCTGGAGGAAGAGGGCGTGGCCTTTCTTCCCTGCGGCCATGTCGACATGGCGCGCTTTCGCTGGGAGTGCTGAAGGCGCCCGGCGCATTAAAGAGAACAGAGGGAGGGAGCGGCGTGCATTTTGTGGACGCAAAGGGCATTTTGACAGGCAGCGGCGGCTATCCGGGCTTTAACGTCTACCGCGGCTGCAGCCACGGCTGCATCTACTGCGACAGCCGCAGCGAGTGCTACGGCTTCACCCACCCTTTTGAGGATATCGAGGTCAAGCGCAACGCGCCTGAGCTGCTGGAGAGCGCGCTGCGTTCGCGCCGCAGGCGCTGCATGATCGGCACGGGCTCGATGTCCGACCCCTATCTGCCCTGTGAGGAGCAGCTGGGGCTGACGAGGCGCTGTCTGGAGGTCATCCGGAAATACGGCTTCGGCGCGGCGGTGCTGACCAAGTCGGACCGCATCTTGCGGGATATCGACCTGCTGGAGGCGCTGCACCGCGAGACGCGCTGCGTCGTGCAGATGACGCTGACGACCGCGGACGAGGATCTCTGCCGGATCGTGGAGCCGGGCGTGTGCACCACCGCGCGGCGCATCGAAGTGCTGGAGGAAATGCGGCGGCGAGGCATTCCCACCGTCGTGTGGCTCAGCCCGATCCTGCCGTATCTCAACGACACCGCGGAAAACATCGCGGCTCTGCTGGACGCGTGCGCGCGCACCGGCGTGAAGGGCGTCGTCTGCTTCGGCATGGGCCTTACGCTGCGCCGGGGCGACCGGGAATACTATTACGCCGCGCTCGACAGACACTTTCCGGGGCTGAAGGAGCGCTATATCCGCCGCTACGGCGAGGCTTATGAGCTGCCCAGTCCGGACAGCGAGCGGCTTATGGCGCTTTTCCGCGAGCGGTGCGAGGCGGCGGGCATCCTCCACCGCGCGGAGGACTGCTTCCGCTTCCTTTCGGACTTTCCCGACCGCTATGAGCAGCTGAGCGTGTTTGACGCATAGCGGCCGCCTCGCCGCCGGGCAGCTCCTGCTTGCATTTTCCCGGCGGAGAAGGTATAGTTGGCATAAAGAAAAACAAAACGGGAGGATATGGACGATGGAAGCGAAACGGACGATCCGCAGTTATATCGGACCGGGTCTTGCAAGCGCGATCGTGCTTGGTGTGTTCCTGCTTTGCGCGCTGCTGTGCGCGCTGACGGGCCGGAGCGGAAAGGAGATCGAACGCCCGGCGCCGATAGCCTTTGACCGGCTTGAGACGACCGGCGAGGAGCAGGACGCCTTTCTTGACGTGATCGCGGTGAGCGAGGCGATCTGTCCCTTCAGCGACAGCCGCTTTTACTATGTGGCGGAGGACGACGGGCACTCCTTCCGCATCGTGTGTCTGAGCGAGGAAGAGCACGCCGCGCTCGGGCCTCAGCGCGAGTTTTGGAACAACACCGCCTCGGAGCCGAGCTTTTCCCGCCTCGTCGGGCGGAAATACCCGATCCCGGAGGATGTCAAGCAGAGCTTTATGAGCGTGTTCGGTCTGACGAGCGAAGCCTTTGACGCCTTTTTCGGCGACCGCTGCCTGATCTCGCAGCCCGCCGTGAAGACGACGCGCGCGATCGGCCATCCGGTCGGCTTTGCGCTGTTTCTGTTGCTGGCCCTGCTGGCGCTCGTCTGGCTGGTGCTGCGCGTTTTGTCGGTCTGGTCCGCGCTGACGCGTCTGGAGGACCGGGATGAGATCGAGCTTGCCGCGCAGGAGCTTGTCAGCGACGACACCCGCCAGATGAACGCGGATCGGCTGCGTCTGGGCAAAAGCTTCCTCTTCGGCTGGCACGCCGGACTGGCCGCCGCCTGGGAGGACGTTGTGTGGTGCTATGGCCGCGTGTTCCCCTTCTGCAACCTGCTGATGGTCTGCACAGCGGACGGAAAGCGCCATCCCGTGCTCTTTTTCGGCCGGGAGGAGAAAGCGCTGCGGGAGTTTACCTCCGCCGTCGCCGCACACAACGACGCGGTCCTGATCGGGTTGAGCGCGAAAAACCGCGCCGCCTGGCAGCGCGCCTGTCGGTCATAAATCGGAAAATACGGTAAAGGGCTGTGAAAGCAAAGGTTTTCACAGCCCTTTTTTTCTATAATGATTTATAATGAAAAGAACTGCTCGTGGAGCAGATTGAGCGCCGCGACGGCCGAAAGCGGATCCGTCTCGACAAAAGCGCTGTCCGTCCCGGAGGCGCTTTTGTCGCACGCGATCCCCCGCTCGGCAAGGCAGCGCAGCATTTCCGGCAGCTTTTCACTCGCCGCCCGTCCTACGAGCGTGATCCTGCCGCCGGACAGGGCAAGCCCGGCAAGCGCGGGGCGCTCGGACTCGCTCAGCAGGCGCACGAGCGTTCCCTCTCCCCCGTCGGACGCGCCGCGCAGGCGCAGCGTGACGCCCTTTTCCAGCGCTGTTTCCAGCGACGGGGCATACAGGACCTGCGCCCCGGCATAGCTCAGGCGCAGCATATCGCGCGTATCGGTCTGCGCAAGCAGCCTTGCGGACGGGACCAGGCGCGGGTCTGCCGTGGCGATCCCCGCGACGTCGGTGTAGATGTCGCAGTCGTCGGCGCGGAGCGCCGCGGCAAGCGCAACAGCCGTCGTGTCCGAGCCGCCGCGGCCGAGCGTCGTGACGTCGCCGTAGCTGTCGATGCCCTGAAAGCCGCTGACGACGGGCACGATCCCCGCCGCAAGCGCGCTTCGGATGCGCCCGGCCGTCAGCGTCCGGATCCGCGCTTCGCCGTGAAGAGCGTCGGTAAAGATCCCGCTCTGCCAGCCGGAGAGCGAAAGCGCACGCTGTCCCAGACTTTCCAGCGCGATGGCACACAGCGCGGCGCTGGCGCACTCGCCGGTGCTCATCAGCGCGTCCAGCTCGCGCTTTTCCGGAGCGGCGGAGACGCTGTAAGCCAGCGCCAGCAGTTCGTCCGTGGCGCCGCCCATGGCCGAGACGACCATCACGACGTCGCGCCCGCGCTGTCTTTCGTTGATACAAAGCTGCGCCGCGCGGCACAGCTTTTCCACGTCGGCCAGCGAACTGCCGCCGAATTTCTGGATTGTAAGCATGTTTTCCCCTCCAATGACCTGCCGAAAAACAGTTCGGCACTCCATTCTATCCCGGCGGGGCACAATTTGTTCCTGCCGGAAGGATAAAACGCTTTGCGATCGGGGAAAACTGTAGCAGGAAATCCCGCAGGATCGGAGGAGTTGTATGGGCCGGATGACGAAGGCGCTTCCCGCGCTGCTGGCCGCCTGTGCGGCGGGCGGCAGCGTGTGGCTTTTCGGCCGCTATGTGCTGCCGCTGCTTTTGCCCTTTCTGGCTGCCTTCGCACTGGCCGCCGCGGCGGAGAGGGCTGTCAGAGCGTTTGTCCGGCGCGGGCTGCCGCGCCGCTTTGCCGCGGCGATCCCCGTGCTGCTGGCTCTGGGGCTTCTCAGCGCGCTGCCGGTGCTGCTTGTCGGGCAGCTCTCGTCCTGTTCGGCGGCGCTTGCGCGCGGCGCGCCGCGTCTGGCCGCCGCGGTCGCCGAGCGGCTCGGCGCGCTGGAGGCGTTCCTCTCCCGATATGCCGAAACGCTGCCCCAGGAGCTTTCCGGCGCGTTTCACGCCGCGCTGCATTCGGCCGGGGACGCGCTGCGCGCACTGCCGGGCACGCTTTCGGCAAGGCTGTTGACGCTGGCTGCGCAGACGGCCCAGCACGGGCCGGGCATCCTGCTTTTTGCGGTGACCTTTTTTCTCGGCGCGTATTTCTTTTCCGCCTCGTACCCGGCGGTGACCGCCTTTCTGCGCGCACAGCTGCCCGAAGGGCTGCGCCGGCGGACGGAGGAGCTGCTGGCGGATATCCGCGCAAGCTTCGGCGGCTGGCTGCGCGCGCAGTTGATCCTCTCCGCCGTGACCTTTGCCGAGCTGCTGGCGCTGTTTGTACTGCTGCGGGTGCGCGGGGCGCTTCCGCTTGCCGCCGTGACCGCGCTGATCGACGCGCTGCCCGTGTTCGGCACGGGGATCGTGCTCGTTCCCTGGGCGGCGGTCGAGCTGCTTTTCAGCCGCGCGGGGCGCGCGCTGGCGCTGCTTGTCGGATGGGCGGTCAGCGCGCTGGGGCGCAATCTGCTGCAGGCGAAGCTCCTGGGGGACCAGATCGGCATCCATCCGCTGCTGTCGCTCTTCTCGCTCTATGTCGGGTGGCGGGTATGGGGCGTGGGCGGCATGATCGTCTTCCCGCTGCTGGCCGCGGCGCTGCAGCAGCTGGGCGAGCGCGGCGTGATCCGCCTTTGGAAAACGCCGTAAAAAAAGAGAGGTAAACGCGCCTCTCTGTTGAAAGAAAACCGGGGAATGTGATACCCACATTCCCCGGTTTGTTCTTATGCACCCATCAGGGCGGCCTTGTAGGTGTTGAACACCTGTACGATCCATTCGTAATACCGCATGACCAGATTGACCAGATTGTTGTTCTCGGCCGTCTGATAAATGCGGGCCGTGTCTGCGCCGGTCAGGAAGCCGACCGCGATGGCGACGATGCCGATCAGGATCATGACCAGAACGATCGTAATGACCACTCGCCACATTTTCTGCATCAGTCCAGCACCTCCTTATAGCACCACTTGTCGCACAGGGCAGCCACGCCGTGTACCACACCGACGATGGCGCCGCCGACGAACCAGATGGCCGTCCACAGGAACAGCAGACCCAGCGCAAAGAGCACCAGCGCGCCGCCGAGCACGACCATAATGTCGGCAATGACGGCAAAGCCGTTGAAGGCCGCGCTGACCACCACGACGCCGCAGATGATCGCCGCGACAGACAGGGCCAGGAACAGCACCGCCGGCACGAGCAGGATCGCGATCGCGGCAAGCGTGATCGGGATCGCAAAGAGGATGTAGACGATCAGCGCAAAGACCTTTGCCTTGCGGCGGGGCTGGCGCATCAGATCGGTGTCGATGTTGAACGCGCTCTCTTCCCTCTGCGTCTCCCCGGCTTCCTCCTCGGCGCCTTCTTCCGGCATCGAGAAGAACTGTATGTTCTCATTCGTCTTGTTTTCGGCGGGGACGGGCTCTTCCGCTTCCGCGCTCTTCTCCGGAGCGGGGGCGGGCTCTTCCGCTTCCGCGCTCTCTTTCGGGGCGGGGGCGGGCTCTTCGGCTTCCGCGCTCTCTTCCGGGGCGGGGGCGGGCTCTTCCGCTTCCGCGCTCTCTTCCGGGGCGGGGGCGGGCTCTTCCGCTTCGGCGTTCACGGCCGGGGCGGGGGCGGGCTCTTCCGCTTCGGCGTTCACGGCCGGCGCAGGCTGCCGCGCAAAGGCGTCGGCACGCACGGCCTCGATCGCCTGGACATAATCGGGAACGCCGTTTTCGTCCCGGTCCTCCGGGGCTGCCTTGCTCTCGGTCGTAACGGTAATCCGGGCAAGGTTGGAATGATAGGCGCGGGCAATGACGACAGCCTGTCTGGTGGGAGACAGCAGCGACTGGATCAGCGCGCCCTCGTCGCCCGCTTCATCAAACATCCGGCTGTACATCTCCAGCGCGCGCAGACGGTCTTCCTCATACATGAAGGTCAGCAGCTTGCCCAGCTCGGCCAGAAATCTCTGCTTATTGATAGAAGTCACCTCCGATTGCGGATCACATTTTCGTGCAATCGCAGACATTATATCCGCAATCCTGCAAAAGGTCAAGAAAAATGCGTCGAACAACGGCAGAAAGGGCGAATTTTGCGCCCTTTTCCCGTTTGCCGTCTTTTCGGCGCAAAAGAGGTGCTGCGGGGCGGCAATTCCCTCTTGTCGCCGGGCGGGGGCATGTGGTATGCTTGTCCCGGCAGGATCTTTTTTATTTTTTCATATGGAGGGAAAACTATGTTCGATCTTTCCAAGCTTTCCGAAGTCAACATCGCCGGGCTGCCGCTCAGCGCGCTTCTCGGCGCGTTGCTCACCTTCCTTATCTGCGTCATCGTTATCAACATCCTTATGAAGCTCTTCGGCAAAGCGCTTGGCGGCGCCAAGAAAATCAACCATACCATGAAGAGCTTTCTCCTTTCGGTTGTGCGGGCGCTGCTGTGGGTCATCGCGATCGTGATCATCGCCGGTGAGCTCGGCATCCCCACCGCCTCGCTCGTGGCGCTGCTCAGCGTGGCCGGTCTCGCCCTGTCCCTGTCCGTGCAGGGCGTGCTGGGCAACATCTTCGCCGGACTGACGCTGCTGATGACCCATCCCTTTGCCGAGGGCAACTTTGTTGAGATCGCCGGCAAAACCGGCACGGTCAAGAGCATCAGCCTTCTTTACACGACGATCGACACGCTCGACAACGTGGAGATCTCGATCCCCAACAGCGACGTGATCGGCTCGTCCATCACCAATTACAGCGCCGAGCCCATGCGCCGTGTGGACATGACCTTCTCCGCCTCCTATGACGAGCCGACCGAAAAGGTCAAGGCCGCGATCATGGAGGTCATCGAAGGGGACAGCCGCATCGTCGCCTCCCCCGCGCCCTTCGTCGCGCTCAATGCCTACAACGAAAGCACCGTGGAATACGTCGTGCGCGTGTGGGTCAAAAACGCCGATTACTGGGACGTCCACTTCATGCTCAACGAGCAGGTGCGCGAAAGCTTTGCGCGCAACGGCGTGAAGATGAGCTATCCGCACATGAACGTGCACGTTGTGGAGAAATAATCTCCTCCCTCTCTTGACAAGGCGAAATTTGAATTATAGAATAGCGGAAGCGAGCGCCGTGCGCGGCGCTCGCTTTGTTTTGATCGATTACTGCGGCCGGAGGTCTCTCCGGCGGAAATGAGAGGGTCCGAGATATGGCAAAGGATA
>JAFSWC010000052.1 GCA_017444665.1 Oscillospiraceae bacterium
AGAGATCGGAGAAATCCGATCTCTTTTCATTTTACGAAGGAGGGCTGCCCATGAGCCTTTTTCGCGTATACGTGGATGGCGCTCTGTTCTATCATCCGCAGATGTCGAAGCTGGCGATCACGGATGCTGACTGCGGAGGCCGCGGCCGCGCTGAAGGATGTGAGCGACGAACTCAAGGGCATGGGGTATCGCCTGAAGATCTTTGACGCCTACCGCCCGCAGATGGCCGTGACGCATTTTATGAACTGGGCGCTCGACACCGAAGACACCCGCATGAAGGACTATTTCTATCCGGAGCTGGAAAAGGACGTGCTCTTCCCGCAGGGGTACATCGCGGAGCACTCCGGCCACAGCCGCGGCAGCACCGTCGACCTGACGCTGTTCGATATGACGACAGAGAAGGAAGTCGACATGGGCGGCACCTTTGACTATTTCGGCGAGCTCAGCCATCCCGACTATACCGGGATTACCAAGGAGCAGTATGCAAACCGCATGCTGCTGCGCGAGGTGATGCTCAAGCACGGCTTCAAGCCGCTTGCCGAGGAATGGTGGCACTTCACGCTTGCGGACGAGCCGTATCCCGACACCTATTTCACCTTCCCAGTCAACAGCTATTCACTTGCCGCCGGGTCTTACGACAAGGCCGCGTAAACTGAATCGAGGAGAGCGTATAGTCAAAACGATCCCGGTTTGATCCGGGATCGTTTTTTTGCGAAAAAGGCCCCGGTGCTTAATTTTCATTAAGCTGTGCGCCCGAAGCTTGCACTTTCTCCGCACTGTGGGTATAATTTTCACCGCAAAGAACAGATGGAGGATCATATGAAGAAGACAGTATTGACGATCATGATCATCGCGGCGCTGATACTTGCGCTCTCCGCCTGCGGAAAAGCACCCGCCGCGGAAAACAGCGTCCCTGCCGCCGAGCCGCAGACTTCTGTGGACGCGCCGGCGTCGGACGAGGACGCTGCGCAGAACACTCCCGCCGAGACCGACGAAGCGCCCGCCGCGCCTGCCGAGACGCCCGCAGCCGCGACCTGGCCCGCAAGAGCCGACGGCGAACGCTTTGAAGACGTTATTATGATCGAGGGCATGGAGGAGGCCGTCCGCTACGAGCATGTCAAAAGCGCCGCGTTCGGCTTTGAGATGGACTATGATTACGAGAACTTTGTACGGCACACCGACGCGGATCGCGAACGTTTCGTCTCGGTTTGGGACAACGCCGCCGAGCCCGAGAATTATATTGAAGTGAGATCCGACACGGGCAATGCCGAGCTTGTCGCCGACGCGATCATCGCGGGCCTCTCCGGAGACTATGAGGTCAGACAGGAATACCGCGAGCTTGCGCGCGCGGGGCAGTGCATCCACATCGCGGCGGACATCATCAAGGGCACCGACCGGATGGCGGATCATCTGCAGTACATTTACGTCATCCCGGCGGCGGACGGCTGCCGCGTCGTCACGGAGCATTGCTTCGTCGTGGATTGCGAAGGCCTGCTCAGACGCTTTTCCTATATGCTGAACACGCTCACGGTCCTGGACGGAAACGGGGGAGAGACGCTCTCGGAAGAAGAAGCGCTTTCGGCCGTCAGAGCATACTGCCTTGACGCCAACCCGGATCTGGAGGGTATTGTGAACGCCGGCGAGTATCCGGTCTACTGGATGGTAGAGACGAGCAGCGAGCAGCAGGTCGTAGTCCTGTTCCGCTCCTACACGGGCTCTGAGACCCGCTACTATGTCGACCGCGCCACGGGCGAGACCACCGTGACAGATTTTGTGCCCGGCATCATGAGCGCCGAACAGCCTTCGGAGGAGAGTCTGAACGTGCGGGACTATCTCTGCTGACAGGTTTTTTTTATTTTTAGGATCCCTTGCAATAAAAGAAATACTTGGAGGAAAACATGAAAAAGACAGTATTGACAATCATGCTCCTCGCAGTGCTTGTGCTTTCGCTTGCCGGCTGCGGAAAGGCGCCCGCGGCCGAAAACAAGACCCCCGCCGCCGAAGCGCAGAGCGCCGCGGAGAGCCTTTTTCCCGCCGAGGACGCCGCCCCTGCCGGGGAAGCTGAAGCGGCAGCCCCTTCCGGTAGACAGGACGGCGAGCGCTTTGAAGCGACCATCATGCTTGAGGGCATGGAGGAGACGGTCGCATACGAACACGTGCGCAACGATTCCGTGGGCTTCGAGCTGGACTATGAATACGAGGACCTCGAGCGCCGCAGCGATCTTGAGAGCGAAAGCTTTATCTCCCGCTGGGACGACGCAAACGACCCCTGGAACTATCTTGAGATCAGATCCGATACCGGAAACGCCAACCTCGTCGCCGACGCCCTTGCCGCGACGCTTCGCGGCATCTACGACAGCGTCAGCTATGAGGACAGCACACTCGAGCGCGCGGGCTCCTGCATCATGATCAGCGCTTCCGGCGCAAAAGACAACCTTGCGCCCGCCGGCTCGCTGCAGACGGTTTACGTGATCCCCGCGGGCAGCGGATGTCTGGTCGCCACGGCCCACTGCACCTGGGAGAGCGCGGAGGGCTTTGGGAGAAGATTTTCGTATATGATGGACACCCTCACGGTCATCGGCCAATAAGCCTGCGGCGTCGTTTTCCCGACGTCCCGGCTTCACCCGCCGAACAAACGCGAACCTCCGCCGCAGACGGTTTTCGGCCTGCGGCGTTTTTTTTCTTAAATACTGTTAAATCATCCGCGTCACACTTGCCATTTCCCCGCGGGAAGGCTATAATGCCCAAAGAAATCAAGCATATGGAGGAAAAAATGAAAAAGAAACTGTTTGCAATCGGTGTCCTTGCGGCGCTTATGCTTGCGCTTGCCGCCTGCGGAAGCGCGCCCGCCGCGCAGACCCAGACGCCCGCTGCCGAGCCGCAGACGGCAGAGGAGACCCAGCTTCCCGCGGAAGGCGACGGACAGAACCCCGTGATGAACTTTGTCGGCGTTTACAGCACCGATTACAGCATAGAAGCGCTGGTCGAAGCCGAAGGGATGGAAAACGCGAAGATCACCGTCACCTATGCGGGCAGCCCGTGGTTCCACAATCAGACGGTCATGAGCGGCCCCTTTGACCCCGAGACGCTGACGATGGCCTTTACCGACGCGACGCTGACGGAGTACATCTACAACAGCGACGGCAGCGTGGCGGAAGAGAAGACCAGCTATGTCGACGGCAGAGGCCGGGCGGTCTTTGATCCGGCGGACAACACGCTGACGATCACCGAGGAGTTCCCCTCCGGCAATATCGACACCGTTTATACCTGGGGCCCCTCCGCGGACATGAAATACGTGAGCGATCCGGATCACTATGCCTCTGTCACGGCCATGGATAAATACCAGGTCGAGACCGTGGTCGGCTTCAACGTCCGCACCTGGTATCTGAGCGAAAACTGGTATGCCATGGCGGACATGATCCGCTATCCGATCACGATCAACGATACCGAGCTGGCCGACGCCGACGCCTTCCTGGGCTATATGATCGATAAAACCATAAGCGAGAGCGACCGCGACGCCATGATGGAGGAGGACTTCCTTGACATGTTCGTCAACTACCAGGGGATCATGATGGGCGACGGCGAGGTCTGGCTCAGCGATCCCAACTATGGGACGGACGCCGAGCCTGTGCTTGAGGTCATTGCCCTCAACGGGATCGTGACGCGATGAAAAAGGGCTGGCCGCTTCCCGGCCGCCCGACGGACAGGCGTTGCCATCCGGGAGTGTGAGAACACCTGCCGCTATCCGCTGACGATTTTTGATACTAGAACCTCATAAAAACCTTTCATTCCTTAAAGGTTTTTATAGCGCCGTGAGGCGCGTAGAGGTTCTGTATGATAAGTGAGGCTCGAAATCTTTGATTTCGCTAAGCCGAACTTATACACAGTTGACGCCTTTTCAGCGCCTTCGCGTTGAAAAAGCCGCGGAAACCGCGCCTTATCTGATTAAAGGTTTTAATCAGATAATAGTATGAGGACGATTCGGACCATACCCGGATCGAGATCCTACCGGCAGAGTAGAAAAAACCGGCAGACAGCTTCAAACTGTCTGCCGGTTTTTCGGTTTTGGGAGATTACTTTTTCGCCTGCTTTTTCACGTTGTTCGCCGCAATGAACGCGACGAGGTTCAGCACGATCGCGCTCAGCCCATGCGGACGAGTACGGACACGCGGCTGCCCGCAGGCTGTACGGGCAGGACGCAGCCTTCGACCGGCCGGCCGCCCAGCAGCACGGAGCGCACGCCCTTTTCCGCGCCGTCCGGGTTTTCGACGGTGATCTCATATTCTGCCCCGCGGTAGCGGCGCGTGACCGTAAAGCGGCGCAGGGAGGACGGGACGCAGGGGTCGATCTTCAGCCCGTCAAGCGTGGGCTGCACGCCCAGGATCGCCTGCGAAACGCTGAGGAAGGTCCACGCGGCGGTGCCGGTGAGCCAGCTGTTCTTGCCCTCGCCAAAGCTTGCCGCGTCCCTGCCGGCAATCATCTGGCTGTAGACATAGGGCTCGGTGCGGTGGATCTCGCTGATATCCTCGATGTAGGCGGGCGCCGTGCGGCGATAGACCTCAAAGGCGCGCGCGCCGTGACCGAGCTCGGCCTCCGCGCAGACGATCCAGGGGTTGTTGTGGCAGAAGATGCCGGCGTTTTCCTTGTATCCGGGGGGATAGCTCGTGATCTCGCCAAGCTCCAGATGATAGCGGGTATAGGGCGGCTGCAGCAGCACGATGCCGTACTTGGTGTCCAGATGCGCCTTGACGCTCTCAAGCTCCTTTTCGGCCTCGCCGCTCTGCTTGCAGATGCCGGCCATGACGCACATGCCCTGCGGCTCGATAAAAATTTTGCCTTCTTCGCATTCCGCGCCGCCCACGACGTTTCCAAAGGCGTCATAGGCGCGGCGGAACCATTCGCCGTCCCATCCGCTGTCAAGCACCGTGCACTCCATGGCGCTCACGGCCTCTTCCGCCTCCGCGGCCTCGTCTTCCAGCCCGAGATGACGGCAGATCTCCGCCCAGGCGCGGCCGTATTTGACAAACATGCCCGCGATGAACACGCTTTCGGCAACGGGACCTTCGCTCGGCCCGGTGACCTGAAAGCTCTCGCCCGGCTGCGCGGAAAAGCAGTTGAGATTCAAACAGTCGTTCCAGTCCGCCCGTCCGATCAGCGGCAGACCGTGGGGGCCGAGATGCGAGCGGGTATAGTCAAAACTGCGGCGCAGATGCTCCAGCAGCGGCCGGGCAAGAGAGGAGTCGTTGTCGAAGTCGACGATCTCGTCAAGAATGCTCCAGTCGCCCGTCTCGCGCAGATAGGCGTCGACGCCGGCGATCAGCCACAGCGGATCGTCGTTGAAGCCGCTGCCCACGGCGAGGTTGCCCTTCTTTGTCAGGGGCTGATACTGGTGATAGGCGCTGCCGTCGGGAAACTGGGTGGCGGCGATATCAAGGATGCGCTCGCGCGCACGCTCCGGGATCATATGTACAAAGCCCAGCAGATCCTGGCAGGAATCGCGGAAGCCCATCCCGCGGCCCATGCCGGATTCAAAATAGCTGGCCGAGCGGCTCATGTTGAAGGTGACCATGCACTGGTACTGGTTCCAGATGTTGACCATCCGGTCCAGCTTCTCCTCGCCGCTTTCCACCCG
This sequence comes from Oscillospiraceae bacterium, assembly GCA_017444665.1. GTDB lineage: Bacteria > Bacillota > Clostridia > Oscillospirales > Oscillospiraceae > Limivicinus. Next base: position 5,633 of record JAFSWC010000052.1, read on the forward strand.
ATAGGCGCCAAGCAGCTTCTCCCAGTTCTCGCCCAGCGCGGCGAGGGCGGTGTCAAAGGCCTTGCCGCCTGCATAGCGCGCCATCATGGCGCGGGCGCGCGTCTTGTTGATCACGCCCGCGGATTCCCATTTCTCTTCCTGCGCATTTTCAATGTAGCCCAGACCGAGGATCAGACTTTCGCGCTGACCGGGCAGAAGCGAAAAGTCAAACTGCTCAGCCGCGACGGGCTGCCAGCCGTGAGCGACGCTGTTTGTGCAGCCGCCGCCGAAAACGGCCGCGGGGCGGGCGGGGGAGCCGTAAACGCCGATAAAGGCGTCGCGCGCGGTGTCAAAGGCGGCGCAGGGCCGGTCTGCCCAGAAAACGGCGTAATGGTCGCGCCGCTCGCGGTATTCCGTCTTGTGGTAGATCGCGCTGCCGTCTATCTCGACCTCGCCGGTGGAATAGTTGCGCTGGAAGTTTGACGAGTCGTCCATCGCGTCCCACAGACAGAATTCCAGATAAGAAAACGCGCGCACGGTCTTTTCCTTTTCGCTGTCGTTGCGCAGCGTAAGGCGCATCAGCAGACAGTTGTCCCCCCGGGGAACGAACAGCTCCTGTGTGACGCAGAGGCCGTCCTTTTCGCCCTCGATGACCGTATAGCCCAGTCCGTGGCGGCAGCGGTAGCGGTCAAGCTCCGCCTGCACGGGCTGCCAGCCGGGATTCCACACGCTCTCGCCGTCCCTGATATAAATATGAAAGCCCTCGGAATCGAGCGGGCAGTTGTTGTAGCGGTAGCGCGTCAGGCGGCGCAGGCGCGCGTCGCGGTAAAAGGCATAGCCGCCGGCCGTATTGGAGCAAAGGGCAAAGAAGTCCTCACAGCCCAGATAGTTGATCCAGGGCAGCGGTGTGCGCGGCGTTGTGATGACGTATTCTTTGTTCGCATCGTCAAAAAAACCGTACTGCATAATCGGCTCTCCCTTTTGTCGAAATCGTTTAAGTTGTATTCCTGTTCAATAAAGTAACGGATTATGCAGGAAAAAGCAAGATGTTTTTTACGAAAAAAGTGAGAATGCACAAAGAAATTTAAGAAAACAGAGAATTACGAAAACGTTAAGCGGCAAAATGACACAGATTTTCGCTTAAAAACTGTTCATATTCGCTAAAAATCATTTTTGGCCGTATTTTTTTAAAAGCTAATCTTGCTTTTTTGAAAAAAATGCGCTATTTTTGAAATGCGAAAACGATTAAGTTTGTGCGAGGAGGCTTCGCCCGTGGTTTCGATGAAGGACATTGCTCAGGCATGCGGCGTGTCCGTTGCCACGGTAAGCAAGGCGCTCAACGGCCAGCAGGATATCGGACGGGAGACCCGCGAAAAGATCCGGCGGGTTGCGGACGAGATGGGCTATATGACCAACGCCTCTGCCCGCGCGCTGAAAACCTCGCGCAGCTTTAACATCGGCGTGCTGTTCATTGACCCGAAGCAGGGAGGTCTGGCGCACGAATACTTCTCCTCCGTGCTTGACAGCATCCGTGTGGAGGCCGAGCGCTGCGGCTATGACATCACGTTCATCAACCGCAACGTCGCCAGACGCCAGACGTCCTATCTGCAGCACTGTCTCTACCGCGGCGTCGACGGCGTGGTGATCGCCTCGGTCGACTTTGACGACCCGATGGTGCTCGAATTGGTCCATTCCGGGCTGCCGGTCGTGACGATCGACCATCTGTTCAACGGCCGCATGGCTGTGATGAGCGATAACGTCTCCGGGATGGAGACGCTGGTGCGCTACGTCGCCGGCAAAGGACACCGCCGCCTTGCCTTTATCCACGGCGAGCAGACCACCGTCACCGACGGCCGGCTGACCGGCTTTTACCGCGCCTGCGAGGCGCTGGGGATCGAGGTCGACGAGAACTGCGTGATCGAAGGCGCCTACCACGATGTGGGTCTCTGCTGCGAGGCGACGAAGGAGCTTCTCTCCCGTCCCGACAGGCCAAGCTGCATCTTCTTCCCGGACGACTTTTCCTATATCGGCGGCTACAACGCGATCGTCGAGGCCGGACTGAAGATCCCGGAGGATATCTCCGCCGTCGGCTATGACGGCATCCGCCTCTCCCAGGTGGTAAGCCCGGCGCTGACGACCTGGCGGCAAAATACCGAGGAACTGGGGCGCGAGGCCGCCGCCCGGCTCATCGAGCTGATCGAGCATCCCAAAACCGCGCTGATCGACCGCTACGTCGTCTCCGGCAGACTGCTGGAGGGCGGCAGCGTAGCCGATCTGACAAACAGGTGATTGGCGGGAAAGACCCGCAAGAAATATAATCACAAAACAAAACAGGAGGATTCGAAATGAAAAAGCTTATCGCAATGCTTCTGGCGCTCGTGATGGTGTTTGCGCTCTGCGCATGCGGCCAGCAGGCGGCCCCCGCCGCCGCTCCCGCTGCCGAAGAGGCTCCCGCCGCCGAGGCCGCCGCCCCCGCAGCAGACGATGCCGCCGCCGAGAGCGGTGAAGGCAAGGTCTTCAACATCTACGCCTGGAACGAGGAGTTCAAGGGCTTCTTCGAGAAGTACTACACCGTTCCCGAAGGCGTGACCGTCAACTGGATCATTGTCCCCAACCAGGGCAGCGCCTATCAGGATGCGCTGGACGAGGCTCTGCTGGCCCAGGCTGACGCCGACGACGACGAGAAGGTCGACATGTTCCTGGCAGAGGACGACTACATCCTCAAGTACACCAACTCCGAGGCGACCCAGGATATCCGGGCTCTCGGCGTAACCGACTTCTCCAACGCCTACACCTACACGGTCCAGGCCGCTTCCGATGCCAACGGCGTCGTCAAGGGCGTTTCCTTCCAGTGCTGCCCCTCCGCACTGATCTACCGCCGCTCCATCGCCAAGGACGTTCTCGGCACCGATGATCCCGCCGAGGTCCAGGCCAAGCTCGACAGCTGGGAAAAGTTTGAGGCTGTCGCCGCCGACGCCAAGGCCAAGGGCTACTACATGACCTCTTCCGAGGCTGAGGACTACCGCGTGTTCTCCAACAACGCCGACGCTCCCTGGGTCGACGAGAACGGCAACCTGCAGTTCACCGATGCCATCCAGACGTGGATGAAGCAGGCCAAGGACTTCTCCGACAAGGGCTACACCATCAACGCCGACATCTGGTCCGACGAGTGCACCGCGCAGCAGTTCGGCGACGGCAAGACCATGTGCTTCTTCGGTCCGGCCTGGTACTTCAACTTCTGCATGGGCAACGCGCAGGATCCCGAAAAGGGCTGCATGGGCGACTGGGCGATCTGCGAAGGCCCCGCCGCGCACTACTGGGGCGGCACCTGGCTGCTCGCGCCTGCTGGCACCGACAACCCGACCATGCTGGCCGATGTCATGAACACCTTCATCAACGATGAGGACGTCTGCTCCAAGCTCGTCGAGAACGAAGCGCAGTTCTGCAACAACCAGGCTGTCAACGCCAAGTACGCCGAGGATCCCAACTTCGGCAGCGAGTTCCTGGGCGGCCAGAACCCCAACGCCGTATTTGTCGAGCTTGCCACCAAGATCAAGTTCGAGAACCACACCATCTTTGATCAGCACTGCAACGAAAAGCTCCAGGAGAACTGGCGCCAGTTCTGCCAGGGCGAAGTCACCGAGGATGAGGCGCTTGCCAACTTCTACAAGGCCATCAACGAGCGCTTCCCCGACGTCGTCACCCCGTGATCTGACCGAAAACACTTCACACACTGAGGCAAGGCGCAAGCCTTGCCTCAGTCCGATAAAGAAGCCGGATGCTTCGGCGGGTTTTCCGCTCCGGACATACCGCCCTCCGCGGTATGCCGGGAGGAGAGAACCAACGCAAGAGATGGAGGAAGAAACATGAAAAAGCATCGGGGGATCAGTTATGCGAAATGGGGCTATTTGTTTATCCTGCCCTTTTTCATCGCCTATCTGCTCTTCAGTTTTCTGCCGCAGGCTCTGACGATCTACAACAGCTTTTTTGACAACTACCGCCAGGGACTGACCCAGATCGGGCCGACCTTCGTCGGTGTGAAAAACTATATCAAGCTCTTTACGCCGGATAAAACGGGAACGATCGACATCCTCAAATACGCCGGCAACACGCTGATCCTGTGGGTCGGCGGCGCGATCCCGCAGATCGTCATCGCGCTGCTGCTGGCGGTCTTCTTTACCAGCTATCGGCTGAAGATCAAGGGCCAGCAGTTTTTCAAGACCGTCATCTACATGCCGAACCTGATCATGGCCTCGGCCTTTTCCATGCTGTTCTTCACGCTGTTTTCCAACGTCGGCCCCGTGAATCAGCTGATCCAGGCCTGGGGCTGGAGCGACGTCCCCATCGACTTTTTTGCCAAAAAGGTCACGGTGCGCACGCTGATCTGCTCGATGAACTTTCTCATGTGGTTCGGCAATACGACGATCCTGCTGATGGCGGGCATCATGGGCATCGACCAGAACCTGTTTGAGGCGGCGGAGATCGACGGTGCCAACTCCGTACAGGTGCTCTTCCGCGTGACGCTGCCGCTGCTGACGCCGATCCTGGTCTATACGGTCATCACGGCAATGATCGGCGGACTGCAGATGTTCGACGTGCCGCAGGTCCTGACCAACGGCGCGGGCAACCCCAACCGCACGTCGATGACGCTGATCATGTATCTGAACAACTACCTGGGCGGAAGCAAGAACTACGGCATGGCCGGCGCGATTTCGGTGATCATCTTCATCATCACCGGCATCCTCAGCCTGATCGTTTTCCGCACGCTGACCAAAAAAGACTGAGAGGAGGGAACAGAGCGTGACGAACAAAAAATCGGCCGACAGCCGCAGAGCAAGGATCCAGATGACGCTGCTGCGCGCCGTCGTGTATTTCATCCTCATCGTCCTTACGATCCTGTGCCTGTTTTCCTTCTATATGCTGATCATCAACGCCACGCGCTCCAACGCACAGCTGCAGGGCGGCTTTGCGGCGCTGCCGCAGGGACACTTTCTTGACAACCTGCGCAACGCCTGGACGGACGCTTCGATCAATATCCCGCGCGGGATGCTCAACAGCTTCTTCATCGCTGCCAGCACCGCGGTGCTGACCACCTACTTCTCGGCGTTGACGGCCTATGGCATCCACGCCTATGACTTCAAGCTGAAGAAGGCGCTGTTCACTTTTATCATGGCCATTATGGTCATTCCGCCCCAGGTCTCTGCTGCCGGCTTCGTCCAGCTGTGCTACAAGTTCGGCCTGACCAACAAGTTCTGGCCGCTGATCCTGCCGGGCATTGCCGCACCGGTCGTGTTCTTCTACATGAAGCAGTACATGGAAAGCGTGCTGCCCATGGAGATCGTCGAGGCCGCGCGCATGGACGGCTCGAACGAGTTCCGTACCTTCAACACGATCGTCCTGCCGATGCTCAGGCCGGCGATCGCTGTCCAGATGATCTTCTCCTTTGTCGCCAGCTGGAACAACTACTTCCTGCCCGCGCTGCTGCTGACCAAGGCCGAGTACAAGACCGTTCCGATCATGATCGCTCAGCTTCGGAGCGCGGACTACTCCAAGTTCGACATGGGCAAGGTGTATATGTTCATCCTGCTTGCGATCCTGCCGGTCATGATCGTGTATATCATCCTGTCCAAGTCCATCATCAAGGGCGTCACCGCCGGCTCGGTCAAGGGCTGATCCCCAAACAACGACAAAACGGCTCTCCTGACAGGAGAGCCGTTTTATGCGAAAGGAGTTTTTTATATGACCGATCTTCTTAAAACGCTCGGCTTTTACCGCGGCGTCAATCTCGGCGGCTGGATGAGCCAGTGCGATTACAGCGAGGGGCGGCTCGACACCTTCATCACCGAAGAAGATTTTGCCCGGATCCGCCGCTGGGGCTTTGACCATGTGCGCATTCCGATCGACTACAACGTGATCCAATGCGAGGACGGCACGATGAAGGCTGATGGACTTGCACGCGTCGATGGCGCGCTGGCGCTGGCCGAAAAATACGGTCTGCACGTCGTGCTCGACCTGCACAAGACCCGCGGCTTCTCCTTTGACGCCGGGGAGCATGAGGCGGGCTTTTTTGAGAGCGCGGCGTATCAGGAAAGCTTTTATGCAATCTGGGAGTGCTTTGCCGCCCGCTACGGCGCGAGGCATGAGAGCGTGATCTTCGAGCTGCTCAACGAGGTGACGGAAAAGGAATACCTTCCGGCGTGGAAGCGCATCTCGCGCGAGGCGGTGCGGCGCATCCATGCCCTTGCGCCGGAGACGTATGTGCTGCTGGGCAGCTATCGCTGGAACAGCGCGCAGACGCTTCCGGAGCTCGACGCGCCCTATGACGATCACGTCATCTACAACTTCCATTTCTACGAGCCGCATGATTTCACCCACCAGGGCGCCTACTGGGAGGCGCCGTACCGCGACGTCAGCGCGCGCTGCACCTATGCCGAAAGCGGCGCGTCCGAGGCGTATTTCGAGGCTTTCCTCGCGCCCGCGCTGGAAAAGGCGAAGAAGGAGGGCTGCGCGCTCTACTGCGGCGAATACGGCGTGATCGACGTCGTGCCGCCTGCCGAGGCCGTCAAATGGTTCCGCGATCTGCACGCGGTGTTCGAACGGCATGGCGTCGCCCGCAGCCTGTGGAGCTATAAGGAAATGGATTTCGGCCTTGCCGACGCGCGCATGGACGGCGTCCGGGACGAGCTGCTTGCGCTGCTGTAAGGGACGCCGGAAGGAGATCGTTTTCCGCCCTCCCCTTGCAATATGGGGAAAAAACGGTATAATAAAATAATACCGTGCTGCTTGAACGGAACGAGATTGCAGAAATCTGAAAAAGGAACAGAGCATATGGAAAACAAAGCAAGAATCATGACCACCGCCGAGCAGGAAAAGGCACGATGATCAACCCTCGCCCCGCTGCGCGGCAAATGACGCGCGGACCTGGGAAAGAAAGCGCCCGGCGATCGGGGTAAAGGCCTGGTATCGGTTCCAGATGAGGTACAGCCGGACCTCAAGCGTGGGGCTGAGCGGCCGGAACACCAGCCCGCTTTCCGCAGAGGTGTCGACCAGATGCCGGAAGGTCAGCTGATACCCCAGCCCCTCCCGCACGAACAGCGAGGCGTTGTAGGCCAGACGTGACGAGCCCTCCAGCCGAAGCGCGGAAAAGCGGTCGCCGGCCCAGCTTTTGATATCGCCCTCCCAGCCCTGCTCCGAGGTGAAAAGCGGCAGAGAAACGAGATCATCCACACGGATGGTCTCTTTTTTTGCCAGCTCGTCGTCCTCCGGCAGGATCAGTCCCCAGATATCCGTTTCCGGAAAGAGGATCGAATCGTATTTCCGCGGATCGGGCGCGTCGCACAGCACGGCAAAATCCAAAAGCCCCTTGTCCAGCTTTTCCGTGACCTGCTCGGTGTCGCCGCTGGTAATGTGAAAATGCATCGCGCCGCAGCGGCGCTTGAGGCTGCGCAGCTCGCGCGCAAGATAGCGGATCTGATACGATTCCGCAGCGCGGCGGATCTGGCGGCGCTGCTGGGAAACGGGGATGAAACGGTCAGCTTTTATCGGGAGCCGGGAGACTAACGCTCCCCACGACGGCTTTCCGCCCCCCCGGGGAGCGAAACGGCCGGGATGAGCGCGGCAAGGACGGCGACACGATAAAACGACCATGCCGCAAAATAAGGAAACAGGTATTGACACGGTGTCAGAATGCTGCTATAGTATGTTCTGACATCGTGTCAATATGTTTTTTTGAAAGGAAGCATCCGCATGAAAAAGAATACGGGCGCGCAGCTGGCGCTGTATCCTTCTCCTCTCGTCGTGGTCGGCGCAATGGTCGACGGCAAGCCGAACTGGACATTGGTTGCCCACGCGGGCGTCATGGCGCACAGCCATCTGATGCTCTCGATGGTAAAGGCCCACTATACGAACAAAGGCATTCGGGAAAACAAGGTTGTGTCCGTCAACGTGGTGGACGCCTCCTGGCTGAAAGAGGCCGACCGCATGGGCTGCGTCAGCGGCAGCAAGACGGATAAATCCGGGGCTTTTGCCTATTCCCTGGGCGAGAAAGGCGCGCCGATGATCGACGCGGCCAAGGTCACGATGGAGTGCGAGGTGGAGGATATCTATGATCTGAAGGGCTTTGACAACTTCATCTGCCGCATCACCGCCACCTATGTGGACGAGGAGATCCTGAACGAAAAGGACAAGATCGACTATCGCAAGTTCAAGCCCGCACTGTTCCAGTTCCCGACCTATGAATACCTGGAGACGGGAGATATCCTGGGCGGCTGCATGAAAATGAACTGACACAGCATAAAAAGGGGAGAAAAGAGATGCCGAAAGGATCCGCAGAGCTGACAAACGCCCGGCGGGAGGAGATCCTCGCCGCCTGCCGGAAGCTCTATGAGACGATGAGCTTTAAGGAGATCACCTTGAAGGAGATCGGGCAGCAGACCTCCTTTACCCGCACGTCGATCTATAATTATTTTGAAACGAAGGAAGAGATCTTCCTCGCCCTGTTCCAGCGGGAGTACGAGCTGTTTGCCGCCGACCTCGACGCGCTCTGCGCACGGGAGGGAACGCTGGGGCTCGACGAGCTTTCTGCCGAGCTTGCCCATGCGCTCGACCGCCGGCCGCTGATGCTCAAGCTTTTGAGCATGAATCTCTATGACATGGAAGCCAACTCGCGCATGGAGCGGCTGGTGGAATTCAAGGCGGCTTACGGCGAATCGAAGGAGGCGCTGGACCGCTGTTTGAAAAAGTTCGTCCCCGGACTGGGGGAGGAAGGCCGACAGACTTTCCTGTATGCGCTCCTGCCTTTCGTCTACGGCCTGTACCCCTATACCGTCGTGACGGAAAAGCAGAGAGAGGCCATGAAAGAGGCCGGGATCCATTACGTCTATATGAGCACCTATGAAATGGCATACGCCTTTATCCGCACGATGCTGGGAGGACTGAGATGATCACCGTCAATCTGTATTATACCGGCGAGAACGGCGCTGCCCGCGCCTTTGCTTCGGAAATGGTCCAAAGCGGGACCGCGGCCGCTATCCGCGCCGAGGAGGGCAACCTGCGCTATGAATACTTCTTTCCGATGGACGATCCCGAGACCGTGCTGCTCATCGACCAGTGGCGCGACCAGGCGGCCATCGACGCGCACCACGCCTCGCCCATGATGCAAAAGATCGCGGCGCTGCGCGAGAGATACGACCTGCACATGAGGGCCGAGCGCTTCGTATCCGACGAGGCGGAGCTTCCGGACAAAGATCAGCGGTTTATCAGACGATGAAAGGGAAAACAGCCATGACAAAAAAGATCACACAGACGGCCGGGCGCTCACAGCTCGGCGACTTTGCGCCGATGTTCGCCCATCTCAACGACGACGTGCTCTTCGGCGAGGTTTGGAACGCGGACGCCATCGACGTCAAAACCAAATGCGTCGTCACGGTCGTTTCGCTGATGGCCTCGGGCATTACGGACTCGTCGCTGGGCTACCATCTGCAGAATGCGAAGAACAACGGCGTGACAAAGGAAGAGATCGCCGCGATCATCACCCACGCCGCGATGTATGTCGGCTGGCCCAAGGGCTGGGCCGTCTTCCGCCAGGCCAAGGAGATCTGGAACGAGGAGACAGCCGCCGCAAGTGAAAAGGACGCCTACCAGAACACGATCTTCTTCCCCATCGGGGAGGAGAATCCCTACGGGCAGTTCTTCGTCGGGCAGAGCTATCTTGCCCCCGTCTCCACCGAACAGGTGCCGCTCTTTAACGTCACCTTCGAGCCCGGCTGCCGCAACAACTGGCATGTCCATCATGCGACCGCGGGCGGCGGGCAGATGCTGATCTGCGTGGGCGGCCGCGGCTGGTATCAGGAATGGGGCAAGGCGCCCGTCGAGATGACGCCGGGCACGGTCGTCAATATCCCGGCCAACGTCAAGCACTGGCACGGCGCGGCCCGTGACAGCTGGTTTTCCCATCTGGCCGTCGAGGTCGGCGGGGAGAACTGCGCCAACGAATGGCTCGAACCGGTATCCGACGACGATTACAACAAGCTTTGATCAACACAAGGAGGAAGAAAACATGAAAAAACTCGTCGCTTATTTTTCCGCCAGCGGCAGCACGGCCAGACTGGCAAACACCCTTTCCGCCGCGGCGGACGCCGCGATCTTCGAGATCAGACCCGCCGTCCCCTATGAGCGGCGCGACCTGAACTGGATGGACAAAAAGGCCCGCAGCACGGTCGAAATGCAGGATCCCGGCTGCCGTCCGGCGCTTGCGGACGCCGCCGCGCCCGTGGCCGAGGCCGACGTGATCTTCCTGGGCTTCCCCATCTGGTGGTACCGCGAGCCCAGCATCATCGACAGCTTCCTTGACGCCTATGATTTTTCGGGCAAGACGATCGTGCCCTTCTTCACCTCCGGCGGCAGCGGACTCGGCGAAGGCCAGGGCCGCATCGAAACGCTGGCCGGGGGCGCAAAGGTCCTCGCCGGCAAGCGCTTTTCCGCCCGCGCCTCCGAAAGCGAGCTGAAGGACTGGATCTCCGGTCTGCACCTGGCGTAAGCGGAGGAAAAGGCGTATGAAAAAAGGAATCGCCGTATGTCTGCTGATCGTGCTGGCGGCTGCCTTTGCCGGCTGCGGCGGCACGGCGGAGCAGATCCCGCAAGCGCCCGAACCCACCTCTTTTGCGTCCGACGCAGCGCCGGTGAGCACAGCGGAACCCGCTCCGGAGAGCGCAGCGGAGACAGAAAGCGCAGAGCCGAGCGAAGCAGAGCAGACTGCTCCGGAAGACGAGGGGGAGGCAAAGACCGTCGTCGTCTTTTTCTCCGCCACCGGCAACACGCGCCGCGTCGCGGAAAAGATCGCGGAGCTTACCGGCGCGGATCTGTGCGAGATCGTCCCGGCGCAGCCTTACACGGCGGAGGATCTGAACTACGGCGACAGCACGTCCCGCTCCACGGTCGAGCAGAACACGCCGTCCGCGTGCCCGGAGATCGCGGGCGAGATCTCGCTGGACGGCTATACGACCGTCTATCTCGGTTATCCCATCTGGTGGGGAGACGCCCCGCGCATCCTGTGCAGCTTTGTCGAAAGCCATGATTTCACCGGCGTCACCGTGATCCCCTTCTGCACCTCCGCCAGCAGCGGCGCGGGGCGCACCGGCGAGACGCTGGGCGAGCTGGCCGGCACGGGGACCTTCCTGCCGGCCACGCGCTTCGGCGCAAACGTGTCCGATTCCGGACTGCAGAGCTGGGTCGACGGGCTGGAGCCGTAAAACGGCAGAAAACTGCCGCTGAAATTTTCGGTGACATTCTTTACCTTTTCGTGAAAAAGCTGTATACTGAATAACACCGCACCCGAAAACAGCACAAAAGAGAAGGAGCCGCAAAGGCATGGGCAGGGAGAAGAAACGAGAAAAAAACAGAACATGGATCGCTCTTCTCTGCGCCGCGGCTCTGCTGCTGCTCGCAGCCCTGACGTGCCTGACGCGGGAGAGCGAAAAACGCATCCCGCAGATCAAGGCGCGCGGCGTGCTGCTTGTCGGCACGACGGGGGACTATCGCCCCATGTCCTTCCTCGATGCGGACAGCGGGGAGTACTGGGGCTTTGATATCGAGCTGGCAAACGATCTGGCAAAAGCGCTGGGCGTTTCGATCCGCTTCGTCCCCACCTCGTGGCCGACGCTGATGGAAGACACCCTCTCGGGGAAGTTTGACCTTGCCCTCTGCGGCATCACGGTCACCGACGCCCGGCGGGAGCAGGCGCTGATGTCAAAGGGCTATCTCGCAAACGGAAAAACGGTGCTCTGCCGCGCCGAAGACGCGGGAGAGTACACAAGCCTTGCGGCCATCGACCGCCCCGAGGTCGTCGTGATGGAAAACCCCGGCGGGCTGAACGAACAGTTCGTGCGCCAAAATCTGCCGCACGCGGCGCTTGTCATCCACCGGGTGAACGAGGAGATCCCCGGCCTGGTGGCCTCGGGCGCGGCGGACGTTATGATCACCGAGATCCTGGAGGCGGGCTATTACGTCTCGCAGGACAGCCGCCTGGCCGCGCCGCTGCTGTACGAGCCCTTTACCCGCGGCGAGATTGGCGCCCTGATGCCGCCCGGCGCCGAGGATCTGCTTGACTTTGTCAATCACTTCCTGGACGCCGAACAGGAGAGCGGAAGGCTTGACGAGCTGGCGGAGACGTACATATACCGCCGGAGCGGCGGTCTGGACGACGCCGCGTGAGCTGTCCGGCTTTCTCCAAAACGTAAAAGCCGCCTCTTTATCCGTTGGACGAAGGGGCGGCTTTTCCCGCGCGGGGCTTGTGGAGCGGCGCAAAAAATGCTATACTGCATTTGTTCGGCGCCCCGGGGAAAGGCCCCCAGACGGGGCGTCCGCCTTTTCCGGCGAAGGGCGGGAAAGGGCAGAAGACAAGCGCGGCAAAGCGCCGCGCGGGAAGGACGAATATGCAGAAAAACTGGTATCGGCTGGACACGGCCGCGCTGATCTTCCCGGCGATCGCCCGGCGCGACTGGTGCAACGCCTTTCGCGTCTCGGCCGGGCTGTACGAGCCGGTCGATCCCGCGATCCTGCAGCGCGCGACGGACGACATGCGCCGACGCTTTCCGTTTTATTTCGTGACGCTGCATAAGGGCTTTTTCTGGTACTATCTCGAGGAGACCGGAAAGAGCGTCCGCGTCCGGCAGGACTACGCCTACCCGCTGACCTTTATGAGCAGCCGCGAGCTAAAAGAAAACTGCCTGCGCGTGCTGTATTACAAAAACCGCATTGCGGTCGAATTTTTCCACTCGCTGACAGACGGGCGCGGCGGCAGCATCTTTTTGTGCAACCTTGTCGCGCGCTATCTCGAGCTCAAGCACGGCGTCGAGATCCCAAAGGAGGGGCTGATCGTCGACTGGAACGCGCCGCCCCCGGCGGAGGAGGTGGAGGACAGCTTTTTGAAAAACGCCGCGGAGGTGGCTGCCGGCCGGCGCGAGGAGGCGTCGTACCGTCTGCACGGCACGCGCGACGAGCAGGGCTTCAAAACACTGACCTGCGGCGTCGTCGACACGCAGACGCTGCTCGACACGGCCCACCGCTATCACGTGACGGTCACCGCGCTGCTTGCGGCCGTAATGGCGGAGAGTATCATCGCCATGCAGAACACCGAGCAGCCGCGCCGCCGCCAGCGCCCGGTCAAAATCACGATCCCGGTCGATCTGCGGCGCCTGTACGGCAGCCGGACGATGCGCAACTTTTCGCTTGTGCTCAACATCGGGGCCGACCCGCGCTACGGCGACTATACGCTCGAGGAGCTGTGCAAAACGATCTACCACCAGCTCTGCGCGTATGCCACGCCCCAGAACATGGCGAGCATGATCGCGGCCAACGTCCAGCCGCAGCAGGCCGTCGCGCTGCGCTTGGCCCCGGCCGCGCTGAAAAACCTTGTGATGGACGCGGTTTACCGCCAAAGCGGCGAGAGCGGCGGCAGCCTGAACATTTCCAACATCACCTCTCTTCCGCTGCCGGACGCCATGCAAAAGTACATTGAGCGCATGGAGTTTATCATCGGCCCGCAGCGCAGCTATCCCAACAACTGCTCGGTTATGAGCTACGGCGGAAAGACCTATATCAACATGATCCGCTCGATCCGCGAATCCGAGCTGGAGCGCCGCTTCTTCTCCCGGCTGGTCGAGCTGGGGATCGCGGTGGAAATCGAAAGCAACAGGAGATAAACGATATGTATTGTGTCAAATGCGGCGTAAAGCTGCAGGAGGGCGCCGAGCGCTGCCCGCTGTGCGAGACGCCGGTGTGGAATCCGGCGGACGCCGCCGCCGAGCGGGGTTATCCCGACACGCTCCCGCACGCACACCGCGAATCGGATCTGCCCGGCGCGGTGGCCTTTACGGTGATCTGCGCCATCGCGCTGCTCGTCACGCTGATCGTCTGCTTCAAGCTCTACGGTGCGCTGCGCTGGGGCGGCTATGTGATGCTGGGCATCGCGCTGTTCTATGTTGTGGCCGTGCTGCCGCGCTGGTTCCGCCGGCCGCGGGGCGAGGTCTTTGTCCCGATCGACCACGCGGCGATCGCGCTGTATGTGCTGTATATCTGTCTCAAGACCGGCGGCAGCTGGTTTTTGAGCTTTGCCTTCCCGGTGATCCTGGCAAGCTGTCTGCTGACCACGGCGATGATCTGTCTTATCAAATACGTCCGCGGCGGAAGACTGTTCATCTTCGGCGGCTTTTTGATCCTGCTCGGCGGCTTTACGGTGCTGGTGGAGTTCTTCGAGCATATCAGCTTCGGCACGGAGATGTTCCGCTGGAGCCTTTACTCGCTGGCGTCCTTCGGCGTCGCGGGCGCCTTTCTGCTGATCGCCGGCATGATCCCCGCGCTGCGGCAGGGGCTGGAAAAGCGCTTTTTCTTCTGAAAAGGGGCGGAGCATGGCAAAGCATTTGTTTTCCGCCGAGCGGCGAAAGATCCCGGTCGGCAGCCATACGATCCGGCTGCTGATCCTGCGCCCGCTTGAGCGAAGGGAAGAAAAGACGCCCGGCGTGCTGTGGATCCACGGTGGCGGGTATCAGTCCGGCTCGGCCAAGGACGTTTTCGCCACACGGGCGCTGTCGCTGGTCGTCAAATTCGGCGCGGTGCTCGTCGCGCCGGATTACCGTCTGTCGAAAAAGCACCCCTATCCGGCCGCGCTGCACGACTGCTATGCCGCGCTGCTCTATTGCCGGGATCACGCCGACGAGCTGGGCGTGCGCGACGACCAGATCATGGTCGGCGGCGAGAGCGCGGGCGGCGGCATGGCCGCGGCGCTGTGTATGCTCGCCCGCGACAGAGGAGAGGTGAACATCGCCTATCAGATGCCGCTCTACCCGATGCTGGACGACCGCGACACTCCCTCATCCGTCGACAATCACGCGCCGAACTGGAACACCAGACGCAACCACAAGGCCTGGAAGCGCTATCTGCGCGAGGCCTACGGCACCGACATCGTGTCCTGCTATGCCGCCCCCGCGCGGCGGGAGGATTACAGCGGCCTGCCGCCCTGCTACACCTTTGTGGGGGATATCGAGCCGTTTTACTGCGAGACGGTGGAATATGTCCGGCATCTGCGCGAGGCGGGGATCGAGGCCGAGGTCGACGTCTGGCCGGGCTGGTTCCATGCCTATGACCTGTTCTTCCCGACGAAGAAGGTCGTGCGCGAGGCGATCGAGCGCTTTGAGGAGCATTTTCGGTACGCCGCCGCGCATTACTTTGCGCCGCAAAGCCGCATAAAAGACGAATAACGGACCGCGGTTTCGAGACCGCGGTCCGTTTTTTTTTACAGGCGTTCTTTGATTTTCTCCAGCGCGTCCGCGGCGCTGCGCAGATGCTCGGCAAGCGGCAGCTCGGAGCGCAGCGGAAAGAAGAAAGGAACGCGCTGCTTTGCCTCGTATCTCACGCGCTGGATGTGGGCCTTGAGCGCCTCGTAGCGTACGACGACGCCGTTTTCCTCGGCAAAATGCTTTACATGCGCGACCAGATGCGCCGAATAGACGACGTCCAGCGTGAACACGCCGAAGAAATAGCCGATCACAAACGAAAAGGCCAGGTTGTGCGACAGCCATTCGAGCGCCGAGAGCACATGCGGATGGACAAGAAAATAATACACGGCGCCGAGCACGGCCCAGAAGAAGGAAAACAGCGGACAGATCAGCCCCTGGACGTTGCCCCGGCAGCCGCTGTAATCCCACAGCCGCACCCGGCCCCACTTTAGCAGTGCAAGCCCGGCGATGTATTCGATGGCCGTCATGCTTGCGGCCATCACGGCGAAAAGCAGCAGCTTGCCCGGCATGTTCGCGCCGAGACCGCTCTGTTCGCCCAGCGCGGCCAGCAGATACAGGATGCACAGCCCGCTGCCGTACAGCGGCACGTACGGCCCGACACAGAAACCGGGATTGAGCCATTTATGCTCCGGGTTCGACGAGGAAAAGAATTTGCGGAAAAACACTTCCAGCACCCAGCCGAAAACCGAACCGATGAAAAAAAGATAAGCAAGACACAGAAACAAACTCATAACAGATCCTCCTTTTTACCAGGGATAATCGAAAAAACCGGCGTTAAACACGCCGGTTTTTTTAGACTGAAAACGGCTCGCCGGGGGGCAGCTCACTCGTTTTCCATCATCTTTTTCAGCTCGCGCGTCTCCGCCTCGACGTCCTTTTTCATCTGGCGTACGGCGTCGTGATGCTCGGCCTCGGCGCGGATGCGCTCCTTGCGGATCTCGCGCTTGACGTCGTGCAGCTCCAGTTTTTCGTCGGCGGTCTTTTTGACCTCCTTCGCCTCGGCGCGCACCTGCTTTTTCAGCTCGCCCAGATCGTGACGGCCCTGCCGCACAGCGTCCTTGAGCTCGGATCTGATCTCGTGTTCCATCTGCTTGTAATCTTTCATTTTCTGTTCCTCCAGTTCTTTGATTCGGCGATAAAAGGTGTTGGGCTTCAGCTCCAGCAGCGCCATGGCCTGGCGGGCGTTCAGCTCGCCGCTCTTCCAGCGCGCGACGACCGACTGAAACAGCTCGTCGTCGACGGCGATCGGCTTGCGGCCCTTGTATTTTCCCTCGCTCCTGGCGCGTTCGATGCCGCTGCGCCGCCGCGCGTTTTTCCCGGAGCGCTCCAGCTCGTACAGCGCGCGGCAAAGCGGAAAGAGGAGCGCGCCCTGCGCGCTTCGGCTGTCGATGCCTTCGCTTTCGCAGACAAGCCCGCCGCCCTTGTCCGCCAGCTTAACGACCGCGGAAAGGAAATCCCCGGCACTGGCTGAAACGGCGGAAATGCTGTCGATGCGGACGCAGCCGCCCGTCTCCAGCCCGTCGATCGCCGCGGCAAATGCCTTTTCGTCCGGTGCGTACACTACTTCCATATGAGCGCCTCCTTTTGATATGCTTTTTTCTTTACGGGCAAAGGATAGCACGAAACGAAAAGTATGTCAATAGGATTATTGCGAATTATGAAACATTTCATATTTTGTTCATATCCTATTGAAACACATTATCCAGAGGAAGCAGAAACGCGAAGGTTACAAAACACATAAAATCTGTAACAAAAAAACACAAAATATAGTATTAATCTTTCTTAATTTGCCCCTTTCAGGCACAAAATGTGTTGCAAAGGCCTTTGGAAAATGATATCATTTCATAATAGAGTAAAAGCGCGTTTCCGCCCCCTGCGGCCGGCTGCGCGTTTCCATGCCGCCGCGCTCTTCGCCGCGGCGGGAGATAGAACATTCCTTGTTCGGAGGAACCGTTGTGAAAATGAAAAAAGGCATCTGCCTCCTTCTGTGCTTTATCCTGCTCGCCGGCCTGCTGCCGGGCGGCGCCCTTGCGGCGAACGGCCCCGGCATCTCCGGCGGCGTCAGCGCGTCGATCTGTCTGGCGGGCGGGATGGACAAGACTATCTATTCCGCCGACAGCGAGATCGAGCGCAAGATCCTCCAGCCGGACAGCCAGACCGAAGCGCGCTATCTGCTGCCCGAGGGCGTAAGCTATGACGCGGCCACCAACACGCTCAGCCTGACGGATTTCTCCGCCCCCTCCGCCGTGCTTTCGCTGACGATGATGGGCGGCGACTTCAAGATCCGTCTTTCCGGCAGCAGCGCCCTCGCAGCCATCCGTTCGGATTCGATGGGCTGGGGCGGCAGCATCACCTTTACCGGCGAAGGCTCGCTTGACGTGGCAAACAGCAGCGGCGCCGCGATCACGCTCAACGCCGGCGGCGCGGCGGACTTTGTCCGTGTCGAGCCGCAGGTGCGGCTCAGTCTCAGCGGCTCCGGCAGCGCGATCAACGTCCTCGGGACCAGCCTCGGCGGCGACGCGATCAGCTTTGACACGGCCTCGCCCAATGTCCGCGCTGAGGACAGCTCCGTCGCCGTCACCGCCCAGCGGACGACGGAAGGGGCAGACATCGACGTCTATACCCAGGCCGGGGCTGACGGCCTCTTCGGGCTGGAAGCAGCGATCGACCCCGAAACCGAAAGCATTGTCTACAACGTCTACCGGCTCGGCGACAAGGACGCCTCCGGAGCGTACAGCGCCGAGCTTGCGGAAGAAGGCGTCGCGGATATCTCCGCCTTCCGCCCGCTGTATACGCCGCATGAATGGGCGCTTTACAACGTCGGCACCGGCGCGCCCGCCTCGCAGGTGCGGCTGGCCCGCTTTGCCGTCAGCGCCAGAGCGGCGGATGAAAACGGCAGCGTCAGCGTTTCCCAGTCGGCCGTCGGCCGCGGCGGCAGCGCCGTCGTCACCGTTTCGCCCAACGAGGGCTATAAGCTTGCCTCGCTGACCGTCAACGGCACCGAGGTCAAGCCGACGATCGGCAGCTATACGATCGCCGGCATCACCGCAGACCAGAGCGTCGTGGCCGCCTTTGCCGAGACCGCGCCCGCCGAGGTCAGTATCACGCCGCCCGAAAAGACGGCCTTTACCGTGCCCGGCGTCAGCAAAGCGGAATTTGTCAGCGAGCCCTTTGCCGCCGCCGTCACCGACGGGGCCGGCGATCTTGTCGGCGCAACGGTCGATTGGACCATCGCCCCGGCGATCGACGGCGTTTTGATCCGCCCCGACGGCTGTGTCGTGATCACGCCCGCGGCCAAAGCCGCGCTGGACGCCGCGGCTGCGGCAGAGGCGGCGGAAGCGGAGGAAACGGAAGAAAACGCCGTCGAGGGCTCCGCCGAAGAGCCGAAGGAAGAGGCGGGCGAAAAAGCCGCCGAAGAGAAGCCGAACACGACCCTTTCCTTTACCGTCACCGCCGCCGTGCGCGGCACCGAGCTGACGGAGGAGAGCGGCTTTACCCTTGCGCTCGGCAAGCGGAAGGCAAGCAGCATCGCCATGACGCGCGAGGGCGAGAGACTTGACGGGACCGACACGATCACGATCCCCGAGACGGGATCGGTCTCGATCCCCTACGGCGCGATCGTGCTGGACCAGTACGGCGAGGAGAAAGACGCCGAACCCGACTGGGTGGCGGGCGACTGGCCCGTCGGCGTCAGCCGCAGGGACAACACGCTGACCGTCACCAGCGACGCCAAAGACGGCAGCACGCTGGACGTCACGGTGTCCGTCGGCACGAAGAACAAGATTTCCGACACGGTCAAGGTCACCTTTGCCGTGAAGAAGGAAGAGCCAAAGCCCGCCGAAGAGAACGGCGAGACCGGGGCGACCGGCGAGACCGGAGCGGCCGGAGAGACCGGAGCGGCCGGAGAGACCGGAGCGGCCGGAGAGACCGGGACGACCGGAGAGACCGGGGCGACCGGCGAAAACGGCGAGACCGGAGAGACTGAGGTAAGGGGCGAAAAGGCGCCTATGCTGTTTGCCGCCGCTCCCGCGCTGGTGACGGCGACAGGCGATCCCGCGCTGACCATCACCTGGCCGACGGTCACGCTGGCGGAAAACCCTGTCTACGGCATCGGCTGGGACGCGCTTGTCACGCTCGGGTCGGACGGCGCGGTCACGAAGGACGAAGAGCCCCTCGAGGGCAGCTTTACCGTCAAGGCGGCAAGCACGATCCCGAATATCAGCGACAGCTTTACGGTCCTCTTCACCTATACCGAGGGCGAGGAGACCAAGACGGCCGAGAGCGAGCCGCAGACTGTTACGCTTTCGCCCAAAGAAATCACAGCCGATATGATCACGCTCTCGCCGGCGGAGATGCCCTATACCGGCACGGCGTGCGAGCCGGCCGTTTCGCTCAAGGACGGCGAGCGCTCGCTGGAAAACGGCAGGGACTATACCGTCACAGGCTATGCCGACAACACCGCCATCGGCACGGGCAAGGTCACGGTCGCGGGGCAGGGCAACTATACCGGCAGCGCGGAGAAGAGCTTTGCCATCACGGCGATCCCATCGAGCGCGGTGACGGAGTTCATCACCTCCCGCAAGCCGGAGGACGAAGGCATCGAGCCGACGGTCGAGCTGAAGTCCGGCGACACGACGCTGCAGAAGGGGCAGGATTACGACGTCACCTTCCAGTATGACATCCCCACGAAGAGCGGCACGGCCACCATCACGCTCAAGGGCGCGTACAGCGGCACGATCGTCTCGCGCTTCGACCTGCCGAATTATCTGATCACCTCCGGCGCCGGCAGCAGCTGGAGCAAGAGCTCAAGGAGCGAGCTGAGCTTTACCGCCAACGGCGCGCTGGTCAAGTTTACCGAGCTGACGGTGGACGGCAAGACCGTTCCCGCGTCGTATTATTCCATCGCCTCCGGCAGCACGATCGTCAAGATCAAGCCCAATTACTTAAAGAGCCTGTCCGCCGGCAAGCACATCATCGGCGTGGCCTATCTGGACGGCAAGGCGCTGGCCATTTTCTCCGTCACGGACGTCGACCGCCGCGGCGTGCCGACCGGCGATGAGAACGATCTCAATCTCTGGCTCACGATCCTGGGCGTCAGCGTGGCCGCGCTGGCCGTGGTGTGCGTGGTGCTGGTCATCACAAGCCTGAAAAAGACAAAGCGCAAAAAGAAACGGACGCGCAAATAAAAAAGAAAACCGGTGCGCAAAAGGGCGCGCAGATTAGGGAGACGACAGGTTTTGAGCGGACCTTTTCCGCCCATACTGCACAGAAAAATCCGGAAATACGTCAAGTATTCCCGGATTTTTCTATATTGTCTGGACGAAAAATCTCTCGCTCAAAACTGCTCTGCACGCAAAAAGTGAGATTTTTGTGTCGGGCGAGGCGAAAAGCACAGGAATACTGGATATGTATTCCGAGCATTTTCAACGAAGTCCGGCGCGAAAATATCCTTTTTGCGCTGCCGTATCCCTATTCTGCGCGCCCTAAGCGCACCGGTTTTCTTTCATCTCTGATCGGTAACGAAATGCCTGACGCCTTCCTGCGGACGGCGCAGCTCGTCGTTGAAGAACACAGGATAGAGCTTTCTTCCCTCCTCCGGCGAGACCCAGACGAGAAATTCCTTTTCACCGGCTTCGGTAAAGCTGCCGCACACGGGCTCGAAGTCTGCGGGCGTCTTCATGTAAAAATAATAGCCCAGCTCATAGATCAGCTTGCCCAGATGGGCGGGGGAGTCGCCGTAAAAGAAATCCTCGGTCACAAAGCCCAGCCGATCGATCTCCATTTCACGTCCGGTCTCCTCCATCACCTCGCGCACGACGGCCTGCGCCGCCGTCTCGCCGAACTGGATGCGGCCGCCGACGGAGTAGAGATAGTCAAAGTTCGGATTGCCGGCCATCAGAAATTTGCCGTCCTTCATGATGATCGCACCGACGCGGATATTGACCGCGCCGCCGTCGCAGTCGATGCAAAGATCCCTTCCCATCGCGGCCCTCCTTTACAGCTCGATCCAGTATCGCTCGAGCGTTTCCTGATCTTCCTCGTCCCAGATCGTGCTGTGGAACACGCCGCCGTTTGCCAGGATCGTGCGGCGGCTGCCCTCGTTATCGACGGCGCAGCTGATCATCACGCGCTTTAAGCCCAGCGCGCGTGCCTTGTCCAGACCCAGGGCGAGCATGCGCCTGGCATAGCCCTTGCGCCGTTCGCCCGGCCGCACGGAATAGCCGATGTGCCCGGCGTATTTTTCGAGATAGTCGTTGAGATAGTGCCGCAGCTGCAGCATCCCCAGCAGCTTTCCGTCGCTCTCACGCACAAGGACGTACTGCGTGGCGATCACGAGGCCATCCGGCAGCGTGGCCGGGTCTTCATAG
Source organism: Oscillospiraceae bacterium (assembly GCA_017444665.1). GTDB lineage: Bacteria > Bacillota > Clostridia > Oscillospirales > Oscillospiraceae > Limivicinus. The sequence continues at coordinate 27,273 of JAFSWC010000052.1, forward strand.
CTCCTGACGCGCGCAAGCCATTCCTCTCCGTTTTCGATGCGCCGCATGGGGCCGGTGCCGTCCAGGCTGTCGCCGCGTTCGAGAAACTCCCGCCGATAGTCTTCATACTGGCTGAGAATATCCTCCGACGCGCGCAGGAGCAAAAGCTTCTCTTCCATCTCTTCCGCCTCCTTTTTCCGCAAGGATACAACAAATACGTGCAAAAAGCAAGAAAAAGCCGATCCCTTGCGGGATCGGCTTTTTTCTTAAAAGAAAGCCTCGCAGAGTTTTCGCCCGCAGGCGAAAAACAGTCCGATCGTTTTTTCCGAGGACATGTGCCTCGGAAAAAACACTTCTCAGCCCAAAAGTGTGCGAGCTGCGCGGAGGCGCAGCGAGTGCGCGCATCGGGCTGTATCCCCTCAAATGAGAGCCCAGCGAAGCGGGTCTCATTTGAAAGAATTACATGATCGGGATCTTGATCTTCAGATCCGTCAGCGGCCAGGAGGAGCAGGCGTGGAACCAGCCCATTTCCTTGTCCATGCGCCGTCTGCCGTCGCCGATCGGGGAGACGAAAATGTCGCCGGACAGCAGGTGGCTGCGGCAGAAGCCGCACTCGCCGTTGCGGCAGTGCGTGTCGATCGCGATGCCCGCGCGCTCGAGCGCGACGGCGACCGGCTCGCTTGCCTTGGCGTCGATGACGTCCTCGTGGATGCCGCGCACGACCGTGATCTTAAAGGTCTTTTCCTCGGTGCCCTTCGGGTAACCCGGCAGGGTCGAGACGTCCGCGGGGTTGTTCACCACGTCGTGGCGGAAGCGGCGGACAGGCACGCCCATCTCGTCGAGCGCCTTTTTGACGAAGCGGAACATCGGCAGCGGGCCGCAGAACAGATAGGTGCAGTCGGGCGTCGAGTATTTCTCGATGATCTCGCGCGTAATAAAGCCCTTTTCGCCGTCCCAGTCGGGCTCGTCGGACAGGACGTGCACGACCTTGACGTCGGGGCAGTCGGCCTCGATCTTGGCCAGTTCGTCCTTGAGAACGATGTCGTTGGCCTTGACCGAGCCGTAGAGGATCGTCAGTCGGACGCCCTTGAGCTTGCCGTAGGCGATCTCCTTGGCCATCGAGTGGAACGGCGTGATGCCGCTGCCGCCGGCCAGGGCTACCAGCTCTTTCGAGTCGCGCATCGGCTCATAGTAGAAGAAGCCGAAGGGCAGCGCGCCGGAGAGCTCGTCGCCGACCTTGACGTTTTCAAAGAGATAGTCCGGCACGAGATAGGGCACGTTGCGGCGCACCGTGATCTCGAAGAAGGGGTGCTCGCCGCGCGCCTCGAAGGGAGCGGAGGAGATCGTGTAGGGGCGGGAGAGGACGCTCTCGCCGATCTTCAGGCGGAAGTTGACGTACTGGCCGCTCTGGAACACGGGGATGTGGCCGTCCGCGCTTTCAAAGCGGAACACGCGGGAGGTGGGGGAGGCCTCGCGGATATCGACGACCTTGAAGATCATATGCTCCGGGTGGAGCTTGTCCGCCATTTCGCGGATCGGGTCCCTCGGATCGGGGATCGGAGAACCCGCGGCAAAATTTTCTTCTCTGAGCTTGGTGACGCGGGAGGCACCGCCGACGTCTTTCAAAAAGCCTTTGACCTTAATACTCATTTCTCACAGCCTCCCTTTCTTTTCCATGTCTTCCTTGACGCCCTTGGCCGCGGCGCGGCCGTTGGTGATCTGCGGGCCCATGCCGTCGCCGCTCATGCCGTGAGCGCCGGCGAACTCCAGCCCCTCGATGAAGTGATCCTTTTCCTTCATCTGCAGACGGGCGACGGCGTGGTCCTCCATCGAGTGGAGGTAGCCGTAGATGTTGCCCTTCCACGCGCCGACATAGTGCGATACGGTCATCGGGGTGGTGACTTCAAACTCGATGATCCTGTCGCGGAAGTCGACCTTGGTGATCTTCAGGCACTCTTCGATCATTTCGTTGGCCAGACGCCGCTTGAGATCGAAGTAGTCCTCCTCCTTGACGTCCTCAAAGGGCTTGGAGGGGACGAGCGCCGTGATCGAGAGCTGGGTGATGCCCTCGGGCAGCGTGGGGTTGGCGTAGTTGAGGCAGATCGTGGTGATGTAGTTATACGGCTCGGTGAGGTTCGCGTAGTTCTCCCAGATCTTGTTGGTGTCCATCGTCGTGCCGGAGAAGGTGGAGTAATCGGTGATGCCGTTTTCCTCGGGCGTGCCCTCGATGAGCATGATGACGGACACGGGGACGACGGAGAGTTTGCGGTTGTTGATCATGCGGATCGCGCCCTCGGGCACTTCGCTGAGCGGCTCGATCATCTGGCTGTACACGCGGTTGGGGTACGCGCCGGAGATGACGTAATCGCAGTGGATCTCGTCGCCGCGCGCGGTGCGCACGCCGTAGACCTTGCCGTCCCTGACCAGGATCTTCTCGACCTCCTGGTTGAACTCGTACTGCGCGCCGTTGGCCTCGCATTTGGCCTGCAGCTTCATGCTCATCTCATGGCTGAAGCCGCGGCAGACGTAGGAGCCGGTGAAGTAGTCGGCCA
>JAFSWC010000053.1 GCA_017444665.1 Oscillospiraceae bacterium
AAAGCGCATGTTCCGCCTCCCGGAGAGATTTGATCGCAAACCCCATTTTAGTCAAAACGCGCCGCCTTTGCAAGGGGGCGGGCAAAAAAGAAGAGAGGGGAAAGAACGGCGGACCCGGCGGAAAATAATAAAGCGAGATTTAGGATACGGCGGCCGGACGCGGCCGCGGGCAGGCCGTAGGAAAGAGAGGAATTATCTTCCCCAAAATGCGCTTGTTTTCTTGACGGAAGAATATGGATTGCTATATAATAAAGGTCGTCAATCTGGCGGGCGAGAGCAGCTCGGTGACGCTGTACGCGATCTGGGTCCCGACGGTGTACACGATCACGTACAAGAACGTGGACGATTCCGTCACAGAAGGGCGTTACACGATCAAGGACGTCACGAACGGAAGGTTCCTCCTTCCGAATGATCTGGGCGAAGGGTTCTTCGGCTGGTACTATGACGCCAAGTTCACCAAGCCTGTCGAGGGCACGCTGCCCTTCATTTCGGACGATGATCACGGCATCGCAGAAGACGATTATTACGTCCCGGGCGAGCAGTATCTCCCGGCCAAAACGACGGGCAACAAGACGCTCTACGCCAAGTGGGTACTCGCGCCCGGCGAAGAGTCGACCGGCGTGAACGGCTGACAGACAAAAGGGAAAACGCCGCAAAAGTTGTGAACCGTTTCGGATTCAATAACGGCGTTTGAAAACAGCAAATACCAAAGCGATTGCCCCCTCCTTTCGAGGGGGCAATCTTTTTTCGCAGAGCGGAGAATCGGCCCTGCCGTTTGAAGGAACACGGGGAAAGATCCTTCGCTTCGCTCAGGATGAAAGGATTGGGTTTTCGACACGGAAAAACCATGTTTTCGGGGGCAATTTGCTTTCCGTACTGGACAGAACGGCGAGAATTGAGTAAAATAAAAAGAAGCGGAAAGGCATGCGCCGCGGCTGCGGCCGCATATCCGCCAAGAGCGGCAAAGCAAGCTGGCTTTGCTGCAAAGATTACATCGAAAAGGAGAAAGCAAGATGAAAAAATGGATCGCGATCGCATTGCTTGCGGTGATGGTATTCTCTCTTGCGGCCTGCGGCCAGAAGAAGGCGGAAGAGCCCACGGTGGGCGGATGGACGCTGAACGACTCCGGCGCGCTTACCGCCGAGGCGACGGGCGCCTTTGAAAAGGCGGTCGAGGGCCTGATGGGTGTGAATTACACCCCCGTCGCGCTGCTTGGCACGCAGCCGGTTTCCGGCACGAACTACAGCATCCTGACCGAGGCAACCGTCGTTTATCCCGACGCCCAGCCCTACTACGCGCTCGTTACGGTTTATGAGGATCTGCAGGGCAAGGCGGAAATCCGCAACATCGCAGTGCTGGATCTCGGCAAGATCGCGGAGAGCGGCACCGTTGAAAACGCCGCGGCGGCCGAGCAGCTGCTTGGCGGCTGGACGGTCGACCGCGAGGCTTCTGTCGAGGTCGAGGACGCTGTGCTGCACCTGGCGTCGCAGGTCGTCTCCGGCACCAACCACTGCGTGCTGTGCAAGGGCTGGACGCTGAAGTTCGTCTATGAGAACCTTGAGGGCAAGACCGAGGTCACGCAGAGCGCCGCGCTGGATATCGCCGCTCTGTCGCAGCCTGCGGAGGGCTGAGACCGCAAAGCGCAAATGTTCCCAGGCGGGATCGGCGTCTTGCGCCGATCCCGGCAAGGAGCATTTGACTGCGTTTTCAAACGGATAACAAGATCAACTATCGGAGGGGCGTCATGCCGGAAAAGTCAGTTAGAGAAATGAATGAGCGGGAGAGAAAGCACTTCTCTCTCGCAGCACGCGTGTTCCATTCCGCGCTGATGAGCTCCGCCGTTCTCGGCCTGGTCGCGCTGGCGATCGGACTGGGGCTTTATACCAACGCCCTTGTCGGACAGTATATCGGAGAGGCGTTCGGTCTTTCCCGCAGCACGGCGGCCGTCGTCGAGCAGGTGATCGATACCCAGGGGCTGGCCGGCGGGGTGATGGAGATCTACCGTTCGCTGAGCGCGGAGGAACGCGCACAGCCCCGATCTGACGATTATCGGGCGCATTTTGCCGCCGTCACGGAGCAGGAGGACTACTGGGTCCTGCGCGCGATCCTGAAGGAATTCAACAGCTCCAGCGACGTCAACGACATCTACTTCGCGGTTTATGACGAGGAAACCGGCGCGATCGTTTACGTGACGGACCCCGACGAGCGGCCCGGCCACGTCTGCGAGCCGGGAGACTGGGAAGAGGTAGACGCAGAGGAAATCGAGCATTTCCTGAATTGGGACGGCGAAGGACAGCTGTATTATATCGGCAAACGGGACAACTATGCCTGGCTGTGCACGGCGGGCGTTCCGCTGTTTCGCGGCGAGGGCGAGACGCCCTGCTTCATCCTGGCGGATATCTCGCTGAAGGAAGTGGCGGGCGGCATGCGCTCGTTCGTGATCCAGTACGCGATCGCGACAAGCCTCGTCACCCTGATCGTGGCATATTTTCTGACGCAGCATATGAAGAAAGCGCTTGTGGCCCCGATCAATGCCATCGCCGACGCCGCACAGCGTTACGTCCGGGACACCCGCGCGGGCGAGCGGACGGAAGATCATTTTTCGATGCTGAATATCCGGACCGGCGACGAGGTGGAAAACCTGGGTCTTGTCATGGCGGATATGGAGCGGGATCTTGTCGAGCATGAAGAAAACCTGACCCGGATCACGGCGGAAAAAGAGCGCATCGGGACCGAGCTCTCTCTGGCCACGCGCATTCAGGCCGACATGCTGCCGAACATCTTTCCCGCCTTTCCCGACCGGGAGGAGTTTGACATTTATGCCAGCATGCACCCGGCGAAAGAGGTCGGGGGAGACTTTTATGACTTCTTCCTCATCGACGACGACCATCTATGTATGGTCATGGCGGACGTGTCGGGCAAGGGCGTGCCGGCGGCGCTGTTTATGATGGCGTCGAAAATCATGCTGGCCAACAGCGCCATGATGGGCAAATCGCCCGCCGAGATTTTGAGAAGCACGAACGACGCCATCTGCGCGAACAAACACGAGGAGATGTTTGTCACCGTGTGGCTCGGCATCCTGGAGATCTCCACGGGAAGGCTGCGCGCGGCCAACGCCGGACACGAGTACCCCGTGCTGAAGCAGCCGGACGGCGTTTTTGAACTGGTCAAGGATCAGCACGGCTTTGTCATCGGCGGCATGGACGGCGTACGCTATCAGGACTATGAGCTGCAGCTGCGGCCAGGCGCAAAGCTTTTCGTGTACACCGACGGCGTGCCGGAGGCGACGGACGCAAAGAGCGAAATGTTCGGCATCAAGCGCATGCTGGCAACGCTCAATGCCGATCCGGACGCCGCGCCGGAGAACATTTTGAAGAACATCGAGGCGGCGGTAAACGGCTTTGAAAGCGAATCCGAGCAGTTTGACGACCTGACGATGCTGTGCATGGAATACAGGGGCGGACACGCGGCAGCCGGAGCCGAAGAGCATCCGGAATCTCCGGACAGAGAAAGAGAGTAACCGCAATGAAGGATCATTCGGCCAATCTGAAGGTCATGGCAAAGCTGATGATGCGGCTTCTTCCGATCCAGATCCTGCTGGCGGCAGTGGGCTCGGTCAACGGGATCGTGTCAAGCTTTTTTGCCAGCAATTACATCGGCGTCGACGCGATGAGCGCCGTCGGCCTGTACGGTCCTGTCGGCATGCTCGTCACGTCGCTTGCCACGATGCTCGCCGGCGGCTCGGTGATCCTGTGCGGCAAGTATATGGGGCAGAACCAGCAGGATAAGCTGCAGAACGTGTTTTCGCTCAATCTGCTGCTGTCGGGGATTATTTCCGCGATCTTTATCGCGGTGTATCTGCTGCTTGGAATCTTTCATCTGACCGGATTTCTGACGCAGGACGCCGCGGTGCGGCCGATTTTTGACCGCTATCTGCTCGGCCAGGCCGTCGGTCTGCTTCCGACAGTGCTCGGGGCGCAGATCCCGGCTTTTCTCTCCCTGGAAAACAAGGGGAAGCGCACGATGATCGCAAGCGTCGTGTATATCATCGTCAACGTAATTTTGAACTATTGGTTCATCAAGGTGCTGGACATGGGGCCGTTCGGCCTGGCGCTTGCCACCTCGCTCGGCATGTGGACCTTCCTCGCTGTGGAGATCGAGCCTTTCGTCTCCGGCAGGACCCATGTGAAGCTCGCGGCGCGGCATTTGCGCTGGAACGAGAGCGCCGCGATCGTCAGGATCGGCTTCCCCGGCGCGGCCAGCAACGTCTATCAGACGGCGCGCGGATTGATCGTAAACCATCTGATCGAGGTCTTTGTCGGCAGCGTCGGCATCTCGGCTTTTGCCGCGTCGGACAACCTGATGCGCATCTTCTGGGCTATCCCCGGGGGAATGCTTGCCGTATCGAGACTGATGCTCTCCGTCAGCATCGGCGAGGAAGACCGCCAGTCGCTGACGGACGTCATGCGCGTGGTGTTCCGGCGCTATATCCCGCTGATGTGCGCCGTCTGCGCCGGGATCATCCTGTGCGCCGTCCCCATGACGCGGATCTTCTTCCGCGATCCCGCCGAGCCCGTTTACTGCATGACGGTACAGGGCCTGCGCATCCTGCCGCTGTGCATGCCGCTGAGCATTTTGTGCATGCACGCGTCCTGCTACGCGCAGGCCTCCGGCAAGCAGGCGCTTGTCCATGCGCTGTCGCTGCTCGACGGCGTGGTCTGCGTGGCGGGCTTTACCGCGCTGCTGATCGGTCGGATGGGCATGAAGAGCGTATATGTGGCGAACGTTCTCAACGGCGTGGTTTGCGTGCTGGTCATCTATGGCTATGCGTGCTTCAAAAAGCGCCGCTTGCCGCGGACGATGGACGATTATATGGTCGTGCCGGATGATTTCGGCGCGCCGGAGGACGCGCGGATCGATCTGACGCTGCGCAGCATGGAAGAGGTTGTTTCCGTCTCGCGGCAGGTGCAGGATTTTTGCCGCTCGCGCGGTGTAGATGACAGACGGGCCTATCTCGCCGGACTCGCCATGGAGGAGATGGCGGGCAACGTCATCGACCACGGCTTTACAAAGGACCGGAAGTCCCACGCTGTCGACGTGCGCGTCGTGCATAAAGACAGCGACGTGATCCTGCGGCTGAAGGATGATTGCGTCCCCTTTGACCCCGGCGAGAGACAGAAGCTGGCGGAGAACGCCGATCCGACGAAAAATATCGGCATCCGCATGGTGTTCAGAATCGCGCGCGACGTGCAGTATCAGAACATCCTCGGCCTGAACGTGCTGACGATAAGATTATAATGATTATATGATGGCCAAAAAGCCAAAAAGCTTTTTGCTGCGCAGCAAAACAGCAAAGCTGTTTTGCCATATACTCATTGCAATGAGCATCGGGCGAATGATGAAAAGAATCATTCGCTGCCAAACATTTCGTTTGGCAGCGAAATCAATCGAATCCTCGATCGATTTCGCCATCCGATGATCATTATAAAGATCGGTTAAAACAGGAAAAGAGAGGATTGCCATGAAGAAAAACACGGCTGCGCTGTGCCTGCTGCTTTCGCTGTGCCTGCTGCTGGCGGGCTGCGGGAAGAGCGCCGCAGCGGAAATCCCGGCGACCGAATATAACGAAAAATCAAACTGGGCGTATTATGCCGAAGGAGAGGGCAGGGACGTTGACCTGTTTCTGATCTGCCCGACGGTGGACATGAACGAGGAGTTCAATATGTCCCTTTCCGATGAGATGACGAAAGCATCCTTTCTGGGCGCGCTGAACATGGAGCGCGGCCTTTATGAGGAGCAGACGCGGATGTTCGCTCCCTATTACCGCCAGGGCGCCATGAAGATCTATGACCTGTCGGCTGAGGCGCGCGAGGAATATCTTCGTATCGCATACAGTGACGTTTCGGCGGCTTTTTCCTGGTATCTGGAGCATGAAAACAACGGCCGCCCCATTCTGCTGGCGGGCTTTTCGCAGGGAGCCGATATGTGCTATCGTCTGCTGGAGGAATACTTCGGAGATGAAGAGCTGTACGACCGTCTCGTTGCGGTGTACGCCATCGGCTGGCCTGTGACGGAGAAAATGACAAAGGCGTATCCGCAGATCCGCCCGGCATCTTCCGCTGACGATCTCGGCGTGGTCATCAGCTTTGACTGCGAAGCGCCGGAGGTCAAGGAGACCTTTATCAACCCCGCCGGACAGAAGGCGATCGCCATCAACCCGCTGAACTGGAAAACCGACGGCACGGCGGCAGACAAAAGCGAAAATCCCGGCTCGTGTTTTACCAATTATGACGGCTGGATCTCTGCTGAGGGCGCGGAGCTTTGCGGCTGCTATGTGGACGAAGAGCGCGGCGTCGTAAAGGTGACGGACGTCGACCCGGCGGAGTATCCACCGATCGTGCCCGGACTGCCGGACGGAGCCTATCACGTCTATGACTATTTGTTCTTCTACCGCAGCCTTCAGGCAAATGTTGCGCTGCGCATCGAGCGATACCTTGCGGCAAGCGCCCTTGACGCCGCGGCCTGATGCGCGGGGCGCGTATAAAAAGGCGGCGGCCTTCCCACACTAAAGGAAGGCCGCTGCCTTTTTTCCCGCGGGGGAGAACGGCACGCCGCCGCGGGAGATTATCACTTTATACTTGAAAGCTAAAGGGAAATAAGGTACAATCAAAAACCGGGTCGGAAACCTCGCGTTTCCCGGCCCCAAATGATATCCGAACCGATGAGTTGAAGCCTATGACAAACAGTAAACGAAACGCGATCATCAGCGGCCTTGTCGCGCTGTGCGTCCTCTGCATCCTGTATCTCGACAGCACCGAGCCGCTTGCCGTCTTCGGCGGCGGCAGCGGGCGCGAGAGGTCTGCGGCGGCCGTACGCTATCTGCCGGTCTATTCCTATCTCCAGATACCCGAGACGAACGACAGCTTTGCGATCGACGCCGCCCATGGGGGAGAGGGATACGTTGCCGTCACCGCGAAAAGCGAGGAAGAGGTGCGCATCAAAATCATCTCCGCAGCCGGAGCGGAGCGGGTGTATCTGGTGCCCCGGACGGGCGAAGTGGCCTATTACCCGCTGAGCGACGGAAGCGGGCATTATGCGATCCAGCTGATGAAAAAGGTCAAAGACAGCACGAACGCCGAACTGTACGAGCGCGTGATGGACGGCGTCTGCGACGCGCAGCTGTTCGACGAGCTGCAGCCATTCCTGCGGCCGAGCACCTACGTGTGGTTCACCGGCTATTCCGATTGCGTGAACGCAGCGGCAAAGCTGTGCACGGGCGAGAGCAACGACGACAGGAAGATCGAGCTGATCAAAAACTATGTCGCCGGGGCGCTTGATTATGACGAAACGCTGGCCGAAAACGGCGATCAGACCTATATCCGCGACCCGGACGAGATCCTTTCAAGAAAAACCGCGACCTGTCTGGACTATGCCGTGGTCACCGCCGCGATGCTGCGCAGTCAGGGGATCCCGGCCAAGGTCGTTTACGGCAACGTCGAGCAGGGAACAACGATCTTTCACGCCTGGAATATGGTTTACACCTCATCTCGGGGCTGGTTCCGTGTGGACGTGACGTATATGGATCACGGGATCCTCGACACCTTTATTGCAGACGACGGCAACTATACGGACGCGGGCTGGTACTGAGTTGCGAGTGTCATGACGAGCGTCTTGTTAAGAAACAGATGACAAAAAGAGAAAAGCGTCTGAAAACGATTTGTTTTCAGGCGCTTTTGTTGTCGCGGCCACGCTCTATTCCTGCGCGGCGGGGAAGAAGGGACAGTCGCGATAGAGGCACTCTCTGTTCGCGCGAAAATACCGGCAGGAGACCTTGCCGAGCGGCATCCCGACACCGAGCAGCTCTTCCGTGAAGGCCGCTGCGCGCATGATGGCAAGACGGCCTGTGCGCTTGCAACAGCGCGGGCCGCCCACATCCGCGATTGTGTTCAGACAGTCGGCGACCAGCCGCTGCGGGATCGGCCAGGCGTCCTTGTGGACGGGGTTCGAGCCGAGAAGGATGCTCATATAGATCCCCGCGCCGGCCGCCGCGCCGCAGACGCCCCAGTATCCGCAGACGCCGCCCGGCACCTGGGAGGCGCGGCGCACCGCTTCGCGCAGCGCTTTTTCCAGGTCGATCGCACCGCCGTTGTTGCGATAGGCGGAAAGCAGGACGCAGGGGACGATAACGTGGTGCTCCGGCCCGTGCATGTGCACCTGCTGCAGCGCAACGACCTGCTCGAAGAGCGCGAGGGGGTCCTTTTCCGTGGCGGCAAGCAGCAATGGGACGAAAAAGGCGATGGACGAGGCCTCATGGCAGCTGTCGCAGACAAAATGTCCGTCTTCGCAGGCGCAATTGGCCGCGGCTTCTTTTCCGCAGATCGCGCAGCGCAGTTGCCGCGTTTGGCCGAAATAGACAAGGGGCTTCCCGCAGAGCAGGCAGCCCGTTTTGTGCTGTGATCTGTCTGCCGCAGGGGAAGGCGGACAGCAACAGCTCTCTTCCGTCTGCTTCATTTTGATTTCCGTCATATTTCCTCCACCTTTCTTTTTCCCGCATACAGCGCGCGGTCCTCCGGCCTCGCCGGGCGTGCTTCTGCTTCGGCGTCCAGCGCGGGCAGCGCGCCATCGCCGCAGGTCAGGATCTGAAGATGCAGGCGGTCGTTTTGTCTTTCCGCCCGGTAGTCGGCAACGAAGGGAAGAGAAAACAGTGTTTCGTCCAGTGCGGCGAGCGCTGAAGTCTCTTTCCTGCGCACGGTGTCAAGGCGCAGAACCTCGCTGCCGCAGGGACATGTGCCCGGGATCACACGGGTATAGTCCCCGGTGCGGTAGCGGATCAGGGGCATGGCTTCCATGCCGATCGTCGTGATGACAAGTTCGCCTGTCTCGCCCGGCGGCAGCGGCCGGCCGGAAGCATCGACGATCTCGGCGATCACGTGGTTTTCCCGCAGATGCATGCCCGCGTGGGCGTGGCAAGCGATCGCGCCGCCAAGCGCCATTTCCCGGGAACCGTAATGCGGGAAGAGACGGCTTTGCAGGATTTCCTCACAGCCTTTAAGAACGGCGTCGGGACAGGCGTCGCCGCTGACGAGTGCGCGCCGCAGACTGCCCCGCCCGCAGACGCGCAGCAGCGAGAGCAGTTGGACCGGCATGCCGACAAAGGTGTTCGGTCTTTCTTTTTCCAGCACGGCGGCATACTCGCCGTAAGAGAGCCCGACGCCGAGCCTGAGCGGCCTTGCCCCGAGACGTTCGACCGCTTCGGCGATCAGCTCGCCTAAGCCGTGCGGGCCGGAAAAGGGGAAGCAGATCATCGTGACGCTTCCGGGAAAGATCAGCTCGCCCAGACCCGCCGCAAAGAGCTCGACTGTGCGCGCACAGTCGCCCTCGGTATAGAACACGCGCTTGGCCGCTCCGGTCGTGCCGGAGGTCGCGTCGGAGAGAACGCGCTGCACCTCCGCCTGGGAGCAGAGCAGCAGCCCCGGCGCGCTGTGCGCCAGATCCTCGTCCGTCGTAAAAGGGAGAGAGGCGAGGGCGGAAAGCGAGTCGAGATGATCGGGCAGATCGCGGTAAAAGCCGCCGCGCGCATGCTCGCGCGCAAGCAGGGCGTTGAGTTTGCACAGCTGAAGCGCTTCGATATTCTGCCTCGTAACGGGCGTTAAACCGTCCTGGGCCGTCAGCAGCGCGTCGATACGGGAATGGCTCATCGATAAAGCGCCTCCCCGTTTTGGTTCGTCAGATTATAGGCACAGAAGGGGACCATACCGTAGCGGCTGTCGACTTCGCAGATGTGGCAGCGGCGCAGCCGGTCGAGATCAAGGTTCCACGCGTCCTGAAACACCATGCCGGACACGGCAAAGGTGCTGCGGCGCGCCTGCTCCAAAAAAGCGTCAAGGGCGGAGGTCTCGGTGAGCGCGTCATCCTTGCCAAAGGCGGACACGGCGCCGCTCCACTGGTCGGCCACGGACGTGCGCGAATCATCGGAGGTCGTACAGCAGCAGCCGCCGCTCTGCCGGCGGGGAAGGCATTTGAGCGCGCCGCCGGGGCCGATGCGGTAGCTCGCGTGGAACGAGCAGTAGGCGCTCTCGGCGCCGCCGCCGTAGAAATCGGAGGCGTGCAGCAATCCATCCGTCTGCTCTTCGATCAGTGCGAGGAGCTTTGGGATCGTGATCGGACGGTCCGGCCTTTCCAGTGCGCAGCGGCCGAAATAGCTCAGGGGCTGAAAATGTACGCCGCGCACGGCGGGTGCGTGTTCCAGCGCAAAGCGCAGGATAGGACCGACCTGATCCTCATTCACGCCGCGCGCGATCACCGGGACGAGCACGATGCCGAGCCCCGCCGCGGCACAGTTTTCGATGCAGCGCTTTTTCTCTTCCAGAAGCGGTCGACCGCGGAACGTTATGTAAACCGTATCGTCGAGCGCGTCGAACTGCAGGAACACGGTGTTGAGCCCCGCCTCCTTGAGACGCGCGGCATAGCCCTCTTCCGCGGCCAGGCGCAGGCCGTTGGTGTTGAGCTGGAAGAAAGAAAAGCCTTTTTCCCGGCCCAGCCGGATGATTTCCGGCAGATCGTCGCGCACGGTCGGCTCGCCGCCGGAGAGCTGAATATTGAACGGCCCGCCGTGGGCCATCAGATAATCATATTGTTTTTCGATCTCCGCAAGGCTGAGATCCGCATCTCTCTCTTCGCCGGCAGAGGCAAAGCAGACCGGGCAGCGGAGGTTGCAGCGCCTTGTCAGCTCCAGCAGCATGCAGCAGCCCTTGCGCAGATGCTCGGTGCAAAGGCCGCAGTCGTTCGGGCAGCCCTTTTCGGGCAAACGTCCCTCGCGCGGAGGGTCGACGGCGGCGTTTTCGCTGTTCCAGCGGAGATAAGAGGCCAGATTGCCTTCCCAGATCAAAGCGGAAAAAGCGCCGTGCTCGTCACAGCGCTTGTCAAGATAGACGCCGTCTTTTTCCGATCGCTTCTGCGCGTCGATCACGCGCAGGCAGACGGGACAGACGCTTTTCGTTTTCCCGATGATCATAACAGACCCCGCTCCGATAAAATCTCCATGCATTTTTCATAGGTCGCGGCAATGATCTGCGGGCAGTATTCCACCCGCTTGGCCGGGTTGCCGCGCGTGATGTCGCGGCATTCGATGCCGCCGTAGTCCGCCGTCATCTCGTCGGAAAACCACTGTGTAAATTCACCGAGCGCGCTTTTATGCTCGGGGTGGTCCATGCCGGTGTCCTCGCCCTTCCCGGTAAAGTACGAGATGACGCAGGCGCCGCCGGTCATGCAGCCGCAGCAGTTCTGCGAAAAGCCGACGCCGCCGTTGAGCCCGCCCATCGCCTTGACAAGGCCGGGGTTTTCTTCTCCGAGCGTGTCGAGCATCAATATGGCCAGGATCTGGCCGCAGAAATAGCCGCAGCGGCTGAGTTCCAGGATTCTGTCAAAGAGGTCCATTTTTATCTCCTTTCCGCAATCAGCAGCCAATAATCGCACTTGCCTCGTGGGAGGGAGCAGCAGTCCGTCTCTTCCCGCCACAGGGCTTCAAGATAATACTCCCGCCACTGCGGTGTGACGTCTTCGCTGTGCAAAACGGTAAAGCCCGCGGCCGAAAGAAGCGGGGCGGGGGCTTTAAAGAAAACGTCGGAGAGCAGCAGAAGACCGCCGGGACGCAGAAGCCGGTGGGCCTCGCGCAGCGCGCCCGGTACGTCGCCGGAGACATAAAATGCGCACTGGCTGATCACGGCGTCAAAGCTCCCGTCCGGGAAAGGAGCGGCAAGAAAGTCGCCCTGCGTCACCGAAGGAGAACGCGGCGAGAGGTCAAGCCCCACGGCGTCAAAGCCGCTTTCGCGCAAAAGCGCAAGCGTCTCGCCCGCACCGGCGCCCATGTCGAGTATGCGCGCCCCGGCCTTGAGCGGCGCGAGAGACAGCATACGGCGGGTATGCGCCTCTCCGCCCGGATGGCTGTTCATTTATCCTCCAGCGCCCGTTCGACGGACGCCACCTTGCCGAGCGCCAGCTCCTCCGGTACATAGACGAAGCCGCAGACCGGGCAGACCGGCAGCTCAACGGGAAAGCCGTTGTCGAGATACATGAACTTCGCCTTTCCTTTTTCCAGCGGCACGCCGCATTTGAAGCATCTGAGCTTTCCCATCGGGTCTACGGTATAGTAGTTTTTTTCTCCTGCCATCTCTTAACCCTCCCGCTTTTCAACTCTCATGCGGTGGCTCCAGGCGCGGTGGACGGTAAAGCTGTCTTCGCCCTCACGGGAGAACTTGACCCAGAAAGTCGCATTGCCGACGCGCCTGCGCGCGACGAGCAGCCCGTCCTCGGCGTCGAGGACTGCCTCGCCTGACGCGCGAAAGTCCTGCAGCACGGCGATCACGTCGTCGGTCAGGATCATGCGGTCGTCCATCATGCGCCGCGCATCCACGGTATAGTTCAGTTCAAAATCCAGCTTCATCTCAGCCGTCTCCTCGTGCCACAGCTCGTGCAGCAGTTCATTTTTCAGCGTAAGCCTGTTGCGGCGCTTTTCGCTGATATCCGGCGGCGCGCCGGCGTCCGTGCCGTAGCACAGCTCGAGCAGGTGGCGCGATTCGCGCCCCTGGCGGGCAAAACGGTCGCGGCAGGCCATGCAGTAGCTGATATAAGGCGCGTCCGAGCGCTCGAGACACTTTTCCGTCATCTCCGCCGCCACCTCGCGGTTGGCGTAGGCGGCCAGCCCGCCGTAGCCGCAGCAGGGGGAGCGGTCGCCGGAATAGGGGGTGTCGATCAGCGTGCAGCCAAGCTGCGCGGCCAGCGTGCGGATCGCCTTCTGGGTTTCCTCGTCGCCGCGCGCGCCGCAGGAATCGTGCAGCGCCGCCGGACGGGCGAGCCCGCGCGCGCCCTCCGGCAGCCCAAGCTCAAGCAAGACGTCCCATATGCCTTTTATTTCAAGCCCATCGTGGGTCGATAGTTCTTTTTTACAGGTCGGGCAGCCGGCGATTACGATCGGGTCGCCGAGGCGGGCAAGCTCGCGGTCGATAAACTCCCTCGTCTGATCCTCCAACTCATAGCGCCCGGCCCAGTCGCAGATCGCGCCGCAGCAGCCGAGAAGGAGCGCGACGCCGCCGTCGAGCCGCGCACAGAGATCCTCATAGGCGGCCCGCACGGTGTCCGGCGCGATGGCCGAGGCCTGGCAGCCGGGGAAGAAAACATAGCGGCAGGTCTCATAGCCCGGCTGGGGGCGGGCGAGGAAAGCCTCGTTATTGGAAAAGAGCATGTCCATCAGCGCAAACTCGTGCGGGGCAAGGGGCATTTTATCGGTCGAGACCATGTTGCGACGCGCGATATGGCAGACCTGCGCCATGTCGAAGCCCCTGGGGCAGACGACGCTGCACTGCCCGCAGAGCGAACAGGCGTTCATGGGCTTGTTGAGCTGATGGTCGCCCATAATGATCTGGGTATTGTTGTAGATCTCCCGGGAGAGAAGCCCGGGATATTTTTTGTAGTGCTGCAGATAGGCGCAGCTCTTCATACACTCTTCACAGCGGCACTGGATGCAGCGTTTGGCTTCTTCCGCCGCCTGTGCGGGCGTATAGCCGCCGTCGGGGATCGCAGCACGGCGGAGTTCTTTTGCCTCCGAAAGATCGGTATAGAGCTCGCTTTCACACGCGCCCTCCTGACCGCGGGTGTTGCGGGGGTCGAGCTTTTGGGCAAGCCTGTCGACGGTCAGCGCGGCCTTTTTTGCACCGAAGGCAGTGTTCATTACGCCCTCCTCGCCGCCGCAGATGAACTGCTCTTTCTCGCAGAGCATCAGCTCCGGAATGACAGGGGAATCGGGGAAGAGACGGGACCGGACCGTTTCGGATATACAGAGAACGTCGAACGAAGCGCGCTTTTCGTCAAGAAATGCGCGGTCGATCGAACAGGAAAATTCAAATTGAATGTCTTTTCCGCGCAGCCGCTTGCGTTCAAGGGCAAAGGCGTCTTCATCCAGAAAGCCCGCGGCGCAGCGCAGGAAGGAATCAAGATCGGCCTGCTCGCAGAACACGGTCAGCGGATAGGCCTTTTTTTCCAGCTCGCCGGCCAGCAGGAGCGGGAACAGACCGGAGCCGAGGATCGCAACGGTTTTGCGCTTCTTCATACGAAACACGCTGCCGCCGCGCGCGGCCTCGCCATAGCGGGCGACGGCGGCCTCGACCGCGCGGATCGCCACCGCGTCGCCGATCTCGCCGAGACGGCATTTCCCCTCGCACGGCGCCTCACAGCCCGCGGCGAGGACAAGCGGAAACGGCGCGATCTTTTCATACAGCCCGAGCGCCTTTTTGAAATCGCCGTCCGCCGCGGCCTTGAGAAAGGCGCGCGTGTCCAGCTTCAGCGGGCAGGCGGCATTGCAGAAGGGAGGCTGTTCATAGACGCAGCGCGCGACCATGCTGTCCATCTCTTCCTTGGAGATCTTATTGACCTTGTAGACGTGGGTAGAGCCCCTCTCTTGGATCTGGGCCAAAGCGCACACCTCCCGTGTGAATGTAAACCGGGGATGTGGGACAATCGTCCCACATCCCCATTATAGCATTACGTATCGGATTTGAAAAGCTTACTTCTCCAGCGCCTTGAGAGCCGCGAGCACCTTGTCCGGGCGGGCCGGGATACGGGTGATGCGGGCGCCGGTGGCGTTGTAGATGGCGTTGAGGACAGCCGGGTGCGGCGCATCCAGCGGGGCCTCGCCGCAGCCGGCGGCGCCGTAGGGGCCGTTCGGACGGTAGGTCTCGTTGAAGTGCAGCTCGATGTCGTCGGGGATGTCGCTGGGGTACGGGATGCCGCACTTGAGCAGGCTGGTCTCCTTCTCGAGGTCGTCAAAGTCCTCGGTGAGGGCCAGGCCGATGCCCTGAGCAAGGCCGCCGTAGAAGTTGCCCTCGACGAGCAGTCTGTTCATGATCGTCCCGACGTCGGCCCCGCAGGTGAACATCTCGACCTTGACCTTGCCGCTCTGGGTGTAGACGCAGACCTCGGG
>JAFSWC010000054.1 GCA_017444665.1 Oscillospiraceae bacterium
GCGCTGATCAGCTATGTTGACCCGGTATCCGCACTCCTTTTCTCTGCCCTGTTTCTCCGCGAGAGCTTGACGCCCGTCCAGATGATCGGAGCGGTTCTCATCATCGGAGGCGCCATGCTGGGCGAGTTGAAAAAACGAGGCTCGGTAAAATAAGCCGGTGTTGCCGATGGAAAAGCTCAAGGAGCGCAGCTGCCTGTCCTGCGGCGTGAGCTGCGTGGATCCCGGTCGCCGCCTCGGCTGCGGCATCTGCACAACCCGCTGCTTCCTTGATGCTGTCCGATCGCCGACGAAACGGACAGATTAAAGCTTCACGGGTGGGCAGTTCCCGGGAAATCAACGATAAAGATCTCGACAGATCGGGCGTTTGCAGAGGTGAAAAGAAGAGCCGTCAACCTGCATTTTTGTTTCATTTCGATCACGCCCAATTGAAAGAGTACCACTTTGCATTGAAATTCTTTTCTGACATTTTTCGGGGAAAATGCGCAATTGACAGAATTGCGGGAACTAATTGCAGTATATATGGGAAGTTTTCCGTTGTAAAGAAATTGTATTTCGTTCTGCCCGGTCGGCGCTCGCACGTCGCGGCAGGCGGTCTCGCCATCTCTCGATTGACAAATATGCTTTTTCCAATTAAACTGATAAAGAGATTGCAAATAACCGTGAGGAGTGACAGATATGCTCGACTTTTTGAGACAAGAAGGCATTGACGAGGCTTTGATCGCACGCATCGAGCAATTCCACAGAGAGTACCCCGCCGCCCAAAGCGACACGATCCGGATCCCTTCGCCCAGGTTCAAATACTACGGAAAGGAGATCTGGACGCTTGCGATCACGGCCATCCTGTCCGGGGAAAACATTCTTCTCGTCGGGCCCAAAGCAACCGGCAAAAATGTCCTGGCGGAAAACCTCTCCGCTGTTTTCGCCAGACCGGAATGGGACGTCTCTTTCTATCTGAACACCGACGCCTCAAGCCTGATCGGTACGGACACCTTCCGCAACGGCGAGGTCTCGTTCCGAAAGGGACCCATCTTCGCCTGCGCCGAGGCCGGGGGATTTGGTGTTCTGGACGAGATCAACATGGCGAAAAACGAATCCCTCGCCGTTCTCCACGCCACGCTTGACTTTCGCAGGATTATCGACGTTCCCGGCTACAGCAGGATCCGGCTTGCCCCCGCGACCCGCTTCATCGCCACGATGAATTATGGATATGCGGGTACACGCGAGCTCAACGAAGCGCTCGCCTCGCGCTTTATGGTGATCAACATGCCCCTGATCTCCGGAGAGAACCTCGAAAAGCTGCTTTTACAGCAGTATCCGGCGCTCAAAACGGAATACGCAGCCCAGCTTTCCGCTCTCTTTGAGGAGATCCGTCAGAAGTGCGAAAACTCCGAGATCTCCACAAAGGCGCTGGATCTTCGAGGCCTGCTTGCGGCAGTCAAACTGGTGGAAAACGGCCTGACCATGCGCGAAGCGCTGAGCGTTGCGATCATCAATAAGAGCTTCGATGAATTCGAAAGGACACTGGTGGAGGACATCGTCTCCGCCCGTATAGACGGCCGGCTCAGAAAAGAAGATATCTTCTGCCCCTAATACCGCTATGGATCAGAACATGACAGAGCTTCAGAAGAGGCGCGCTGACAACATCATATGGAACTGTGCCAGGGACTACTCGTTCACGCCGGATTTCAAAGCCTACGACCGCAACGGCGGCGCGGATCTCTACTGGAACATCATCTTTGGCTCCGCCAGGCGTCTCTATGAGTATGAAAAGCTGGAGGAGCTCTTCGCCATGCTGGACAAATACAGGGACGCCGCCGTATACGAGACCATCTTTTGGAACGCGCTCGAACCCGTCCTGTTTCGCAGGGAGCTTGTCGGCCGCCCGGTGCTGGAAGCCATGCGCCCCGAACCGTCAAAGACGGAATTGAAGCTTGAAGACAGCATGACGACGGAGGAGATCGTAGCCGCCGCAAGGCGTTTCTTCTATGAACGATACGGGCTGTACGGGGATGGAAAGATCCGGCTGCGTTACCGCCTGCCCCACCTCAGAAGGATGTCTGTGGACAGCTTTCTGCAGCGAGGGCCGATCATCCGGCACGAGCAGGGGCTTTATCACGGGGATATCCCGGGCTACAGCGGCGGATACACGCTCGGATCGAAACTGAGCGAATCGGAGCTGCGCGCGTTTCTGGAGCGAAAGTTCGGCAAATCGATCTATTCGCCGGAGCGGGTCATGCAGCTGGAAAAGCAGCTGTGCAGCGGAAACCACAAATTCACGCATCTGTTCTATACCGCCGGCGAGATCGGCGAGCTTCGCGGGATCTACAACACCTTTGAGATGCACCAACGTAAGCGCCAGGAGGAAGTGATCGCGGGCAACCGCGCCTACTATCAGAATAACCTGCGGCAAAACCGCCTGCTGATCGCAAAGCTTAGCACCGACATCATGAATTCGGTCCTGCTGCATATGCAGCCGGCAGAAAGAAAAGCCAACTCCGGCGCGCTTGACCCGGCGCGTGTCTGGAGGGCCGACAGGCTGGGCGACGAAAGCGTCTTCAAGCGAATTGAGAACGAAAACGCCGGGGATATGAGCGTGGATATCCTGCTGGACGCGTCGCACTCCCAGGTCAACCGGACGGACAAGATCTCCTCGCAGGCCTATATCATTGCGGAGGCGCTGTCGCGGTGCCGCGTTCCCTGCCGGGTGATGAGCTTCTGCTCCATGAGCGGCTTTACCATCATGCGCCTGTTCAACGACTATTCTGCGGCCGGGGACAACAGCAGCATCTTTGATTACTATGCCGAGGGCTGCAGCCGGGACGGCCTTGCCATCCGCGCCGCGGGAAATCTGGTGAAGCAGGCCCCGTATGAGCACAAGCTGCTCATCGTGCTTTCAGACGTCAAGCCGCTGGATGCGGCGGCCAAGATCCGGAAGGACGAGCGGGATATCGGCGTGCCCTACGATGCTGTCCGGGCGCTCACCGATACGGCGCATGAGGTCAGACGGCTGCGGGCGGACGGGATATCCGTCATCTGCATTTTCACCGGGGAGGACGACAATCTGCCTTCCGCAAAAATGGTGTACGGGCAGGATTTCGTTCGGGTACGCGATTTTTCGTATTTTGCAGACACGGTTGGAAAGCTGATCATCAATCAGATGAAAAACTACAACTGAATCAGCGCATGCGCCGCGAAACAGCATTTCGCAGCGCATGCGTTTGTTCATTGCTTTTTCCTGAGATCCGACAGAAAACGCGACGTTTCTCAGCGGGATTTGCCGCCGACCCCGCCGGCTGAACGACAAAACAGGTTGTCTTTCAAAACGGTCTTATAAACGCCGGACAAAGGGCCCTCTTTTCCGTAAGCATCCTCTTTCCTGTCAAAACCGGCGGAGAAAAAGGACGGTTTCTCTTTACGCGATCGGGTCTGATACGGTATAATCATTCTATTATCGACAGGAGAAACGAAAAAGATAGCGCCATGAGCAACGAACAGGAACAACTGACCGTGCGTCGCCTCGCGGATTTTGCCGAGGTCGAAAGACTGTATCGGGAACGGCTGAAAAAGGATTTTGCCCGCAACGAGCTGCGGCCGCTTGCCAACCTGCGCCGCTCGTGGGAAAAGGACGCCTACGACTGCTACTCGCTTGTCGACGGCGATGAGATCCTGGGCTATGCTTTCTTCGCGCGGCTGGGGAATAACTTTCTCTTCGACTATTTCGCCGTTGCCGAGGGACACAGGGACGAGGGGCTCGGCTCGCTCTTTCTGCGCTGCCTGGCGGCGCGCCTGCGGGACGCGGACTGCGTCGTCGTCGAGGTGGAGGATCCGGACAGGGCCAAAGAGGCGGCGGAGCGCGAGATACGCGAGCGGCGGCTGCAATTCTATCTGCGCGCCGGCTATTGCGAGACCGGGCTGACGTCCGTCTTGTTCGGCGCGGAATACCGCATTCTGGAAGTGCCTGCGAAAAGGGCGCACACGACGGATGAGCTGAGGGAGATCTATACCGCGCTCTGCCGCAGCGTTCTGTCTCCCGCAGCCTTCCGAACGCAGTTTCGCGTTTCCTGACAGATCAGGGCGGCTGAACGCCTTTACGGCGGTCTGCGCCTGCAGGACTATAACGTCGAGCGCCGTCCGCAGCAGGACCGCTTCGATGAAAGCCGCATCCGTTTTCCCTGACGGCAGGTGCAAAACGAACAACAACGGCTTCAACTCGTCCCGGAGGGGGTAAGAGACATGGCTTCAAAGAAAGAATATCTGGACTTTATCCTGGAGCAGCTATCGCCTCTGGAAGGCGTCACCTTCCGGCGGATGATGGGAGAATATATCCTGTATTATCAGGGGAAGATCATCGGCGGCATCTACGACGACCGCTTCCTCGTCAAGCAGACGCGTGCGGCGGAAGCGCTTATGCCGGGCGCGGCGCTTGAGACGCCGTATCCGGGCGCGAAAGAAATGCTCCTTGTCGACAACGTCGACGACCCCGCATTTCTGGCGCGGCTGCTCCGCGCGATGGCCGACGAGCCGCCCGCCCCGGCGAAGGAAAAATAAACAGGTTCCGGCACAAGGGAAACAACACGAGAAAGGATGAGAAAAACATGCTGCTTTGCATTTTGCTCACGCTGGCCTTTGCTGCGCTGTTCCTCTATCAGGAAGAAAAGAAAAAATTTATCCCGGCCGTCTTGCTCAAGGGACTTGCCTCCCTTTGTTTCGTTATTCTCGGCGTACTCTGCAGCCCCGGTACGCATCCGGCACGGCTTATCGTCGCCGGGCTGATTCTCGGCTGCATCGCGGACGTATTGCTGAATCTGCGCTGGGTCGTAAAGGAAAAGGGCCGTCTGGTTTTTCTCGTGGGGATCCTGGTGTTCCTCGGCGGGCACGTCCTCTATCTTGCCGCCGTCGCCCCGCGCGCGGCCAATCTGCCGCTCTGCGCCGGCCTCGGCGTCTGTCTCACGGCCGCGCTGATGGTATGGATCTTCAAGCGCATCAGCGCCCAAAAGGCTTTTAAGATCTTCGGCGTCGTCTATATCGGGGCGATCGTGCTGCTCAACTGCGTCGCCTTCGGAAACCTGATCGAAGCCCCGTCCGCGTTTACCGGCCTGTTTGCCGCCGGCGCGCTGCTGTTTCTGATCAGCGACGTCGTCCTGATCCTGAACACCTTTGGCGCCGAAAGCAGGCAGAGCCTGCGCGTGACGAACATCAGCCTGTATTATCTCGGGCAGATCCTGATCGCCCTCAGCCTGAAGTTCTTTGCCTGACGCTGTCCTCCGCAGGGGCGGCGCGCTGTTTTCACGAGCGGCGCATACAAAAACGGCCATGCCGTCTCAAAGGCGGCTAAACCAGAAAAGGGGCGATCAAATGAATCTTTACATAGCCTTATCCCTGTTTTCCCTGATCATTCTGACCTACTGGGTGATCACGGAGCTCTTTACGATCCTTTTCCGCTTCACCGGTCTGCCGGACGAGCGGGCGCGCTTTCAGGTCATCTCGCTGCTGACCGGCTGCGGCTATACGACGAAGGAGAGCGAGATGTTTCTCTCAAACCGCCGCCGACGCAGACTGGCCAGGATCACGATGCTGTTCGGATACGTGTTCAACGTCACGATCGTATCCGCTTTCATCAACGTCTTCCTGTCGCTTAAGGCGAGCCAGATCGAGCATTTTTACATCGCCGTCCTGATCCCGCTGGCCGTCGTGGCCATCATCTTTGTTTTCATGCGCGTGCCCGGCGTTCGCGCCTGGGGCGACGCAATGCTGCAAAAGGTGGCGGACCGCATCGTCGGGCGGACGGACTCGTTCAACACGGTCATGCTGCTGGACTATATCGGCACGGATTCCATCGCGCTTGTAACGCTCAATCAGATCCCGGAGGAATACCGGGGCGTCACCCTTTCTCAGACGCGGCTGAAAGCGGAGACGGGCATTCTGGTGATGCTGATCGAAAAGAGCGGCAAAAAGCCGGTGCCCGCCGGGGCGGACACGATTTTTGAGCCGGGCGATCAGCTGACGGTCTTCGGTGACTATGTCACGATCTGCAAAGCCTTCCACGCGCGCGAACGCTTTGCGGAAATCTGACCGGGCAGAAAAAGAACGGAGGCGCTCCAAGCTCTTAATAGCAACGACTCTTAATGGCAACGATATCAACATCGGCGTTTCACGCTGACAGAAAGAACGGAAAACTGACAGGAGGCGGGAAAATGAATTCGGAATTTTGGATTATGAAACCGTTCAATACGCTCTTTTTTGCGGTGTCTGTCTTTTTTTTGCTGCTTCTGATCGCAGCAAGTCTTGCCCTGCGCGGCAAGAGCGAGCGGACGTGCAGCGCAGTGCTGATCACGGCGTGCGTCGTCACGCTGATCGGCTTTGTTTTCTATAAATACTTTCTGTCCCTGGACGAGGAATACAACGTCCTCACGGCCGGGATGGGCGGCTTCAACTGGTGGGGCGAGCTTCCGCTGCAGCTTTGCAACATCAACATGCTGATGATCCCGATCGCCGTCTGGAAAAAAAGCCGTCCGCTGGCGTGCTTCTGCTTTTTCCTCGGCCCTCTCGGCGCGATCATGGCGCTGCTGATGCCGGGCAACGGGTTTGACGGCTATTCGCTGCTTCTGCCGCGGATGCTCGGCTATTACGGCACCCATTTCATGATCGTGATCGAGGGCTGGGCGCTGGTCACCTTCGGCCTGTTCCGGCCGCGCCTGCGCGACCTGCCTCGGGCTGTGCTTGCCACGCTCACGATCGCCCTCGCCGTCTTCCTTATCAATCTTCTGCTCCGATGGAGCGGACTGCACCCCAAAGCCAACTATTTCTTTTCCGTCGAAACCGAGGGCAACTTCCTGCTTGAAATCTTCCACAGCTGGATCCCGCTGCCCTTCCTCTATCTGATCCCCAGCATCGTGATCCTCGGCGCTTATATGCTGGCCGTCACGCTGCCGTTCGAACTGGCAGCGCGGAAAGAGAAAAACTGACCGCCCCGTACGGCGCGGGACGGCCGCCGGAAAGAGAAAAACGCCGTTGGAAGGAGCTTTGCGATGAAAGAAAACAAAAAAGGCCCGGGCGCATCTGCCATGGCGATCGGCATGTGTCTCGGCCTTGCGATCGGCACCGCCGTCGGCGCCGCCACGCACAACATGGGCCTGTGGATGCCGATGGGACTCTCCGTCGGGCTGTGTCTCGGCCTTGTACCGGGACAGGATTCAAAAGACGACGGCGACGGCCCCGACGACAAAGCGTAAGATGAAGGCGTTTTATCATCTCCCCGGCCTGTTCGAATTTTATGAGCTGTACCGCCTTTTCCTGCCGCTGTACCGCGCGCACCGGGAATACTTTTACGACTGGTGCGAGATCGGTTCGATCTACGGCGCGCCGGCCGACTGCCTCTGGGGCGGCGGCCGCGTCGGCTTCGGGGAGGACCGGCCGGAGGAAGCGGCGGCGCTGACGCGGGAATACGGCGTCTCCGCACGCCTGACCTTCAGCAATTCGCTTTTGCTGCCGGAGCATCTGCCGGACAGAAAATGCAATGCGCTCTGCGCGCTGTTCGAGAAAAGCGGCGCGGCGCAAAACGGCGTGATCTTATGCTCGGACCTGCTGCTGGACTATCTGCGGCAGCGTTATCCCGGGTTTTATTTCGTCTCGTCGACCACCAAGGTTCTGACGGAGTTTCGGCAGCTTGCAGCGGAACTAAGCCGCGAGGAGTTTCGCTATGTGGTGCCGGACTATCGCCTGAACAAGGCCTTTGACCGCCTGGACACGCTGGACGCGGAGCGGAAGCGGAAGCTGGAATTTCTGTGCAACGAATGCTGTCCTGTTTCCTGTCCCGACCGGAAGGCGTGCTATGAAACCGTCAGCCGCAAAAATCTGGGCGAGGACTGCGCGGAGCACGTCTGCGCCTCGCCGCACGCCGGTCGGGGCTACCGCTTTTCGGACGCGATGCGCAGCCCGGCCTTCATCGGCGTGGACGAGATTCAAAACACCTATCTGCCAAAGGGCTTTTCCCATTTCAAGATCGAGGGGCGCGGTCTCGGCAGCGCCGTCGTGCTGGAATTTCTGCTGTATTATCTGACAAAGCCGGAGCACCAATTACAGGTGCGCGAGGAGATCTATCTTGACAGCGCGCTCGACCTGTTCTAAGCGAAAAGCGAGCTGCCGCCGCCCGAAAAACCGCCCCGCCATGCCTCCGGCATGGCGGGGCGGTTTTGTACGACGTCCTTCCGGACGGCGTTTCTTGACAGCGCCGCGGAAGATTTCGTATAATAAAAGCGGAAAAAACGGCCTGCCATAAGGCCTGGAGAGAAGGAGAAGCCCGTTATGACGATCGACGAAAAGATCAGCCGCAAAGACGTAAAATCGCCGCCGGGATGGCTGTACTGGATCCTGATGAAGGTGACGAACGTTCTCAATCGCCTGAGCAACACGCACTTTATGTATCGTGCCCGGCCCGCGAGGGAGCGCGGCCCGATCGTCATGATCGCCAACCACGCCTCCCGCGTGGACTATCAGTTCACGGCGCCGCCCTGCTATCCGAAAAAGCTGAACTACGTCGTGGGCTATAACGAGTTTTTCCGCTTTCCCACCAACCTGCTCCTGCCGACCATGCAGGTCATTCCCAAGAAAAACTTCACCCCGGACGCCCACGCTCTGCGCCAGATCCTGCGCGTGATCGCAAACGGCGGCAGCATCTGTCTCATGCCCGAGGGGATGAGCTCCATCACCGGCATGGCGCAGCCCGTCATACCCGGAGGCGCCAAGCTGCTGAAAAAGCTGGGCGTTCCGGTGTACTATTCCAAGATCTCCGGCGGGTATCTGACCTATACCAAGCACTGCCTGGACGAGCGCAAGGGCCGCATCGACGTGGTCGTCGACCAAATGTTTACGGCCGAGCAGCTGAAGACGATGAGCGTGGAAGAGATCGAGGACACGATGAACCGTCTGCTGGCCCACGATGATTATATGTGGAACCGCCGGGCGCACGTCGCCTTTGACGGCAGGGGACAGATGGCGAAAAAGCTGGACACCCTGCTCTACCTCTGCCCGAAGTGCGGCGCTCTTTACGAAATGGACTGCGAAGGGAACACGATGACCTGCCGCAAATGCGGCAACCGCGTTGAACTGGACGAGTATTATCAGCTCCATCCCGTGGGTGACAGCGTCTGCCCCGAACTGGTGACCGACTGGACGATCCTGGAGCGGCAGCGCGCCGCCGAGGAGGTCAAAAAGGACGGTTTTTGCCACAGCGGCCACGTCCGCGTCGGCGTCCTGCCGGAGCATAAGGCCCTGACGGGGGACGCGACCTCGCTCATCCGCGGCGAGGGCACACTGACGCTGGACCACGGCGGGCTGCATTTCGACGGCGTGCTCGAGGACGCGCCCTTCCGCTTTACGATTGCCAGCGCCCAGCTGCCCACCTTCGGCATGTGCACGGACATCAGCCGCTTCTATACCTTTGTCGACGGGCGCTTTCTGGAGTTTTATCCCGACGCGGGCGACGTGCTGCTCTGGGATCATCTGACGGAGGAGCTGCACCGCTATCAGGGCGGCAAGTGGCAGAACACGCCCTACCGCCACCGCGAGGACTGAGATGCACAGCTCTTTCAGCGGAAAGGGGAGACGATAACATGAACCAGACCCTGCGCGCCGACGCGGATGCGATCGTCCGCGCCTCCATAGCCGCCGTGCTGCCCGACGAGGCTGTGCGCCGCACGCTGAAGGACTACCGCTCCCGGGGCGGAAAAACCGTGCTCGTCGCGGCCGGCAAGGCGGCCTGGCAGATGGCCCGGGCCGCGCTTGAAACGCTGGGGGGAGTGGACGGCGGCGTCGTCATCACCAAATACGGCCATGTGAAAGGCCCTCTGCCCGGCCTTGTCTGCTGCGAGGCGGGGCATCCCGTCCCGGACGAAAACAGCTTTGATGCGACGAAAAGGGCGCTGGAGCTGGTAAAAGAGCTCGGCGCGGAGGACACGGTGATCTTCCTGCTCTCCGGCGGCGGCAGCGCCCTGTTCGAGCTGCCGCTCATCCCCGGCGAAGAGCTGCGGGAACTCACGCGCCGTCTTCTGGGCTGCGGGGCGGACATCGTGGAGATCAACGCGATCCGCAAGCGGCTTTCCGCGGTCAAGGGAGGCCGCTTTGCGCTTGCCTGCGCCCCGGCCAGGGTACTGTCCGTCGTGCTCAGCGACGTGCTGGGCGACCCGCTTGACAGCATTGCCAGCGGTCCGGCGTACCCGGACGGCAGCACCTGTGCCGACGCGCTTGCCGTGGTCGAAAAATACGGCCTGCCGCTTTCGGAAAACGCCCTTGCCCTTCTCCGCCGGGAGACGGCAAAGGAGCTGAACAATGTCGAGACCCATCTGAACGGCTCGGTCCGCGCGCTGTGCGCCGCCGCGGCCGCCGCCGCGCGGGAGCGGGGCTATGAACCCGTCGTTCTGACCGACCGGCTTTGCTGCGAGGCGCGCGAGGCGGGACGCTTTCTGTCCTCGATCCTCAAAAGCCATGAGCGCTGCGGCCGATCCCTTGCCTTTATCGCGGGCGGGGAGACCGTTGTCCGTCTGACCGGCAGCGGCCTCGGCGGCCGCAACCAGGAGCTTGCGCTCGCCGCCTGCGAGGGCATTGCCGGGATGGCAAACGCGGCTGTCTTTTCCGTCGGCAGCGACGGCACCGACGGCCCGACGGACGCGGCCGGCGGCTATGTGGACGGCGAAAGTCTGGGAAAACTGAAAAAAGCAGGGCTGGAGCTTCACACCGTGCTGCAAAACAACGATTCCTACCATGCCCTGCTATCCGTCGGCGGCCTGATCGTCACCGGCCCGACCGGGACCAACGTCAACGACGTGGCGGTCGCACTGCTCAGGTGCGGCGGCTGATCGCTTCCAGCCGCCCCGCTCTGCGCTGAAAACGACGGGAAGGCAATTGCACTTTCGCGCGCAATGCGGTATAATAACGCGAAGCGCACCCCCGCGCCGAAAGGGGAAAAAGGAGGGACCCGATGGACATCATTCAGACCTTTTATGACGACATGGCCTCCCAATACGACAAGCTCTTTCTTGATTGGACGGCCTCGACGCGGGAGCAGGCGGGCGTGCTGGACAAGCTTTTCGGGGCGTACGGCTTTGACAAAACGGCCCGCGTTTTAGACTGCGCCTGCGGCATCGGGACCCAGACGATCGGCCTTGCCGCGCTCGGATATGCGCTTACGGCCTCGGACATCAGCGACAAAGAACTGGAAGAGGCACGGCGCCGCGCGGCGG
This sequence comes from Oscillospiraceae bacterium, assembly GCA_017444665.1. Lineage (GTDB taxonomy): Bacteria > Bacillota > Clostridia > Oscillospirales > Oscillospiraceae > Limivicinus. Next base: position 11,238 of record JAFSWC010000054.1, read on the forward strand.
AAAACGGCGTTTCCGTCTCCTTCGCGCACGCCGACTTCCGCGCCCTGGAAGATACTTTTTCCCAGCCCTTCGACGTCGTCATCGCCATGGACAACGCCCTGCCGCACATGCTTACCGCCGCGGATCTCAAACGCGCGGTCGACAGCATCGTCGGCCGGTTGAGGCCGGGCGGCCTCTTTGTCGCCAGCATCCGCGATTACGACAGCCTGCTGAAAAGCAAGCCGCCCTACTCCCCGCCCTACATCCACGATACCGGGAAAGGCCGGCGCGTTTCTTTTCAAACCTGGGACTGGCAGGGAGAGAACTATCGCCTGACCCAGTACATCATCGAAGACAAGGGCGAACTGCGGACCGGCAAGTTCAGCTGCGAATACCGCGCGACGCGACGCGGCGAGCTGACGGAGCTGCTTCTTGCCGCCGGATGCGGCCGGGTGGACTGGCTGTTTCCGGAGGAGACCGGCTATTATCAGCCGATCGTCGCCGCCGTCAGGTGACGGCCGCGCCTGCCTCGTCTGTCGGCATACTGTTTGAAAAACAGCAAAAACCGGAGCGGCACATCCGCTTCGGATAAAAAAAGGAGAAAACATGAAAAAAAGTATCTGCATCCTGATGACTGTCGTGCTGCTGTTCGGGCTGTGCGCCTGCGGAGCCAAGCCGGCGGAGGAAAAGACGGAGAAGTGGACCCGCGCGGGATATTTCTCCGATGAGAACGAGGACATGCTTTCCATCACATGGATGGACGATGTCGACGAGCCCGGCTGGTACGTCGGCGTCATGCTCGACGAGCTGTGGGGCGGCTGCACGCTTCCGCAGGTGGGCAACACCCTCCACGGCGATCTCAACGCCGCGGAGGAGAGTGCCGAGCCCTTTGTCGTGACCATATCCGAGGAGGGCGAGGACGGCCTGCTGCTCGAGGTCGAGGGCGGCCAGACCTACCACTTTGTCCCGAAGGAAATGCAGGAGGCCACCATCATCACCACCGTCAACACCGAGGGCTTCGGCAACATCGCCACGGGCGAAGGTGAGGCCGCGCCGGAGATCGACCCGGAGCGTCCCTTCCAGTCCGCGCAAATCAATCTGGCCGATCCGGCCGTCTACACCTTTGTCGCCTGGCCGAAAACCGGCAACCTGTTCGTCAAGTGGATGAAAAACGGCGAGGACTACTCCACCGATGCGCAGATCACCGTCCAGCTGGACGAGAGCGCGGAATACGTCGCCGTGTTTGAAGAGGACCCCGACTGGCAGAATCCCGTCATGAACTTTGTCGGCGAGTACCAGTGCGAGCGCGCGATCGCAACGGTCGAGTGCTTCGACGTTGAAGAAGCCCTGATCACGATCAAGTGGGGCGGCAGCGCCTGGGAGCAGGCCTGCTGGACCATCATCGGCCGCCTTGATACCGAGACGAAGACCATCGCGTACGAGGGCGCCAACAAGGCGAACCTCGTCTACGGCGAGGACGGCGAGATCACAAGCCAGGAAGACGTCTATACAGACGGCACCGGCACGATCGTCTTTCACGACGACGGCACCTTCACCTGGCACGAGGACCAGAGCGAGACCGGGACGGACCTGGTGTTCGCACCGGCGTGGGTCGACTGATGCGCTCCGCTTCGCGGCAGAAAAAACGAGATTAAAAACAGTGCGGCAGATCAGTTGATCTGCCGCACTGTTTTTCCGCTTTATCCCTCCGCGCTCTCCGCGCGGGCGAGATAAGCCTGCTTTTCCCGTTCGTCCTCCGCCTCCAGAGATGCGGCGTTGTGGACGCCGCCCAGCGATTCCATGTGGTGGCGGAACTCATGGCGCAGGATGCCGCGCAAAAGCTCCCGCGCCCCTGCCGCGTCCGCATGCGGATAGACCCGGTCGAACGAGCCCTTGAACAGCACGATCTGCCGGATCCCGGCGGAGACACGATAGACGCCCATCGTGTGAAGATCGTCACCCCTTGCGTATGACGGGACCACCGTCTCGTCCGACACGATCACGCCGCCGTTCAGCTTGCGGAAAAACGCCTCCGGCAGCTCGTCAAGCAGCTCGGAAACGATCTGTTTGTATTCTTCCATGCTGAGCATAGGCGGTCGACCTCCAATCCGTACTTCTCTTCCGATCCCATGCCATTATATCCCGCCCGGCGCCGACTTTCAACCGGAGCGGGAAAAACGGCAGAGGAAAAGCTTGTCTTTCATCCCGGCGTCTGATAAGATTTTGGCAGAAACCGTCAACGGCTCTTTGCCTATACCGGCGGCAGGAGGGTCACCATGAGATTTGAACACACCGACAGAAAGGGCTTCTGGCTCGGCTTTATCGATTTTTTCACGGCGGGGCTGTTCTTTCTTGTCTACATGCAGCGCGGCCTGCAGGACGAGCTTGACGCGATCCTCGGCCGGCGGACGCAGCGATATTATGTGGCGTATCTGCTGGGCATCCCGACGCTGTTCGTCTACACGCTTGTGTGGATGGCGCGCATCGCCGAGGAGCTGCGGAACAAGGCGCAGGAGCTTGGGATCGGGGGGCGGCTCACCTCCTTCCGCCACATGTTCGACTGGAACGTGTTCGGCCTGCCGCTCTGCGGACCGGCCGTTGCCACGCATCGGTTTTTTGACACGCTCAACAAGGTCGAAAAAGAGCTGAACCGCCGACAGGCGGCTGCGCGCTGAGCGGCTGCAGGAAAGATTGTCGACATACAGAGAGAAGGGCAGAACATGATGGATATGAATGGTTTACTAAGCCAGATGTGGACCGGTATCGACTGGGTCGTGTTTGCGATCGGCCTGCAGCTGGTGCTGAGAAAGCTGCAGGAGAAAAACGGCTGGCTCGCCTGGATACCGGGCGTCCGCTTTTTCAAGCTCGGCCAGGCGCTCGGCATGGGCGGCGAGGGCATCCTCTGCGGCGTGCTGGAGGTGCTGCTTTACGCGGTCCGGTTTTATGACTGGAATAAATTCGGCGAGCGCTTCGCGGTCGCATCGTCCCTGGTCTTTTTGGTGCTGATCGTCATCCGGGTGATCTACGAGCTTCGCCTGTACCTGCGCGTCAGCCGCGTCTTCGGCGCCAAAAAAGGCTGGATCCTCGGCTGGATCTTTTTCTCGGGGCTGACGATGTTTATCTTCGGCGTCGGCAAAAAATACGTTCCCCTCGAGATAGCCGACCCAGAAGAAGGCCAGAAGGCGGGCACCGCGCCCGCCGAAATCCCGCACGCCGCCGCGGCCGCGCATCACGGCGAGCCGAGCGACAGCGGCCTTTCCATCGACCTGCGCGAGAGAACGGTCAGCGATTTCGGCAAAAAGCGCTATCTGCTCAAGGATATTTCGCTCGACATCCCCAACGGCTCGCTGGTGCTGCTGCTCGGCGGCTCCGGCTCCGGCAAGACTACGCTCGTCAACGCCGTGATCGGCTATGAAAAGGCAAACGCCGACGTTCTGCTCAACGGCAAAAACATCTACCGCGACTATGGCCAGATGAAATACCGCATCGGCTTTGTCCCGCAAAAAAACCTCATCCGCGGCAACGACACCGTCATCCGCACCGTGACCGACGCGGCGGAGCTGCGCCTGCCGACAGAGCAGCCGCGCCGGATGCGCCGCGGCAAGGTCAGCGAGGTCATGGACCTGCTGGGCCTCGCCGCCGGCGAGAGCGGCCTGGTGTGCAAAAAGTCCGGCGGCCAGCTCAGAAGGATCTCCATCGCGATGGAGCTGGTCACCGACCCAGAGCTGTTCGTGCTGGACGAGCCGGACTCCGGCCTTGACGGCGTCATCGCCCGCGAGATCTTTACCAAGCTGCGCGGCATCGCCGACAGCGGCAAGATCGTCATCGTCATCACCCACACGCCCGACCGCGTCGTCGACCTCTTTGACAAGGTGATCGTGCTGGCGCGCGACTCCGGCCGCGTGGGGCGGCTGGCCTTCTACGGCAGTCCCGACGAGGCAAAGGCTTTCTTCGGCAAGGATACGATGGAGGGCATCGTCATGAGCGTCAACCGCAAGGAGGAAGGCGGCGACGGTCTGGCCGACCATTTTGTCGAACGCTTTGCCGAGCTGCGTGAAGAGACGAAAGAGGAGGCGGTATCGTGAACACAAAGCTTCATCACAAGGGAAGGCTGGCTCAGACCTGGATCTATCTGGGCAAATTCCTGCGCATGTTCATCTACCAGAACGACTGGAAGGTGCTTCCAATGGCCGCGATCATCGCGGGCGTGGTCACTTTTGTCGTCGGCGGCAACCTTTTCGTCACCCAGGAGGGCACGCTGACGGGCTCCTTCGCGCTGGTGTGCGTCTGTATCTGGAACGGCTTTTTCAACTCGATCCAGGTCGTCTGCCGCGAGCGGGAGATCGTAAAGCGCGAACACCGCGCCGGCCTGCACATGTCGTCCTACGTCGGGGCGCAGATGATCTATCAGCTTTTGCTCTGCCTGGCCCAAACGGCCGTCACGCTTGTCACCTGCCACCTCGCCGGCGTATCCTTCCCGGCGCAGGGCGTCGTCACGCCCTGGGGCATCGCGGATCTGGGCATTACGATCCTGCTGATCACCTACGCCTCCGACATGCTGGCGCTGATGATCTCCTGCCTTGTGCGCTCCACGACCACGGCCATGACGGTCATGCCCTTTTTGCTGATCTTCCAGCTGGTGTTTTCCGGCGGCTTCTTTGCGCTGACGGGCTTTGCCCAAAAGATCACCGTGCTGACCATTTCCCGTTGGGGGCTTGACAGCGTGTGCGCCATCGGCCGCTATAACGAGCAGCCCATGGTCACGCTCTGGAACACGATCTTCCAGTTCCGGGACATCGATTACATGGGCGAGAAGCCCCTGCTCGAGATCATCCGTATGATGGAGCGCGACGGCTCGCGCGACGATTTTCTGCTCTGGTCCGGCACGTATAACCAGAAGGAAAACTTTGCCGCCACGCTGCAGAACGTCCAGCACAACTGGGGCGCGCTGCTCGTCATGATCATCGTTTTCGCGCTCGGTGCGATGATCGCGCTGGAGTTTATCGACCGCGACAAGCGCTGAGCGGGCGCAAAAGCGGTCTGCTGCGGAAAAAACTGCGTCCCCGGCGTCTTCGCGGCGCCGGGGACGTTTTCTTTTCTCTCCTCGCGCTTGCTTTCTTGTTTTATGCGGGGGAATCTGCTATGATAGGGGAAACCGGCCCCGCCGATCGGGGCCGAGAAAAGCGCAAGAGGTGACCGTATGGTCAAAATCTCTCTTCTTGCCGGCGAGCTGCTTCTCACTGCTCTCTGGATCCTTGCAAGAGCCGCCGTCTGGCTGAAAAACAAGCACATCGACCGGAAGCGCGAGGCATGGCTGCTGCTGATGTACGTCAACCTGGCGGTCATCATCCGCTTCGTGTTTTATCCCTTTTCCCGCGTCGGCGGCCGGGTGCAGCCGCTGCTGTTCGACGCCGCGGCCATACTGCCGCTGCGTGTAAATCTGATCCCGCTGATCCACATCCTGCGCTTTGCGACCCGGCGGGATATGCTCGTCAATCTGATCGGCAACGTCGCGCTTTTTATCCCCAGCGGGATCGTTTTCCCGATCCTGTACCCCAAGCTGGACGGCTTCTGGAAGACGACGGCCGCGGGGGCGCTGCTCTCGCTGTGCCTCGAGCTTGCCCAGCTGCCCTTTTTCACGCGGGCGACCGACGTGGACGATCTCATCCTCAACACACTCGGCTGCGCGCTCGGATATGGGCTTTGGGCGCTTTCGCGCGCGGCTTGGAACCTTCGAAACAGACAGAAGAAAGGGACGCAATAGCATGAAACTCTATCACGGCAGTATCGTCTTTTCCCGCACGGACGAGGAGCTTGCCTCCTATACCGACAGCTATCTCGCCGTGGAAAACGGCACGGTCGAGGGGATCTATCCCACGCTGCCGGAGAACCTGCGCGGCGCGGAGGTCGTCGAGCTGGGCGGCGACGTGCTGATCCCGGCCTTTTCCGATCTCCACGTCCACGCGCCGCAGTATCCCCAGCGCGGCCTCGCGATGGACGAGCTGCTGCCTCAGTGGCTGGCGCTGCACACCTTCCCGCAGGAGGCGCGCTTTGCCGACATTGCCTATGCCCGCGCCGTCTACGACGCGTTCGTGGACGATCTGGTCGCGCACGGCACGCTGCACGCCGTCGTCTTCGGCACGATCCACAACGAGGCGACCGGCTATCTGATCGACCGGTTGGAGAAGAGGGGCCTTGACGCCTATGTCGGCAAGGTCAACATGGACCTCGACAGCCCCGCGGAGCTGCTGGAAACCACGCAGGGCAGCCTGCGCGCGACCGAGGACTTTCTGGCGCGCTGCAGCGCAAACCGCTGCGCAAGACCCATCCTGACGCCGCGCTTCGCCCCGACCTGCAGCTGGGAACTGCTGTGCGGGCTCGGCGAGCTGGGAAAAAAATACGGCGTCGGCGTACAGACGCACGTGGTCGAATCCATCTGGGAGGCGGCGGAGGCCGTGCGCCGATTCCCCGCCTGTTCCTGCGACACGGAAATCTACGAGCGCGCCGGGCTTCTCGAAAACGGCCCGGTCGTAGCCGCGCATTTTATCTTCCCCTCGCCGGAGGATATCCGCATCCTGAAACGGTACGGCGGCTGGGCCGTCCAATGCCCGGACGCCACGGTCAGCATCATCGCCGGCATCATGCCGACGGCCGCGCTCGGAGACGCGGGGATCCGCCTCGCCCTCGGCAGCGACCTCGCCGCCGGCCACAGCGCCGGTATCTACAGCCAGGCCGCGCGAGCCGTGCAGCTTTCCAAAATCAAGGGCTTTTACGAGCCCGACGGAAACCGCGCGATCTCCTTCCCGCGCGCCTTTTCCATGGCCACGAGGCAGTCCGGCGCGCTCTTCGGCAGGGTCGGCAGCCTCGAGCCGGGTTATCGCTTCGACGCGCTGCGCATCGGCGGCGTCGAGGACGGCTTTGAAAGCCTCAGCCCGGCTGAGATTGTCGAGCGTTTCTGCTACGCCGGCGAGACGAAGCACATCCGCGCCCGGTATCTGGTCGGCGAGGAGCTCGGCTGAGAGGAGCGCGGCATGACCATCCGACTGCGTCCCGATCCCGCGATCGCCGCGGAGAGAATAAAAATCGGCCGCGTCCCGGCGCTGGTCCTGCACCCGCGGGAGGGGAGCCCGAAGTGCGGCGTGCTGTGGATCCACGGCGGCGGCTATGTCACCGGCATGAAGGAAATGGTGTATATGAGCCGCGCGGCCTCGCTCGTGACGAAGTTCGGCGCGCTCGTCGTCTCGCCGGGCTACCGACTCGCCTGGCAAAAGCCCTATCCCGCGGCGTTTGACGACTGCTATGCCGTGCTCGGCTGGATGGCCGATCACGCCGCCGCGCTGGGCTTTCCGCGGGACAAGCTTATCGTCGGCGGCGAGAGCGCGGGCGGAGGACTTGCCGCGGCGGTCTGCATGAAGGCGCGCGATCGCGGCGTGCCCGTCGCGTTTCAGCTTCCGCTCTACCCGATGCTCAGCGATCTTGATACCGAAAGCTCGCGCGACAACCGCGGCCGGATCTGGAACACGCGCCGCAACCATTTCTCCTGGCGGCTGTATCTGCGCGGCGCGGCGAAGAAGGACGTTTCGCCCTATGCCTCTCCGGCGCGGCAGACGGACTATCGCGGCCTGCCGCCGTGCTACACCTTTGTCGGAGACGGCGAGCCGTTTTATGCCGAAACGCTGCGCTACGTCGACGCGCTGCGCGCCGCGGGCGTCCCGGCCGAGGCCGACGTCTATCACACGAACGTCCACGCGTTCGACATGCTCTATCCGCAGCAGGAGATAAGCCAAACCGCCATCGCCGCCTTTGAGCGGCGCTTCGCCGCGCTGTTGGGCGGCGAAGCGGAATAAAAGGAGAACGCCATGAAAAGAACCGTATGCATCCTGCTTGCGCTGCTCGCGCTGCTCACGCTCGGCGCCTGCGGACAGAAAACGCCCGCCCCCGCCGCCGCGGAGCCCTTTCAGACCCTTCGCCACGCCGAGATCACGGTCCGCGACTACGGCACGATCAAGCTGGAGCTTGACGAGGGCAGCGCGCCGATCACGGTGGCAAACTTCATCAAGCTGGCCCAGTCCGGCTTTTACGACGGCCTGACCTTCCACCGCATCATGGACGGCTTTATGATCCAGGGCGGCGACCCGAAGGGAAACGGCACCGGCGGCGCAGAGGAAAAGATCAAGGGCGAGTTTTCGCAAAACGGCGTCGACAACCCCATCCGCCACGTCAAGGGCGTGATCTCGATGGCGCGCGCCAAGGACCCGGACAGCGCCAGTTCCCAGTTTTTCATCACCGTCGCGGACGCGACCTTCCTTGACGGCGGCTATGCCGCCTTCGGCCGCGTGACCGAGGGCATGGAGATCGCCGAGCAGATTGCCAAAGACGCGCGCCCGACCGACAACAACGGCACGATCCCTCCGGAGGCGCAGCCCGTGATCGAAAGCATCGTGATCACCGATTGATCGGTATCGGTTTTCATTCCGGAAGAAAAAGAGGACGCTTCCCGTGCAGTGGGAAGCGTCCTCTTGTAACCGGCACAAAAAGACGGCTTTTCAGCCGTCTTTTTTTCTGCAAAGCGGCGCGCGGTTGAAATACCGGATCGTTTCCGGTTTGTTCATCGCTCGATCACGTCCACGATCTCGCCGATGAACATCGTGTGCGGCGTCACGCGCGTGTAGATCCACTCGCGCACCTCTTCGGGAACCCTGTCGGCTTCAAACCGGTGGGCATACAGCTTGCGGCAGACAAAGGTCAGCTCCGCCTGCGCAAAGTCCACGCCGTGCTCCACGGCAAGCGGCGTGAGCGCGCTCTGCGCCACCTTGTCGCCGTCGCGGCCCGAGCGGCTGCCGAGCAGCGCAAGATCCCGCCGGTATTCCTCGGGGAAAAAGCTGACGGTGAAGTAATCGTTTTTCTCCAAAAATTCATGCGTGTACCGGTCGGGCGAGACATAAACCGTCACAATGCTCCTGCCGTTGTGCGGCGGCCCCCAGATCGTGCCGAGGCTGCCCCAGGCGATCGTCATCGTGTTGTAGTCCTCGATGTCGCCCGCCGTGACAAGCGCCCAGCGGTCATTGAACATCCGAAAAACGTCATACTGTTTGTCCTTGAAATCCATTAGACTGCCTCCTCGTGATTCTTGCTCTGTATTATACAGCAAAACGGCGCGGACTGTAAAGACACACGGCGCCGCGGAAGTTTGCAACCCCCGGAGAAGTATGATATATATGATAGTAAAAGAGGAAACGGCGACATAAAAAACATACGAACAGGAGAGAAAACCATGAGCGAGAATATCATTTTCTGCTACTCCGGCTCCGGCCACTGCCTGGACATGGCAAAAAGCATCGCAAAGGCGCTGGGCGACACCGACATCGTCCTGATGCGCAGCTATCCCGCCGTCACCGACACCACCGGCGCAAAGCGCGTCGGCTTCGTCTTCCCGTGCTACGGCGGCGGCCTGCCCGGCGACGTCGAGGAATACGTCAAGGCGATCCGCATCGAGCCCGGCACCTACAAATTTGCCGTCGAGCAGTTTGCCGGCTACATGGGCTGCGGCCTGCACAAGATCGACGAGATCGTGGATCTCGACTATTGGAACACGATCTCCAACCACTCCACCTGCATCTGGCTGATGCCCCACACGCTGACCTTCCCGCCCACGAGCAAGGACAAGGCCCAGATGCGCCTTAATGTCACGGCCTCCCGGGTCGCCGCCGCGGTCAAGGCCATGGAGCGCAGCGCCAAAAAGCCGCCGAAAAAGGCCTTCTTTGCCCTGGAGAGCAAGGGCTTTTCCGGCATGCACGCGGCGCGCTCGAAAAAGTTTGCCGCGAATAGCAGCTGCATCGGCTGCGGCACCTGCGTCAGGATCTGCCCGCGCAGCAACATCCGGCTTGTCGACGGCAAGCCCAGCTTCGGCACCAACTGCATCGGCTGCCTCAGCTGCGTCCAGTTCTGCCCGAAGGGCGCCATCAACGTCGGCAAGATCACCGAGGGACGCGAGCGCTTCCCCAACCCGAACGTCAAGGCGGCGGAGCTGTCCGAAAAGGTCATCCATATCGACTGAAAAGTTCATCCGGCAAAAGAAGAAAGGCTGCCGCAGCATCCGCTGCGGCAGCCTTTTTGTGTTCGTTCGATCGTCAATGGCAGAAATGTCCCTTCGGCGCTTTGGGCGGCTTTTCGCCCTTGATATACGCCGCGATCACGCGGTGATGCACGCCGAGGAAATAGCCCAGCCCCAGCATCAGCGCACCGCCGCAAACGGCGCAGACCGCGCGGCGGATGGCCTTTTTCAGCTTTTTCTTCCGCTTTTTCTTTTCGATATCGGCGACTTTTTCCACCACGCCGGTCATGTTCTTCTTTCCTTTTTTGCCCACGGTACGAGCCTCCTTTTCTATTTTCCCTTCCATTATACCCCGCGCCCGGCCAGGTGCGCAAGGGCTTTGCGGCAAACGGCGTTTTTTGCGTGTGGAAAATCGCCGCGCGCTGTGCTATACTTCACTGGTAAATCAAGGCATAAGGAAAGCAAGATAATCCGAACCTGCTCAAACGGCGATCTTTCGGCGCTTTTGGACTTGTCGTCCTTGACTTACACGAGTAAGCCTGCGTCCTCCGCACCCAAAAATATCCGAAATCTCATCCGTTTGAGTCGAAGAGTTTTGCCGAGGCGTATTTTCGTTTAGCCGAGGCAAAAACGCAGGGAATACTTGGTGTATTCCCGAGTATTTTAACGAAGGATAAGCGGAAATCCGCCCGTCAAAACCACGGTTCGGATTATCTCGCTTTCCATA
>JAFSWC010000055.1 GCA_017444665.1 Oscillospiraceae bacterium
CGATGATGATGGTGTCAGCCTTCTCGAGGAGGTTGTTGATGACGTTGATCTTGTCGGAGACCTTGGCGCCGCCGAGGACAGCGACGAAGGGGCGCTTGGGATCGTCAAGAGCTTTGCCCATGACGGACAGCTCTTTGTCGACGAGCAGGCCGGAGTAGGCGGGCAGATAGGCCGCGACGCCGGCGGTGGAGGCGTGGGCGCGGTGAACGGTGCCGAACGCGTCGGAGACGAAGATCTCGGCCATGTCGGCAAGAGCCTTGGCAAAGGCGGGGTCGTTCTTGGTCTCGCCCTTGGCAAAACGGAGGTTCTCCAGCAGGAGGATCTGGCCGGGCTGCAGCGCGGCGGCCTTGGCCTGGGCGTCGGGGCCGATGGTGTCGGCGGCAAAGATGACGTCCTGACCCAGCAGCTCGGCAAGGCGCTTGGCAACGGGGGCGAGCGTCAGCTTGGCCAGGGACTTTTCCCACTCTTCACGGGTGACGTCCGCTTCGTTCTTGCCCTTTTCCACCTGCTTTTTCACATAGCCCTCGAAGGTGGCGACGGGCTTGCCGAGGTGGGAGCAGGCAATCACGGCGGCGCCGTTGTCGAGAAGATACTTGATCGTCGGAAGCGCGGCAACGATGCGCTTGTCCGAGGTGATCTCTCCGGTCTTCTTGTCCTGGGGGACGTTGAAGTCGCAGCGGAGAAGAACTTTCTTGCCCTTGACGTCTACGTCGTAAACGGTCTTTTTGCTGTAGTTCATGGTTATCCTCCTAATAAAAATTTTTTACATCTGAGACATCTCGCCTACGCCGAGCAGCCCGGGGAAGCCCTGCTGGCGCAGCGTTTCGTAGGCGAGAATGGCAACGGAGTTCGACAGGTTCAGACTTCTTGCCTCGTCGACCATGGGGATGCGGATGCATCTGTCGCGGTATTTCTCCCGCAGCCACAGCGGCAGGCCGGCCGTCTCCTTGCCGAACATCAGCGTGACGTCCGGCAGGGACAGGTCCGCTTCGCTGTAGGCGCGGGGCGCTTTCGTCGTGGCAAGATACAGCCCCTCGTCGCCCCATTTGGCGAAGTATTCCTCAAGATTATCATACACCGAAAGGTCGACAAGATGCCAGTAGTCCAGGCCGCAGCGCTTGACAGCCTTGTCCGAGATGTCAAAGCCCAGCGGGCGGATCAGATGCAGCTTTGCGCCGGTCGCGGCACAGGTCCGGGCGATCGCGCCGGTGTTGTGCGGGATCTCCGGCTCGACAAGCACGATGCTGAGCATCCTCTCTCCCCTTTCCGTATCGGGATGAATCTGAAGAAACAGAACTCATTTCCCTCGTTAGTTAAGATTTTATCACAAAAATCCGAAAAATCATGCACTGTTTTACGCATTTTGCATTTTCTTGCAAATTTAACAAACAGAGGCTATAATTGGCGCTGTAATCGTGCAATTTGTAGGCAATTTGCCGATTTTGAAAAGAGGAAGAAAATGGATTTTGTTTGCAGCGACTGTCCGCGCAGATGCAGCGCGCTCAGAGGGGACGAAAAGGCCGGCGGCGTGTGCGCTTCGCCGGCGCTGCCGCGCGTCGCCCGTGCGGCGCCGCACTTTGGGGAAGAGCCCTGTCTCTCCGGCTCGCGCGGGGCCGGCGCGATCTTTTTCACGGGCTGCAACCTGCGCTGCGTCTATTGCCAGAACCGCGAGATCAGCCGCGGTGTGCAGGCGGGCAAAAGCGTTGACGCCGCCGCTTTGCGCGATATCATGCTGCGTCTGCGGGACGAAGGCGTGCACTGCATCGATCTGGTGACGCCGACGCACTATGTCCGCACCGTGCGCCGGGCGCTCGACGGGCTGTCGCTCGGCATTCCGGTGGTGTGGAACAGCTCCGGCTACGAGAGCGTGGAGACGCTGCGTACACTTGAGGGACTGGTGCAGGTCTACATGCCGGATTACAAGTATTCCGACTCCGCGCTTGCCGCACGCTGCAGCGGAGCGAAGGATTATCCCGAAACGGCCGCGGCGGCCATCCGCGAGATGTTCCGCCAGACCGGGCCGTACCGGCTGGATGAAAACGGGCTTCTTGTCTCGGGCGTGCTGATCCGCCACCTGATCCTGCCGGGCGAGATCGAAAACTCGATGGGGGCGATCGATTTCGTCGCCGAGAGCTTTCCGCGCGGCAGCGTGCTGTTTTCCCTGATGAGCCAGTACACGCCGATGCCCGGTCTTGAAAAATATCCCACGCTGCAGCGGCGCGTGGAGGCACAGGAAAACGAACACCTGATCCGCTATATGCACGCCTGCGGCATTTCCGACGGCTATTGGCAGGAGCTGTCCTCCGCCACAGCAGAGGAGATCCCGGCTTTTGACGGAACGGGCGTTGCGCCTTGACATTTTACCCGTTATGGCCGATAATCGGTTTGCAAGCTTTTATTCGTTCGAAAATGACATAAAAATAGCGTTTGGAGAGTGTAATCATGGAATACAAAGAAATACTGGAAGAAGCAAGAAAACTCACCGCCCCGCACTGCATGGCCTGCCCCGTCTGCAACGGAAAGGCATGCGGCAACAACGTCCCCGGCCCCGGCAGCAAGGCTCCCGGCAACGCCGCAGCGCGCAACTTTGACAAATGGCAGGAAATCTTCGTCAACATGGACACGCTCTGCGAAAACGTCGTTGACCCGGACATCTCCTTCGAGCTGTTCGGGCGGAAGTTTTCCGCGCCGATTTTCGTCGCTCCGCTCGGCGCCGTGGATATGCACTACGGCCCGAAGTACAACGATCAAAGCTATAACGCCGACATGATGAAGGCCGCCGTCGACTGCGGCATACTGGCCTTCACCGGAGACGGCGTGAACGCCCAGATCATGAAGGACGCCGTCACCGACAGCGCCGCGCTCGGCGGGCTGTCAATCCCGACGATCAAGCCCTGGGACCGCGAAACCGTATTCGGCAAGCTTGACCATGTGATCGAAAATAACATCTTCGCCGCCGCGATGGACGTGGACGCAGCAGGTCTCCCCTTTTTGAAAAAGCTGGGCGGCAGCGCCGGCAGCAAGACCGTTGCCGAAATGCGCGAGATCATTGAGCACGCTTCCCGCCCCTTTATCGTGAAGGGCATCATGACCGTCGCGGGTGCGAAGAAGGCCGTTGAGGCCGGCGCCGCGGGCATCGTCGTGTCCAACCACGGAGGGCGCGTTCAGGGCGGCGTTCCCGCCACGGCCGAGGTGCTCGGCGAGATTGCGGACGCCGTCAAGGGACAGACCGTGATCTTTGTCGACGGCGGCATCCGCTCGGGCGTGGACGTGTTCCGTGCGCTGGCGCTCGGCGCCGACGCGGTGCTGGTCGGCCGTCCGTTTGCCACGATGCTCTACGGCGCGGGCGAGGAGGGCTTCAAGGTGCTTTACAACAAGCTCACGAGCGAGCTGAAGGGCACCATGGGCATGTGCGGCGCTGCCAGTCTGAAGGACATCACGCGCGACAAGATCCGCTTTTGATCTCTTCTTTTTCAGCAAATACAAAAGGAGACGCCCGGGGCAAAGTCCCGGGCGTCTCCTTTTGTTGTATGGTCAGTTTTTCGCGCGCCGCTTCAGCGCGGCAAGCGGGATCGCCACCAGCAGCAGCACCGCGGCCGCGGCCAGATAAATGCCGGGCGTCGGCACGGTTTTGACCTGGCCGAGCTCGATATAGGTGCTCTGCCCGCCGCGGATGACCGCCGCGCCGATCATCGGGCCGATGACCATCGGCAGCATGACGGCGAAGATCATGCGGATGCCCTGAAAGTGGCCGACCTTGTCGGGCGGCGTCCAGTCGCGGATATTGGCGCCGAGCGCGGCCGAGATCATCATGTACCCGCTCATCATCACGACGCCTGCCAGGATCACGCCGAGGGAGGAGCGCACAAAGTACATCCCCGCCAGTCCCGCCAGCATGACGCCGGCCGCTGGATAGGTGAAGCGGATCTTGCCGACGCGGTCGATAAAGCGGCCGGAGATCACGCTGACCGCCGAGGCGACGATCAGCACGACGCCGAGGACGACGGCATAGTCGTTGATGCCGAGATAGTTCTGGATATAAATGATCAGGAACGGGAAAAAGACCTGGACCGCGACCGAGAACAGGCAGAACGCGGCAAAGGACAGATACAGCTCGGGATTCTCCCGCACTACAGACGGGCGCAGGCCGTAGAGAAGATTGGCCAGGTACTTGTCGCGCCGCGGCATAAGGTCGGGCTCGTCCTTTACGAGGAAGAGCGCGATCACGCCGACGACGCTGACCGCCGCGCCGAAGATCGAGAAGAATTCCTTCCACCTTCCCTGCTGGGTCAGACCGTCGAAGGCTCCGAAGATGATCAGCATGGAGATGAGCGGCAGGATGGCAAGAACGCTCTCCGCGCGGCCGCGGTTGGCGCTGTTCGTGACGTCGGTGACATAGGCGTTGAACGCGCCGTCATTGGCCGTGGAACCGAAGAAGGTCATCACGCAGTCCATCACGACGACCATGACCGCCGCTGCGGCGGCCGCGTTTGCCCCGGGGAAGAGACGCGCGGCGTTCTCGGGCGTGATCAGGGCGAAGGCCGCTGTGGACAGGCCCCAGAGGATATAGCCCAGCGCGATGAAGACGCGGCGCTTGCCCACGCGGTCGGACAGTGCGCCCATCAAAAGCGTCGTAAGCGTCGCCACCACGGCGGACGCGCCGACCATCGCGGAGATATAGCGCGGATCGGTGGAGATCGTGTTGTAGAGGAAAACGTTGAAATACATGTTTTCGATCGTCCAGGCAAACTGGCCGACGAGACCGATGAGGATCAGCGCAGCCCATTTCCGGGCGCCGAGCTTTCCGTTCATGCTTTCTCTCTCCTTCCCGGTTTTGACGCGTATCAGCGGGCCAGATCGACGATCGCCTCGACCAGGCGGGCGGCGCCGTCGAGGTTTTCGGCGGTGGTGTGCTCATAGGGGCCGTGGCAGGCATAGCCGCCCGTGCCGATGTTCGGGCACAGCAGGCCGCGGAAGGACAGCTGCGAGCCGTCGGTGCCGCCGCGGATCGGCACGCGCACCGGCTCAAGGCCGATCGCGCGGATCGCCCTCTCGGCCAGCTCGACGATCTCCATGTGCTCTTCGAGCTTTTCCGCCATGTTGCGGTACTGCTCGCGGATCGTCAGCTTTGCCGTGTTCGCGCCGTATTTTTCATTGATCTGCTTTTCGATGAGGCGCATCAGCTTTTCCTTTTCCGCAAGCCCGGCCGCGTCATGGTCGCGCAGGATATAGCACAGCTCGGCCTTTTCGACCGTGCCGGACATGTCAGTCAGGTGGAAGAAGCCCTCGTAGCCCTCGGTTTTCTCCGGCACGGCGCCGGCGGGCAGCATGGCGTTGATCTCCATGGCCACCAGCGAGGCGTTGATCATCCTGTCCTTGGCGCTGCCGGGGTGGATGTTGAAGCCGCTGATCTCCCATTTGGCAGAGGCGGCGTTGAAGGTCTCGAAGTTGATCTCGTCAAGCTCGCCGCCGTCGACGGTGTAGGCGAAGTCGGCCCCGAAGCGCTCTAAATCAAGCAGCGAGGCACCGTGGCCCACCTCCTCGTCCGGCGTGAAGCAGACGGCGATCGCACCGTGGGGACGCCCCTCGGCAAGGATGCGCTCGCAGGCGGTCATGATCGCGGCGATGCCTGCCTTGTCGTCCGCGCCGAGGACGGTCGTGCCGTCGGTCGTGACCAGCGTGTGGCCCTTGAGCTTTGGAAGGCGGGGGTTTACGTCCCCGGTCAGGACGCGGCCGCTGTCCCCCAGCCTGACGTCGCCGCCGTCATAGTTTTCGATCAGCTGAGGTTTGACGTTTTCGCCGGAAAAGTCGGGGATCGTGTCAAGGTGCGCGATAAAGCCGACGCAGGGGCGCTCCTCGCAGCCGGGCGTGGCGGGCAGGAAGCCGTAGACATAGGCGTGCTCGTCGACGAAGACACGCGCAAAGCCCAGGTCCTTCATTTCCTTTTCCAGCACGCGCGAGAGGTCGAACTCCCGCTCCTCGGTGGGGGTACGCTCCAGGTTTTCGCTGCTCGCGGTATGGATCTTGACATAAATCAAAAAGCGTTCGAGTGCCGTCATGGTTTTGCCTCCTTACGCAATCACATTATAATTCATGCCGAGGTTGTCGCGCATCTCGCGATAGCTCGGATCGTCGCGCCAGTAGTTGCCCACGGCGTTGTCCTCCCAGGCCCAGAAGACGATCTTCGTGTTCGGCAGCGCCTCGCGCAGCTCGTTCTGCTGCGCCTCGGTCAGGCCGCTGTCGACCCACCAGAGGCGTTCGAGCTGGGTCATTTCAAAGAGCTGGGTATAGTCGTCGAGGCGCTGGTGGCTGATGTTGAGGTGCTTGAGGTTCGGAAGGTGCAGGATCGGCTCGAGGTCGCGCACCTGAGTGAAGAACATCTCGAGATAATACAGCTCGGATGAATTGCGCAGCGGTTCAAGCGTCTTGACCGGCGCGCCGACGATCATCAGATACTTCAGATGCGGCATCGTCTCGACAAAGTCGATGCGGTCATAGTTGCCGTGGCCGAGGTCGAGCGTGACCATATTGCGGCAGTATTTGATCGGCTCGGCGTTGGCATAGGGCAGATTGCCCCAATCGTTGGAATACTTCGACATGCAGAAGTTGTCCGCGTCCGTGCGGCAGCCGAGGCCGTTGAGGTACACGCGCCAGACGATCTCACAGTCGTCGTGGCGGCTGCGCATCTCGTCGAGCGTCTCAAAGGGGATGTCGCAGTCGCACAGATACAGCTTTTTCAGCCGTGCCATCGCCTCGATCGCCTTTTCCGGCTCGGCGAGGTCCTCGATCGTGCGGTTGGAGAGGTCAAGCTCCGTCCAGTCGGTCGAGCACTCCTTGCCGCAGACCGTGGTGCGGCAGATGACCTCGACCCCGCCGTACGCCTCGCGGATCGCGACGATATCGTCCAGGCTCAGCCTGCGCGAGCCGAGGTTGATGATCTTCAGCTCGGAGAAATCGCCGCCGTGGGCAATGAGTTCGGCCGGATCGAGGGCGGCGGACTCGGGAATGTTGATGTTTTCGGTGTTGCTGCGGAAGGTCTCGCCCGCGATCGTGACCTTGAAAAGGAAGCGGATCTTCGGATACCGCTCACGGAGCGCGGCAAGCTCGGAAGCTTCATAGCGCGCGTTGGTCGTGTCGACCATGCGCATGTCGGGCAGATACGCAAGCCGCTCCCCCGCTTCCTCGGCCGTCGTTCCCTCGGGCAGCGTCAGTTCCTTGGTCGTGCTTGCAAAGCTTTCTCCGCCGAGGACGACGTTCCATTTCAGGTCCGTCTCCTCCGGCAGCGCGGCGCGCAGGGCCATGATCTCCTCATAGCAGTCGGCCGCCGTGGCGTCCACGCGCTTGAGGTTGGCAAAATATGCGAAATTGCCGATCTCCTCCGCCGTGAAATTGCCGATTGAGATCTCCTCGGCCAGGTTGTCGTAGCGAGAGGCCCCGACGGGGATGTTCCATCTTACGTCAAGGGCGGGCTCGGCCGCGATCAGGGCGCGGATGGCGTCATAACAGTCCGCCGCGCGGGCGTCGACGCTGTGCAGATCGAAGAAGAGAGAGAAGTTTTCCACCTCTTTTTCGCTGAAGTTGCCCACGGCGATCGCGTCGGAGGTGCAGTCATAGCGCGCTTCCCCGATTGGGACGTCCCAGTAGACCGTGACGTCCGGGTGGCGGCGCACGATCTCGCCGTACTGCCGCACGCTGACGGGTCTGCCGCGCAGATCGATCGGCTCGCCTTTCGGGAAGAGGGTGCCCATGGCGATATTATAATGCGTGTAAATGAAAACGAACGCTCCGACCGCCGCGGCGATCAGGAGCAGCACGGCGACGACGGGCGCCGCGCTTTTTTTCTTTCTGCGTCTTACTGTGGCCATTCGTTTTCCTCCGGGAAAAACAGAGATAGAGATAATATGGTATTTTACACCCTCAGGCGTTGTTTTTCAACTCATCCATGCCCTTGTCAGGCCGGGGCTTCTGATCGATGCAGAAGAAGGTGAAGGTCCCCGAAGCGAGAAGCTTTTCCTCCTCGCCGGTGACGGTCACGTCGACAAGCACGATCGTCCGGCCGCGGTGGCGCACGATGGCTTCTGCCCGGACGGTCCCCTCGGACTGGTTGCGCAGGAAGTGCATATCGCTTGCCTGGGTGACATAGCTGCGCCCGTCGGTGCTGGTCGCGCAGCCGGCGGCGTTGTCGGCCATCGTGTAGATCGCGCCGCCGTGGACCCGGCCGTGGACGTTGAGACTTTCCGGACGGATCGTAAGGCGCAGCAGGGCGCGGTCGCGCTCGATCTCCTCGACCTCGATGTGGTTGTGGCGCACAAAGGGATTGCGCCGGTTGATCTCGGCGTATTGCTCGCGCAGGCTTTCCTTTTCGGTCATAAAGCCGATCCCTCCCCGTGAAAAAATCACGCAGATAAGTATACCAGTACCGTCCGCCAAATACCAGTAGTATTTACAGAAAATCCCGGCTTTTCCCCAAAATACTTGCAATCGGGTTTCATTTCGACAAAAGGCGGAAGGGCGATTGATACTGTTCTTTCCCAAAAAAGGAAATCCATCTTTTTTTGCAACTATGACTACCAATTTTGTAAAAGCTATGTTATAATTTAGTATCTCGAATTATGGCATGTTGTGCGCAGGGCGCGCATGCTTGGCTATACAGATTGAAAATGGGGGCTGTTTCGATGAAGAAAATACTCGTTCTTGAGGATGAAGCCAATATCCGGAGCTTTGTGGTTATCAATCTCCGCCGCAGCGGCTACGAGCCGATCGAGGCCGAAAACGGCGCGGAGGCGCTGGAGAAGATCAAGGTCAATCCCGATATCTGTCTGGCGCTGCTTGACGTGATGCTGCCGGATATCGACGGCTTTGAGGTCTGCCGCCGCATCCGGGCCACCGGCTCGAAAATGGGCATCATCATGCTGACGGCCAAGAGCCAGGAGATCGACAAGGTCACGGGGCTGATGACCGGCGCGGACGACTATGTGACCAAGCCTTTTTCTCCCGCCGAGCTGACCGCGCGCGTCGACGCGCTGATCCGCCGTCTCGGCGTGGACGAGGATGAGAAGGCCAGCGTCGAGATCATCAGCGGCCCCTTTGTGCTCAATACCCGCAACCGCACGCTGGAGAAAAACGGCGCGCGATTGAAGCTGACGCAGATCGAATATCTGCTGATGAAGCTGTTCATGGAAAACCCCGGCAAGGCCATGTCGCGCGAGGATATCCTATCTGCCGTCTGGGGCGGCGACTTTTCGGGCGAGCTGAAGACCGTGGACGTCAACATCCGCCGTCTGCGCATCAAAATCGAAAGCGACCCCACCGAGCCCGAGTATCTGACCACCGTCTGGGGCTACGGCTATAAGTGGGGCTATTGAGGCCAGCCTCCCTTCCCGGCGGAAGGATCATAAACAGAGAAAGCATTTACGATAAGGTATGAACAGAAGACTGAGAAATCAACTGATCGTTTCCGGCATCGGCGCGCTGCTGCTGCTGCTCGGCGCGGTCTGGTGCATCACACGCGGCTACGGCTTTTATGCCGTTGTGCTCGTCACGCTGGTTTGCTTTTACATCATCGGCATGATGCTGTGGTTCTGGTCACGGGTTTCCGATCCGGTGACCTCGCTGACCGATGCGGCGCGCCGCATCGCGAACGGCAGCTACGGCGTGCAGGTGGAAAAGCTGGGCGACGACGAGGTGGGCGATCTTGCCGACGCGCTCAACGAGATGTCGGAAAAGGTCGCCGTGGCGGAAAAGACACGGACCGAGTTTATCTCCCGCGTTTCGCACGAGCTGCGCACCCCGCTGACGGCCATCGAGGGCTGGGCCGAGACGATCGCGTATGACGAGGCCGTGCAGGGCGATTCGCTGCGCGGCATCCAGATCATCTCCAAGGAGGCCGAAAGGCTGACAGGCATGGTTTCGGAGATGCTGGAATTTGCCCGCATCCAGGACGGGCGCTTCAATTTGCGTATTGAAATGATCGACATCGCCGCCGAGCTGGAGGACGCCATCTTCACGTACGGCGAGCTGCTGCGCCAGAGCGGCATTGAGGTAAAATACGACCAGCCAGTCAGCCCGATCCCGATGATCCCCGGCGACCCGGAGCGGCTTAAGCAGGTGTTTTTGAATCTGCTTGACAACGCAGCCAAGCACGGGGGCGAGGGCAGAAAAATCGAAGTCGCGATCGCTGCCGAGGGCAGCGTTGTGATCATCACCATCCGCGACCACGGCCACGGTATCCCGGAAAACGAGCTGCCGCACGTCAAGGAGAAGTTTTACAAGGGCAGCTCAAAGGGACGCGGCACCGGCATCGGTCTTTCCGTCTGCGACGAGATCGTTGCGCGCCACGGCGGCAGGCTGATGATCGAAAACGCGCCGGGAGGCGGCTGTCTGGTGACGGTCACGCTTCCGATGCGCGGTGGAGAAGGACATGAAAAGAAAAACTGAGGATTGCTCGTTTCGGACCTCGATCGGCGGGCAGGCTTTGATCGAGGGTATTTTGATGCGCGGGCCGAAAAAACAGGCCATCGTCTGCCGGACGAAGGACGGTCTGGTGGAGAAGACGGAGGAGTTGAAGCTTGTCCGCGACCGTCATCCCCTGCTGGGCCTGCCGTTCATCCGCGGGATCGTGACGCTGTTTGATTCGCTTTTCAAGGGCATGCAGGCGCTGACCTATTCCGCCTCGCTCGTTCCGCCGGAGGAGCAGGGCGAGCCGGACAAGCTCGACCGGTGGATCGAGGCCCACTTTGAAGGAGAAAAGGCGCAAAAGCTGATCATCGGCTCGGCCGTGGTGATGGGCGTGGGCCTGTCCCTTTTTCTTTTCATTTTTCTGCCGGCCTTTCTTGTGGGGCTGATCCCGGGGCTGAAAATGCATTTCTTTGCGCGCAACCTGTCCGAGGGCGCTGTAAGGATCGCGATTTTGCTTCTGTACATGCGTCTTGTCTGCGAGGTCAGCGACGTCAAGCGGCTGTTTTCCTACCACGGGGCCGAGCATAAGACGATTTTCTGCTACGAGCACGGGAAACCCCTGACGGTGGAAAACGTCAGGGTCGAGTCCCGCTTTCACCCCCGCTGCGGCACCAGCTTTCTGCTGGTCGTCATCGTGATCAGCATTCTGGTCAACTCGGTCGTGCGGCTGGACAATTCCTTTGCGCGCATGGGCTGCCATCTTCTGCTGCTGCCTGTCGTCGTGGGACTGAGCTATGAGCTCAACCGCTGGTGCGGCCGGCACGACAATTGGCTGTCCGCGGTGCTTTCCGCGCCGGGGAAATGGCTGCAGCACATGACGACGAGCGAGCCGGACGACGGCATGATCGAATGCGCCATCCGCGCGATGGAGCTGGTGATCCCCGAGGAAAAGGGCAGCGACGCCTGGTAAGCTTCGGAAAGGATGAGGATATGAAAACCTATAACGATCTTTATATGCAGGCGCGCAACGCGCTGCGTGAGCACGGCATCGAGGGCTACAGCCTGGAGGCGAGACTGCTGGTGGCGACCGCCGCGGGCAAGACCGCGCAGGAGCTGCTGCGCGACCTTTCGCTGTATACGACGCCCGACATGGCCAAAAAAGTCGCCGATCTGACCGAGCGCCGCATCGCCGGCGAGCCGGTGGCCTATATCACGGGCGCGTGGGAATTCTACGGCCTGCCGATGATCATCACGACCGACGTGCTGATCCCCCGCATGGATACCGAGCTGCTGGTCGACGCGGCCAAGGAGCTGTTAAACGGCCGCAAGATGGACGCGCGTGTGCTGGATCTGTGCTGCGGCAGCGGCTGCATCACCTGCGCCGTCGGGCACGAGCTGCCCGCCACGCGGCTTGTCGCCGTGGATATCAGCGCCAAGGCGCTGGAGGTGTGCCGCAAGAACATCGCGGCGAACCGGCTTTCCTCGCGCGCGATCTGCATGCAGGCCGACGCGACCAACTCTCCCCCGCTGAGCATGGGCCAGTTTGACATGATCATCTCCAACCCGCCCTATATCCGCAGCGCAGACATGACGAAGCTTGACGTTTCGGTGCGCGACTACGAACCGGCCTGGGCGCTGGACGGCGGAAAAGACGGGCTGAAGTTCTACAAGGCCATCATCAAATACTGGAAGGCCCTGCTCCGTCCGGGCGGATACATGCTCTTTGAGGTCGGCGAAGGCCAGGCGGAGGGCGTGAAGGAAATGATGCTCACCGGCGGCTTCCGCGCCGTCAGCTCGAAGTTTGACACGATCGGCGTTGAGCGCGTGATCATCGGCAGAATGTGACGGATCGGATTCAAACGTATATTATTCGGCGCGGGGCTGCCCGCCGCCGAGAGGAGGATAAAACATGGCAGAGAAAAAGAAGACCGTGAGCGTTGCGCCCGCCGACGCGGGCGACCGGAAAAAGGCGCTGGAGACGGCGATCGCCAAAATCGAAAAGGACTACGGCAAGGGCACCATCATGCGTCTGGGCGACGATATCTCCGTCAACGTCGAGGCGCTGTCCACCGGCTCGCTGTCGCTCGACCTTGCGCTCGGCATCGGCGGCGTCCCCAAGGGCCGCATCATCGAGATCTACGGACCCGAGGCCTCCGGTAAAACGACGCTGGCGCTGCATATCGTCGCCTCGGCGCAGAAAAACGGCGGCGACGCGGCTTACATCGACGTCGAACACGCGCTGGAGCCCGCGTATGCCCGCGCCCTTGGCGTCGACATCGACAGCCTTTTGATCTCGCAGCCGGACACCGGCGAGCAGGCGCTGGATATCACCGAATCTCTGGTACGCTCCGGCGCGATCGACGTGATCGTGGTCGACTCGGTCGCCGCGCTGATCCCGCGGGCCGAGCTGGAAGGCGAGGTCGGCGACACGGTCGTCGGCATGCTGGCGCGCCTGATGTCCCAGGCCATGCGCCGTCTGGCCGGCGCGATCTCCAAAAACAACTGCACCGTCATCTTTATCAACCAGCTGCGCCAGAAGATCGGCGTGATGTACGGCAACCCCGAGACCACGCCGGGCGGCCTGGCGCTGAAGTATTACGCCTCCGTCCGCATCGACGTGCGCCGCATCGAGACGCTCAAGGCCAACGGCGAAATGATCGGCAACCGCACGCGCGCCAAGGTCGTGAAGAACAAGGTAGCTCCCCCGTTCCGCGAGGCGGAGTTTGACATCATGTACGGCGAGGGCATCTCGAAGATCAGCGAGATCATCGATCTGGCCGTGAAGCTGGACATCATCGAAAAGGGCGGCGCCTGGTTCACCGTCAACGGCCAGCGGCTGCAGGGCAAGGACGCCGTAAAGGAATATCTTACGTCCAATCCCGAGATCTGCGACAAGATCGAGCAGGATATCCGCGACAACTCCTTCAAGCTTCTCTCCCCGCAGGCCCAGCGCGCCGCGCGCGTGTCCGGCCGCGCCGTCGAAGTCAGCGCCGCCGATTTTGACGAGGGTTGAAGGGGCGATAACACATGATCGTTTCCGCGCTGAAAAAAACCTCGCCCGACAGGATCCTTGTCGAGTTTGAGGGGGGCGAGAGCCTCCGCTCCACCCTTGCCGCGGTAACAGACGCGCGCCTGTACGTCGGCATGGAGCTGGACGAGGAAGCGTTAGCCGCGCTCCGGCAAAGCTCGACACGCGGGCTGGAGCGGCAAAAGGCGCTGGAGCTTCTTTCCCGTCGTCCGCACTCCCGCAAGGAGCTGAAGGACAAACTGCTGCGCCGCGGCGTCGGCGAGGACGACGCAGAGGACTGCATCGCCTGGCTGTGTGAGCACGGCTTTCTGGACGACGGCGAATACGCCGGCGCGGTCGCGCGGCACTATACCGCCAAAGGCTACGGCGCCGGGCGCGTGAAGAGCGAGCTGCAGCGCCGCGGCATCGATCGTGAGCTTGCGGCCGAGGCCCTTTCCGATCTTCCCGACAACACCGGGAAGATCGACGCGTTTCTTGCCCGCCGTCTTGGCGATCCGAACGACCGCGAAGCCGTACGCAAGGTCAGCGCCGCGCTCTTTCGCCGGGGCTTTTCCTGGGAAGAGATCCGCGCGGCTCTGCGGCGGTTTGATATCGAGGAAGAATAATGGAAAAGACTTTTGCGATGATCTCTCTTGGCTGCGCCAAGAATCTGGTCAACAGTGAACAAATGCTCTATCTCCTCTCGGAGGCGGGCTATACGCTCGTCCCGGAGGCGGACGGCGCGGATCTGGCCGTGGTCAACACCTGCGGCTTTATCGACGCCGCCAAAAGCGAGGCCATCGACAACATTCTGGAGATGGCGGAGCTGAAAAAGGCAGGCAGGCTCGGCGGGCTGATCGTCACGGGCTGTTTGTCCGAGCGGTACAAGGATTCGATCCTGTCCGAGCTGCCGGAGATCGACGCGGTCTTAGGCGTGGGCAGCTTCGGCGACATCGTGGAGGCGGCCGACGCGGTGATGGCGGGCCGTTCTCTTTCCCGCTTCGCCTCGAACAGCGCCCCGGTCGACGAGATCGCGCGCGTTGTGTCCACGGGCCCGTCCTGGGCCTATCTGCGCATCGCCGAGGGCTGCGACAACTTCTGCGCCTTCTGCGCGATCCCCTATATCCGCGGCCGATACCGCTCGCGCCCGATGGAAAACATTCTCGAGGAGGCGCGCGATCTGGCCGCGCACGGTGTGAAGGAACTGATCGTCATTGCACAGGATATCACGCGCTACGGCACGGATCTGTACGGAAAACGCTCGCTCGCCGCGCTTTGCCGGGAGCTTGGGCAGATCGAAGGCGTCGAATGGATCCGGCTGCACTATCTCTATCCCGACCAGTTCGACGACGAGCTGATCGACGAGATCGCGCACAACGACAAGATCGTCAAATATCTCGATATTCCGATCCAGCATATCAACGACGCGATCCTCAAGCGCATGAACCGCCGCGGCACGGGCGAAGAGATCCGCGCGCTTTTCCGTACGCTGCGCCAGCGCATCCCGGGTCTTGTGCTGCGCACGAGTCTGATCGCCGGCCTGCCCGGCGAGGGCGAGGCGGAGTTTGAAGAGCTGTGCGCGTTCTTGAAAGAAGCGCGCATCGAGCGCGCCGGCGTGTTCCCCTTCTCGCCCGAGGAAGGGACCCCGGCCGCGAAGATGGAGCACGTGGACGCCGAGGAAGCGCAGCGGCGCGCCGACCTTATTATGCAGCTGCAGGCGGAGATCATGGACGAGTTTTGCAAAAGCTTTGTCGGCAAAACGATCCGCGTGCTGTGTCTGGATTATGATGAGGAGAGCGAACTGCTTGTCGGCCGGAGCTGGGCCGATTCGCCCGATATCGACGGGCTTGTGTTCTTCGAGGGCGACTGTCCCTTGGGCGAGATGGCCGACGTGCTGATCGACGAGACCGACGACGGTTATCTCTACGGAACGCAGATCGGAGGCGCGATATGCTGAAAACAACGGCCAACAAAATCACGATGGTCCGCATCGTGCTGATCCCGGTCTTTCTGCTGCTGTGCTATACCGGACATACGAACTGGGCGTTTGTGGTTTACATAATCGCTTGTCTCTCCGACTTCGCGGACGGCTATATCGCCCGCCATTATCACCAGATCACGGACTGGGGCAAATTCATGGATCCGCTGGCGGACAAGATGCTTGTCCTCGCGGCGATGTGCTTTTTCGTCGAGTGCCACACGATGCCCGGATGGGTCGTTGCAGTCGTGCTGCTGCGCGAATTTGCGGTTTCCGGGCTGCGGCTCGTCGCCGTGGAGCAGGGCCGTGTGATCGCGGCCGCCCGGTCCGGCAAGATCAAAACGGCCAGCACGATGGTCGCGCTGGGGCTGATGCTGCTGTTCGGCGGCTACCGTTTAGTTAACATAATATGTTGGATCGTCGTGCTTGTCACGACTGTCTGGTCCGGTATCGAATACTTTATGAAAAACCTCGACGTTTTCCGGAACGCCGATTAAGGAGCGAAATTATGTATCTGTATAATTCTGCAAGCCGCAAGAGGGAGCTGTTTGTTCCCAACCACCCCGACATCGTCAAGATGTATACCTGCGGTCCGACGGTGTATCACTTTGCGCATATCGGCAATCTGCGTTCCTATATCATGGAGGATATCCTCGACCGGTATCTGCGCTATGCGGGCTATAACCTCAAGCGCGTGATGAACATCACGGACGTGGGGCATCTGACCTCCGACGCCGACGAGGGCGAGGACAAGATGCTCAAGGGCGCCAAGCGTGAGCACAAGACCGTCATGGAAATCGCCAAGTTTTATACCGACGCGTTCTTCTCCGACTGCGCCAAGCTGAACATCCGCACGCCCGACGTGGTCGAGCCCGCGACCAACTGCATCGACGAGTATATCAAGATCATCTCGAAGCTGATGGATACCGGCTACGCCTATTTTGCCGGCGGCAACGTGTACTTCGACACCTCCAAGCTTGATCGCTACTTTGTCTTCAACGACTTCAACGCCGAGGATCTGGACGTCGGCGTGCGCGAGGGCGTGGACGAGGACACCAACAAGCGCAACCGCAACGACTTTGTGCTGTGGTTCACCAAGTCCAAGTTTGAGGATCAGGCGCTCAAATGGGATTCTCCCTGGGGCGTGGGCTACCCCGGCTGGCACATCGAGTGCAGCGGCATTTCGATGAAGCACCTCGGCGAGGACCTTGATATCCACTGCGGCGGCATCGACAACGCCTTTCCGCATCACACCAACGAGATCGCGCAGAGCGAATCCTATCTCGGCCACAAGTGGTGCAACTACTGGATGCACGTGCTGCATCTGAACACCTCCGACGGCAAGATGTCCAAGTCGAAGGGCGAGTTTTTGACCGTATCGCTCCTGGAGCAGAAGGGCTATGACCCGCTGGCCTACCGCTTCTTCTGCCTGCAGAGCCATTACCGCAAGGCGCTGGTCTTTTCCTGGGAAAACCTGGACAACGCGCAGCTGGCCTACAACAAGCTGATCGCGCGCATCGCCGCGCTCAAGCCCGGCGACGGGGAGGTTGACGAGAGCGCGTATCAGGCCATGCGCGAAAAATTCTGCGCGGCGCTGGACAACGACGTGAACACCTCGCTTGCCGTCACCGCCCTGTACGACGTGCTGAAGGCCAAGTGCAACGACGCGACCAAGCTGTATGCGATCGCCGATTTTGACACGGTGCTGAGTCTGAGTCTGATCGAAAAGGCCGACAAGAAGCGCGAGGAGCTGAAGAAGGAAGCCGCCGTCGCGGGCGAGTTTACCATCATTTCCGAAAGCGGCGAGGCCGACGCCGGGATCGAGGCGAAGATCCGCGCGCGCCAGGACGCAAAGAAGGCCAAGAACTTTGCCGAGGCCGACCGCATCCGCGACGAGCTGAAGGCCGACGGGATCGAGCTGACCGATATCCCCCACGGCGCGAAGTGGAAGCGGATCTGAAAAAACAGATAAAAAAGGCAGGTAGTTTTTGAAAACTACCTGCCTTTTTTATGGATCTGTTATTTCCCAAAGAATGCCTTGACCTGCGAGAAGAAGTCGGAAACCGAGGAGGCGAAACGGGAGAGCTTTTCATAAAAGCCCACCGCTTTATCCTTGGCCTCGCCGATCTTTTTGATGGTCTGCTGCGCTTCGACGACGCGGTCTTTCAGCGCGTCGGCATCCAGACCTTCGAGCGAACGGCAGAGATCGATCAGCTGCTGGATCTGGCGGTCCGATAGCGTGACGTTATACTCGCCGGCGATGTTGATGATCTCCCGGCGGATCTCCTCGTCGCTCATCTTCACGGTCTCGCCCAGGATCTCTTTCAGGCCGGTGACGATCTCGGTGGCGTCAAGGTTGCCGATCTCCTCGGCAAGCTCGCCGGTGATGGTCAGCTCCTGTGTGCCGACGGCCTTGGCGGTCTCGTCGAGCGTGCCGCCGGTGATATGCTCGTAGGCCTTGTAGATCCCCGTCAGGGCTGCGGTCCCGCTGACCTCAAAGGGAGCGGCGACGATGATTTTTGCATCCTTGACGCCGGCCGTGACTAGCGCGTTTTTATACATTTCCGCCGTGCACCAAGTGATGTTGTAGGTATCGACCGAAAGGCCCTTCCCCTCTTCAAGCAGTTCGACATAGACGCAGGAGATCGCATACTTTCCGATCACCTTGTCATCAACGTAGCCCTTGAGATAGGATCGCTCCTCCGCGTTCGTGACGGTAAGCTCCTCGACGCTGCCGCGCTCGACGCCGAAGAGACGATATACCGTTGCGATCTGCTCGTCCGTCAGATCCGCCCCGATGACGACGCGGCTGTCCCCCTCGGCAAAGACCGCGGCGGACACAGACAGCAGCATCACGGCCGCCAGCAGCAGCGAAAGAAGCCGTTTCCTGATTCTGTTCAACGCTGTTCTCCTCCCTTCCGGAGTGAAAGTAAAGATCATGCGGGGGATTCCTTTTTTCCCCCGCATGATGCTACCATAATCCGATGTGAAAAGAAAGCGAAAAGCGGAAAGATTAAGAGAAATTCAGCAAATCGTTTACGCTTTCTTCACAGAATAATTTATGTTAACTATATTATGTTTACTATTTTATGTTAATTACATTATGTAAATCTTCTTGCATACCCGCAGCGTCGGCAAAGCGCCTCCACAGCCTTTCTCTGCGAAAACCCGTCATAAATCCGCCGTGCTTTATCGGTTGACATAATTTCAATCAAATCCTGCAAAAACAGGTTTCCCAGCGGGACGTCGCCGTTGTGGTCAAGGCAGCAGGGCACGACCGTTCCGTCGCAGAGCACGCCGATCTGGTCGCGCAGGCCGTAACAGAAGCAGCTCTCTCCCCTGTCGGCCGCCGCGGGATCGGGCCAGTCAAAGCGGTCGTCCTCGGCAAGGTAGACCCGCTCGGAGAGTTTGATGCTCCGGGCATTTTCCTCCCAGGGGCGCGGGAAGCGCTTTGAGAGGAGAAAGAGGATCTCGCTGTTGAGGCTCTCCAGGCCGCCGTGGTTCCAAAGCCGCAGCTCGCACAGCTTGCCCGCTTCTGCGGTTTGGGCGGCAATAGCGGCACATTGGTTTACATAACTTATTAGATCTCCGCCCGCGTTCGCCTCGAAGGACTGGAGAGAGAGATTGAGCTTATACAGCGCCGGGGCGGAGAGCAGGATTTCGCCCTTGTCCGCAAGCAGCGTTCCGTTCGTCGTCAGGATGACGCGAAAGCCTTTTTCGCCCGCGCGCTGCAGGAAGCGGCCGAGCAGCGGGTGCAGCAGCGGCTCGCCCATCAGATGGAAATAGAGATACTGCGCCTTTCCTTGCAGCGCGTCCGTCAGACGGTCGAACTCCTCCTCCGTCAGAAAATGCGCCGGGCGATTTGTGCCGGGGCAGAAGGCGCAGGCGAGGTTGCAGACGTTGGTGATCTCCAGATAAACCCGTTTGAGCATGATTCATCCCTTATCCGTTTTCAGAGAGTCAAACAGGGGCGTGGAAACACGCCCCTGTCGGTTGTTATTCAAGATCCGTAATGCGGCGCATGCGGTCCGGTTCGATTTTGACCACGCGCCTGTCGTAGGTCACAAGGCCGTTGATCTCGTCCTCGACGTCGCTGAGCTGGGTATAGACCGCGGCGGCAAGGCCCTTTTCCTTTGCCGGGCGGATCTGGCGCGCAAAGAGCTTCTCCAGCGCCGCGGCCAGCGCGTCGGCCGTGTCGAAGAGCTTGTAGCCGAAAGTCTTTTGGCTGAAAAGGTGATCCTTCTCGGCGCGGGCATAGCCGCCGAATTCGCTGAGCACGACCGCGCGTTCCTTCTTGTCCGGGCGGAAGCGGTAGGGCCGGAAATAGACGTGCACGCTCTTGACGTCGCCGCAGCCCTGATCGTGCCAGCCGGAGGCGTGGTCGATCGTGCGGGTGTTGTCGATAAAGCGCACCGCGTCGGTCATTTTCTTGGCGTCAAACTGGCCCCAGCCCTCGTTGAAAATGACCCACATGGCGATGCAGGGGCAGTTGTAGAGGTGGTTGACCATGTCGCAAAGCTCGCCTTCAAACTCGCGCCGGCCCAGCTCGTCGGCGCGGCCGAAGCGGGCGTAGCGACTGTCGGAGATGTGATGGCCGGTAAAGAGCGGCGCCGTAACGACGGCGGGCGAATAGCTGCCGCCCCCGCAGGGCATGTCTTGCCACACCAGCATGCCGAGTCTGTCGCAATGGTAATACCACCGCAGCGGCTCGACCTTGATGTGCTTGCGCAGCATGTTGAAGCCGCTTTCCTTGGCAAGCAGGATGTCGCGGCACAGCGCCTCGTCCGTCGGGGCCGTATAGAGTCCGTCGGGCCAATAGCCCTGGTCGAGCAGGCCCTTGTGGAAATACGGCCTGCCGTTTAGAAAGAGGCGCGGTATGCCTGCCTCGTCCTTTTCGACCGAAAACTTGCGCATCGCAAAATAGCTTTCCACCCGGTCCTCGCCGCACTCGACGCTGAAAGAATACAGCTTGGGGTTTTCGGGCGTCCATGCCTCGAAGTCCGGCACGGGGATCAGCGCCGGAAGCTCGTAACGCTCGCCGCCGAAAACGGCCCAGGCGCTTTCGCTTCCGACGACGTCCGCCGTGATATCCACCTCGGCGTCGTCAAAATGCGGCGTGATGCGAAGGCCGCGCACAAAGCTTTTCGGCACGCTTTCGATCCAAACGCTCTGCCAGATGCCGCTTTGCGGCGTGTACCAGATGCCGCCGCGCTTCGTTTTCTGTTTGCCGCGGGTGTGGAAGCCCTCGTCGGTTTCGTCCGTCACGCGGACGACGACCGTAAACTCCCCTTTCCCGAGCATTTTGGTGATCTCCGCGTCAAAGGGCAGATAACCCCCGACGTGGGAAACGGCGTGGATCCCGTTTACCCATACGTCCGCGGTCTGATCCACGGCGCCGAAATGCAGGATCACGCGCCTGTCCGCAAAGGTCTCAGGCAGCGTGACGGTGCGGCGATACCAGAGGTATTCCCCGCTTTTGAGCTGCTTCTGTACGCCCGAAAGCGCCGTTTCCGGCGAAAAGGGAACGGTGATATAGCCGTCGAACGTTTCCGGTATGGTCCGGTCCGCCGTGATGGCGTATTCCCACAGGCCGTTCAGGCTCATCCAGCTTTCGCGGTAAAGCTGCGGGCGCGGGTATTCCGGCAGCGGGTTTGTCGCGCTGACCGTGCTTGTCCATTCCGTGTTCATCCGTCCACCTCCGTTGGATTTGATGTCGACGTCGATCAGAACAGGCCGGGGAAGCCTCCCATGCCGCCCTGCAGCTTGGCCATCGACTTGCTGGTGGCGTCGTCAGACGCCTTCAGCGCGCCGTTGACCGCCGCAAGGATCAGATCCTGCAGCATCTCGACGTCGTCGGGATCGACGACCTCAGGGTCGATGGTGATGCTTTCAAACTCTCTCGTGCCGGAGACAACGGCCTTGACCGCGCCGCCGCCGGCGGTAAATTCAAACTTGGAAGACTCCAGTTCCTGCTGCATCTTCAGGAAATCCTGCTGCATCTTCTGAGCCTGCTTCATCATGTTGGCCTGGCTGCCGCCGTAGCCGCCGCGAAATCCGCCTTTTGCCATTATTCATTCCTCCTGATCCATTCGTTCTTTTTATCCGATCACATGCGTCTCGGGAAATTTTTTCAGTTCGTCAAGGCTTCTCGTCGCCCGGCGGGCCGGGTCGAGCTCCTTTAAGATCGTGTTGACGCTTCTGCCCGTCATCTCCGCGGCGCAGTCGGAAAAGCGCTGCAGGATCTCCGAGCGGTTGAAGCGATTGTAGACGAAGCCGCCCTCCGCCTCAAGCGTCAGGACGCTGCCGCGCAGCTCGCCGCGCAGCTTGCTTGCGTCACCGGGATAGATGCGCATATCCGCCGGCAGACGCGGGGCGATCTTGCGGCACAGCTCGGCCCAGAAGGCCGGGCTCTCCGCCGCCGCTGCGGGAGGGGCGGGGCTGGGCGTCTCCTTTGCCGGGGGCGGGGCGACCGTGGGCTCCGCCTTAGGCGCACGGCTGATAAAGTCGTCTTCGGGCTGCGGCTCGGCAAACTGCGCCGGGTCAAGCTCGTCTTCCTCGTCCTCCCACGGGGCGCGCTGCGGCGGCTGCGGGGCGGGAGGCTCGTCATGCCAGGGCAGATCGTCGTCCTCCGGCAGCGGGGGGCGCTCCTCTTCCCGCTCGGGCTCGTCGGCGCTATCATCGTCCGCGTCCCTGTCCGGGGAGGGCGCGCTCTCGCGCCGCGGGACATACGAAACGGCGCCGGAAGCAAGCTCTTCTTCAATGCGGGACAGGCGCGCGTTGAAGTCAGGCATATCCAGCTTGAGCAGACCGGAGCACAGCGTGACAAGGCACAGCTCCGCCGTCGTGCGCGGGCTGCGCGCACTGCGCGCGGCGATCAGCGCGTCCTGCAGCGTTTCCATGCCCGCCGTCAGTTCTTCCGCGGTCAGGCGCGCGGCATGGCGCTTGAGCAGCGCGATCTCGTGCCCGCCGGAGATCAGTTCCGCGCCGCCCTTGGGGGCCACGCGCAGCATCAGCACATCACGCATCAGGGTAAACAGCTCGCCCAGCGTGCCGATCGGGTCTTTGCCGTCCATCCACATTTTCGAAAAGGCCTTGAGCGCGGATTCGGTGTCGTGGTCGATGATGCGGTCGAACAGCTCTTCGATCCGGCGCTTGCCGGCCAGGCCCATCGTGGTATACACCGCGTCGACGTCGATCTTTTCATGAGCCGAGCACTGGTCCAGCAGGCTGAGCGCGTCGCGCACGCCGCCCTCGGCCAGTCTTGCGATCAGCTCGGCCGCCTCGCGGGTGACGTCAAAATGCTCGGCCTTTGCCACATGCTCGACATAAGCGGCAAGCTGTGCCGTCTCGATGCGGCGGAAGCTGTGGCGCTGGCAGCGCGAAAGGATCGTCGCGGGGACTTTTTGCAGCTCGGTCGTGGCAAGGATAAAAATCAGATGCTCCGGCGGCTCTTCAATGATCTTGAGCAGCGCATTGAAGGCCGATGCGGAGAGCATGTGCACCTCGTCAATGATATACACGCGCTTTTTCACCGCCGCGGGAGAGAAAACCGCCTCCTCGCGCAGCGCGCGCACGTTGTCCACGCCGTTGTTGGAGGCGGCGTCCAGTTCGACCACGTCAAGGATCGAGCCGTCCGCGATGCCGCGGCAGGCCGCGCACTGTCCGCAGGGATTGCCGTCAACGGGATGTTCGCAGTTGACGGCCCGCGCCAGGATGCGCGCGCAGGTCGTCTTGCCCGTTCCCCGCGTCCCGATGAAAATATAGGCGTGCGACAGGCGGGAGGTGCGGACCTGGTTTTTCAGCGTTTCGGTGATATGCTGCTGGCCGATGACGTCATCAAAGGTCTGCGGCCGCCACTTGCGGTACAGGGCCTGATACATGCGCTCTCCTCCTTGACCTGCCATAATAGTTTGTGACCCTTGACAAGACTGTACACCCGGCTCCGAAAAATCTCCTATGCCCGTTACGCCGGCAGCCGGCTCGGACCCGGCTACCCTGCGGCACACGAAAAGCACCGCTTAATGCTGCTCGGTTCCCCGCCTGACATGGTTCACGGGTTTCCGTTGCGCAAGACCGGATCGTCATCACTGCTTACCGGGGTCAGACGACACAGGAAACTTCCTCGGCCGGGAATTCGTCCCTGCTGTAGCGGATTGCAGGTCACAGGGCACCGCTGGCTCCCCGACTAGTACAGCCTTGTCAAAAGTCACGAAGATATTATAGCGCAAGTGAAAAAGATAATCAATATTTTTCTTTACAAATGGAAAATCTGTGATATAATACATAAGGCTCTTGAGAGAAGGGCCGCTAAAAACTCGATATGGGCTTGTAGCTCAGCTGGGAGAGCGCACGGTTCGCATCCGTGAGGTTCGAGGGTTCGATCCCCTTCGAGTCCACCAATTCGGCCCTTGGTCGAACACATATCGCCGCCTTAGCATACGGTTTTGTTCTGAAAACGAATATACCTCAAAAATTCTAAGGTAGCGAAAGTAGCA
>JAFSWC010000056.1 GCA_017444665.1 Oscillospiraceae bacterium
CAATTCGCGATGCACGCCTTGCTCGAATCTTATTCCGTCATGCTGCACAAAAATCTCTTGACTTGCGTCAGCAAGCCTTCGATCTTTTTGTACAACCTGACGAAAAATCTTGCTTCGCAATCCGCACACCGGAATTGTGCAGTATTGCCTTAAGAACAAATCGGAGGCGATCTTATGTTTCAAAGAATAGGCGCCGCGGCGACGGCGATCCTCGCGTTCATCACTTCTCTCTCGCAGTTGTTTTTTACGCCCGATGTGATCCGGATCGATTTCGACCATATCGTCGGGGAGATCAAACCCGTTCACAACATCGGCAGAATGCCGGAATATGAAACGGGCAGCGAGATCAACAAGTTTTTCACCGAGGCGAATATGACCTCGTGCAGAACGCACGATATCAACGCGACCGACATCCACCGCCTTTTCCCCGATTTTTCAAAGGACGCGGACGACGAGAGCGCGTACAGCTTTGCGGAGTGCGACAAGGTGCTCTCGGCGATCGCGGACGCGGGCATGGAGCCGTTCTTCCGGTTCGGCGTCAGCTGGAGCGATCCGGTAAAGTCCCGCGAGCATCTCCGGCCGCCGGCGGATTACGAAAAATGGGCGCAGATCTGCGCGCATATCATCCTGCACTACAACGAAGGCTGGGCAAACGGCTTTCACTACAACATTCAATACTGGGAGATCTACAACGAGCCGGACTGTCAGCCGGTGCCGGCCGAAAACAATTTCTGGCAGGGCACGAGCGAAGCGTTTTACCGACTGTACGACGGGACGGCCAAATATCTGAAAAACAGATTCCCCGACCTGAAGATCGGCGGATACGGCTCGTGCGGCTTCTACGCGCTGACGAAAACGAACGCGGTCAATACAGGGTCCAGTCCGCAGACGCAGTATTTCATCGAGTTCTTTGACGGCTTCCTCGACTATATCGCCGCGCACGGCACGCCGCTGGATTTCTTCACGTGGCACAGCTACACGACGACCGAAAAGAACGCGCGTTACATTGATTATGTCGACGGCAAGCTCGAAAAGGCCGGCTACGGCGATACGCAGATCATCCTCGACGAGTGGAACTACAACCCCACTGAAAACGACAGGATCGACCGCCGCTACGGCGCGAACCAGACGTCCATGCTCATCATGTTCCAGGACAAGCCTCTGGATATGGCGCATTACTACTGCGCGGATTATCTCCCCTCCTCCGTCCACGCCGGCATGTTTGTGAAGGACCGCAAGCCCTCCCCGGCTTATTACGGCTTCTGGTCGTTCGGTCAGTTGTATAAGCTCGGCGGTCAGGCCGAGATCAAGAATATGGCGCTGAGAAAGGATCTGTATGCGCTCGCCGCGGCGGGCGAGGACGGACAGGCGCTCCTGCTTGCCAATATTTCCGCCAAACGAGACAGACGGCTGCGGATCGACGCGGGCGCGTACGTGCCGGACAAATGCATGACGGTCAATGAAAACGGCGAATGGGTCGAAATACCGCTTCCCGCAAAGATCGAAAGCGGCTCGATGCTTTTCATTACGTTCAAAAAAAAGTGACAGCAATAAAGAAGAGCTTCTCTTCCGGTTCAATCTGATATGCTCCCTCTATGAGAGACAATGAAATAAAAAACATTGTCTACATAGGGGGAATATTTTATGTTAAAAAGAATACCAATAAGCACGGAAGAAAAGGTTCGAGTTACGAAAAGATGTATAGAAGGAAAGACAACTC
>JAFSWC010000057.1 GCA_017444665.1 Oscillospiraceae bacterium
ACGCCTTCGAGCTGGGCCTTGAGAGCCTCGGCGTCTTCCTTGGAGATGCCTTCCTTGATCTTGGCGGGAACGCCTTCGACAAGGGCCTTCGCCTCGGCCAGGCCGAGACCGGTGATGCCGCGGACTTCCTTGATGACCTTGATCTTCTCAGCACCGAAGCTGGTCATGACAACGTCAAACTCGGTCTTCTCTTCAACAACCTCAGCAGCGGCGACGGCGGGGCCGGCGGCGACAGCGGCGGCGGAGACACCAAAGGTGTCCTCGAGGGCGTGGACGAGCTCGCTGAGCTCAAGAACGGTAAGACCCTTGATCTCTTCGATCATGGCGGTGATTTTTTCGCTCATTTTAATTTTCCTCCAAATTAATCTTTGTGCGCTGACTTATTCAGCAGCTTCTTCGGCAGCGGCGGGCTCGAGAGAGCCGCCCTTCTGCTCCAGGATCTGGCCGAGACAGACGGCCAGGCCGGTGATGGGTGCGATCATGGTGCCCAGGACCTTGGCGTACAGAGCGTCCTTGGAAGGCAGCTCGGCGATCTCCGCGATCTCAGACTCGCTCAGGATCTGGCCATCCATAAAGGCGGCCTTGATGTTGAAGCGGTCGTTGAGCTTCTTGGAGTAATCGCTGATGATACGGAAAGGTGCGATGGGGTCACCCGCGGTGGTAGCCAGAGAGGTCGTTCCGTTCAGAACGTCGTCCAGACCGCTCATTCCGAGAGAATCCAGAGCCTTTCTGGTAAGGGTGTTCTTGACGACCGAGTAATCGATGCCTTCCTTGCGCATTTCGGCGCGCAGAGCGGTATCCTCCAGAACCGTGATGCCACGGTAATCGACCAGGATGCCGGCACCCGCGTTCTTGATACGCTCGGCCAGAGCCGCGACGATCGCCTGCTTTTCGCTGAGAACCTTTGCGTTCGGCATGTGTGTTATTTCACCTCCACACGATTGATGGCGCCCAAAAAGAAAACCCCTGCATCTCAGACAAGACGCAAAGGCACAATAACAATGAAAGCTCGATTGTTGTTGTCCTCGGCAGGATTTACGGCCCGCGGGCCACCTGCTGTCTTCGGAGCGCTCGTATACTATATCGCAGCGCCGGGACAATGTCAAGAACTTTTTTCACATCTTTTCATGCCTTTCGTTGACAAGGCCCCGGGGCGGTGCTACAATGGCCGCACATCAGCCCCGGCCGCCGAGAGGCGCGGCCGTTCCGTGCCCGCGTTTTGACGGAGAGAGGAGACGAGGAGCGTGGCGGAGGGTTTTTCCTTTTTCTTAAACAGCATACTTTTCGGCGTGGGCCTGGCGATGGACGCTTTTTCCGTCTCGGTGGCAAACGCGCTTGCCGACCCCGGCATGCGCCATGCCCGGCGTATCCATATCGCGCTCTGCTTCGCCCTGTTCCAGATCGCCATGCCGCTGATCGGCTGGCTGTGCGTCCGCACGCTCGCCGAGCGCTTTCACGCCTTTGAAACGCTTACGCCCTGGATCGCGCTCATCCTGCTGCTGTATATCGGCGGGAAGATGATCGTCGAGGCGCTGCGAGGCGGCGGCGAAGAAAAAAACGCGGCCGAGCTGGGCCGCGGCACGCTGCTGCTGCAGGGCGTCGCCACGTCGATCGACGCGCTCTCGGTCGGCTTTACGATCGAGCACTATCCCTTTTCCGCGGCGCTTGCCGAGTCGCTGATCATCGGCGCGGTGACCTTTGTCATCTGCCTCTTCGGCCTGTTCCTCGGCCGCAGGGCGGGGGAGAAGCTGGCCGGCGTAGCGCCGATCTTCGGCGGCGTGATCCTGATCGGCATCGGGATCGAGATTTTTCTTACCGGCGTATTGTAAGATCGGGAAAAACTTCTGTTGTCATTCTGAGGCCGTGAGGCCGAAGAATCTTTTTCGGGCGGAGAGCCCGGGAGGAGATCCTTCGCCTGCGCTCAGGATGACATTTTTTTGTGCGCGAAAACCTTAAAAAAACTTAGGATCCATGTCAGCGGTTGAAAAGTTGGAACTTTGTGCTATAATGTATCTTTAGTTAATTATGTCTAAACGGAGGCAAACAAAAACCATGGCAAAAAAGCAGTTCAAGGCCGAGTCCAAGCGTCTGCTCGACCTGATGATCAACTCGATCTATACGAACAAGGAGATCTTCCTGCGTGAAATCATCTCCAATGCCTCGGACGCGATCGACAAGCTCTGCTATCTCTCGCTGACCGACGACAAGGTCGGCTTAAGCCGCGACGATTTTCGCATCGAGATCATCCCCGACAAGGAAGCGCGCACGCTGACGGTCCGCGACAACGGCATCGGCATGACCGCGCAGGAAGCGGAAAACAACCTCGGCGTGATCGCAAAGTCCGGCTCGCTGAGCTTCAAAAACGACATGGAAGAGGGCAAGGGCGAGGATCTGTCCATCATCGGCCAGTTCGGCGTGGGCTTTTACTCCGCCTTTATGGTCTCCGACAAGGTCACGGTCATCACCCGCAAGTACGGCGAGGAGAGCGGCGTGATGTGGGAAAGCACCGGCGCCGACGGCTATACCGTCACACCCTGCGAGCGCGAGAGCGTCGGCACCGACGTGATCATGCACCTCAAGGCCGACAACGACGACGAGCTTTACGGCACCTATCTTGAGATCTGGAAGCTCAAGGCCCTGGTGCGCAAGTATTCCGATTATGTGCGCTGGCCGATCCGCATGGACGTGCCGCGCCAGGAGCGAGAAGAGACCGGCGAGAAGAACGACGACGGCTCGCCGAAATACGAATACAAGACCGTGACGGAGACCGAGACGATCAACAGCATGGTCCCCATCTGGCAGCGCAGCCGCAGCGAAGTCACCGACGACGACTGCATCGCCTATTATAAAGAACACAACCGCGACGTGAAGGACCCCTGCGCCGTGATCCGCGTCGACGCCGAGGGCGCCGTGTCCTACAAGGCGATGCTCTTCATCCCCGGCGAGGAGAACACCGCCATGTTCTACGGCGAGGGAAAGGGCGGCATCACGCTCTATTCCAACGGCGTCATGATCATGGAAAAGTGCGACAAGCTGGTGCATGACTATTTCGAGTTCGTCAAGGGCGTGGTCGATTCGCCGGATCTCAGTCTGAACATCTCCCGCGAGATCCTGCAGCACGACCGCCAGCTGCGCGTCATCGGCCAGAACCTGGAAAAGAAGATCAAGGGCGAGCTGGAAAAGCTCCAGCGCGACGACAGGCCGAAATACGAGGAGTTCTTCAAAAACTTCGGCTATCACCTCAAGGTCGGCGTCTGCGACGAGTACGGCCGCTATAAGGACTTTCTGAGAGATCTGCTGCTTTTCCACACGGCCGAGGACAAGCAGGTCACGCTCAAGGAATACGTCGAAAACATGCCCGAAAGCCAGAAGAGCATTTATTTCGCCACCTCAGATTCGCTCAAGCACGCGATGAGCCTGCCCCAGTGCGAAGAGGTGCGAAAGCGCGGCTATGAGATGATCTATCTGCTCTCCCCGCTCGACGAGATGGTGCTCGAGGCGCTGCACGATCAGGACGGCAAGGGTTTCTGCAACGTCGTCACCGAGGATCTCGGCTTTGAGACCGACGAGGAGAAGAAGGCCGCCGAGGAGCGCGACATCGAAAACAGGGAATTTCTTGATTATATCAAGGAAACGCTGGGCGAGCGCTTCAGCAAGGTGAAATTCTCCTCCAAGCTGTCCGATCTGCCCTGCGCGATGTCCACCGAGGGCCCCGTCACGCTGGAAATGGAAAAGTATTTCCGCCGCGGGCCGAGCGAGGAGATGCGCAAGGTGCGCGCCAGCCGTGTGCTGGAGCTCAACCCGGAGCACAGCGCCGTCAAAGCCCTGCAGGCCGCGTTTGCGGAGGACAAGGAAAAGGCGGCCAGGCTTGCCGCGATCCTCGCCTCGCTGTCTGAGCTGATGGCCGGCGCCGATCTCGACGATCCCGCCGCGCTGGCCCGGAACGTCAGCGAGCTGTTTTGATCTTTCAGCAAGCACATATCATAAACAACGACTAACCGAGGAAAAATACGTTTGGAGTTTTGACCGATGGCCAAAAAGCTGGGAATTTATATTCATATTCCGTTCTGCGCGAGCAAATGCTCTTACTGCGACTTTTATTCACTCGCGGGCTGTGAGCATCTGATGCCGGACTATCACAAGGCGCTGACCGACCATCTCAAGGAATCGGCCCAGTCGATCAAGGCCTATGAGGTGGACAGCATTTACTTCGGCGGCGGCACCCCCAGCTTCTACGGGGCGGACAAGCTGGCCGAGCTGTTCAACACCCTGAAGCTGAACGGCAACGTGCGCGTCGACAGCGAGGTCACGGTCGAATGCAACCCCGATTCGACAAGCTTCAACGCGCTCCGACTCCTGCGCGAGGAGGGCGTCAACCGCCTTTCGATCGGCGTGCAGGCCACGGACAACAACCTGCTCAAGCTCATCGGGCGGCGCCACAACTTCCAGCAGGCGCAGCAGACCTTTCAAAACGCGCGCAAGGCCGGCTTTGACAACATCAGCCTGGATCTGATCTACGGTCTGCCCAGCCAGACCAAGAGCGACTGGGCCGAGACGCTGGCCCGCATCGTCGAAATGCACCCGGAGCACATCTCCTGCTACGGGCTGCGGCTCGAGGAGGGCACCGGGATGTACGAGGAGTATCGCAACTCGCCCATCCTGCCCGACGACGACGAGCAGGCGGACATGTACTGCTACGCCGCCGAAATGCTGGAGCGCTACGGCTACCGGCAGTATGAGGTGTCCAATTTCTGCGCGCCGGGCTTTGAATCGCGGCACAATCTGAAATACTGGAATCTCGACGATTATATGGGCTTCGGCCCCGGGGCGCATTCGTGCGTGGGCACGCTGCGCTACAGCTTTGTAAGAGATCTGAAAAAGTATATCACGGGCGTGGAAAAACAGGTCAGCATCATCGATGAATACCAGCGCGTCGACCCGCTTGAGCGCGCGGTGGAATATGTGATGCTCGGCATGCGCACGGTGCGCGGCATCTCCGAGCGGGATTACCGCATCCGCACCCAGTGCGACTGGCGCCCGATCCACCAGGCGCTTCTGGCCTTCCGCCAGAAGGGCTGGGCCGTCGAGGACGAGGGCAGATGGCACTTTACCGTGCCGGGCTTTCTGATCTCGAACACGCTGATCGGAATCCTGCTTGAGGCGCAGACCAGCGGACGGATCGAGGGAACGCCCTGGCTCAGCGAGGCCTATGAGGCCGAGGAGAAGATCAGCGTACCCAAGAGCGAAGAGGAGCTGTTCACCGAGCTGTATCAGCAGCAGGCGGGCGGCGAGAGCAAAAAACAATCCGGCAGTGAGGAACAGCTATGAGCGACGAAAAAAGAGACTATCCCGAATGGCTTGACAGAGAGCTGTTTTCGTCTCTGAACGAGACGGCGGACACGCCCGCCCCGGCCGAGCCGGAAAAGGCTGGGGCAGGGGAGAGGCCTGTTAAAAGGAAAAAGGCCGCGGCGGCGGAAAAGGCCGCGGCGGACGACCGGCCCGTGAAGAAGAAAAAGGCCGCGGCGGCGGAGCCGGAGGAAAAGCCGCTGAAAAAGAAGAAAAAGGCGGCCCCTGCGGAGAGCGAGCCGGCGGAAAAGCCCGTCAAAAAAATGAAAAAGCCGGCCGAGCCCGCAGCGGAGGAAAAGCCGCTGAAAAAGAGGAAAAAAGCCGCGGCGGAAGAGAAAAACGCGGCCGTGAAGCCGCCGGAGGAAATGACGGCGGAGCAAAAGGCCGAGGAAAACAAAAAGTCCGACAAGCGCAAAAAGGCCGGCAAGGCCGCGCGCCGCGGGCTGATCGCGCTGATCGTGATCGTGTCGCTGGCGATCATTCTGTGCGGCGGCGCCGCCGTCGGCGGGTATCTGATCACCAACAGCGACACCAATCTGCCCAACGTCTATATCGGCGACGTGTACGTCGGCGGCATGACGCAGGAGCAGACCGTCAAGGCGCTCGAGGACGCCAAATGGGAGGAGAATAACGGCGGAACGCTGAAGGTGTCGCTGCCCGAGGGCGTAAACTTTGACGTGGATTATCTCACGGCCGGGCTCGTGCTGAAAAACGAGGAGGCCGCCGCGCTCGCCTATGCCTACGGCCACAGCGACGACTGGATGCAGAACCTGATCACCTATATCGGCGATCTGCTCAGCCCCAGAGATCTCAGCCACGCCGAGCTGACGGTGAACGAGAGCTATATCACCGAAGCGGTGGACAAGGCCGTCGATGAATTTGACGAGATCACAAAGGGCGAGATCTATTCCGTCGACCAGGACAGATCGGTGCTGGTCATGGTCAAGGGCGCCGGACAGATCACGCTTGACCGCAAGGCGATCGCCGCGCGCGTGCGCGAGGCGCTGCTGGCCGGCGACAAGAAGCTGAGCTGGACCGAGATCCGGACCGACAACATCACCAAGCCCGATTTCGCGGCCATCGCGGCCGAGCATACCAAGGAGGTCGCCAACGCCTATTACGACCCTGAGAAGGACGAGGTCATCCCCGAGGTCAAGGGCATGGAGGTCGACGTGGCAAAGGCCGAGAAGCAGTGGGAGGCCGCGGCGCCGCTCGAGACGATCGAGATCCCCATCACGCTTGTCGATCCTGAGATCACGGCCGAAAAGCTGAAGGAAGTCATGTTCCACGACAAGCTGGGCGACTGCATGACCTATCTGTGGGGCAGCACGGCAAACCGCATCTCCAACATCCGCCTGGCCTGCAGCCGCTTTGACGGCATGGTCCTGCAGCCGGGAGAAAAGTTCTCGTACAACGAGGTCGTGGGTGAAAGAACGGCGGAGGCCGGCTTCCTG
The DNA here is from genome assembly GCA_017444665.1 of Oscillospiraceae bacterium. Lineage (GTDB taxonomy): Bacteria > Bacillota > Clostridia > Oscillospirales > Oscillospiraceae > Limivicinus. Next base: position 6,801 of record JAFSWC010000057.1, read on the forward strand.
CCCGCGCCGACCTATAACGGCACGGCGCATGAAATGGGTCTCGGCGGCGGCATCTGCCAGGTGTCCTCCACGCTGTACAACGCCGTGCAGTATGCGAACCTCGAGGTCAACGAGCGCGTCTGCCACACGATGCTCGTCGGCTATCTCGACGCCGGACTGGACGCAACGGTCGACTGGCCCGACACCAACTTTGTCTTTACGAACAACCGCGACTACCCGATCAAGCTCAAGGCGTCGGTCGACGACCGCGGCCGCCAGCTGACGATCGAGATCTGGGGCACGAACGTGGACGGCTCGTACGTCGAGATCATCCACGGTTCCTATCCGGCCTATGACGAGGAGTACCGCGACAAATACGGTCTGGATGTCCAGGTGGGTTACGGCGCGTGGAACTACCGCCGCGTCATCTACCCCGACGGCACGCAGACCGAAGGGAAAAAGGTCTACAGCTACTACCACATCCCCGACGAGGAGATCAAGTGGCCCAAGATCCCGGATGAGGATGACGGCGACGACGGCGATGACGGCGACGATCCGCCGCCTCCCGTCACCACCCCGACTCCGACGCCTGACCCGACGCCTGTGCCGACGACGCCTCCCGGCGGCGGGGACGAACCCGGCGGCGGGGACGAACCCGGCGGCGGCGACGAACCCGGCGGCGGGGACAGCACCGGCGGTGGAGATAGCGGCGGCGGAGATACCGGCGGCGGAGACAACTCCGGCGGCGGAGACGGCGAAGGCTGACGCGGGAAGCGAAACACGATTATTGACAGGAGAGAAGAGACATGGACAAGAAAACCTTTTATATCACCACCCCGATCTACTACCCCTCGGACAAGCTGCACATCGGCCACGCCTACTGCACCGTGGCGACCGACACGATCGCCCGTTACAAGCGGCTGCGCGGCTATGACGTCATGTTTCTGACGGGCACCGACGAGCACGGACAGAAGATCGAGGCCAAGGCCAAGGCCGCGGGCGTCACGCCCCAGGAATTTGTCGACCGGATCGTCACCGGCGAGAAGGGCATCCTTGACCTGTGGAAGCTGATGAACATCTCCAACGACCGCTTCATCCGCACGACCGACGATTACCACGTCGCGGCGATCCAGCGCGTGTTCCGCAAGATGTACGACAACGGCGACATCTACAAGGGCAAGTACAGCGGCAAATACTGCAAGGACTGCGAAAGCTTCTGGACCGAGACCCAGCTGGTCGACGGCAAATGCCCCGACTGCGGCCGCCCCGTCCAGGACGCCGAGGAGGAGGCCTACTTCTTCCGCCTTTCGAAATACGCCAAGCCCGTGCAGGAGCTGCTGGAGACCGGCACATTCCTCGAGCCGGCGAGCCGCGTCAACGAAATGATCAACAACTTCAT
>JAFSWC010000058.1 GCA_017444665.1 Oscillospiraceae bacterium
CTCCTCAAATCCGGTTTTTACCGAATTCATTCTACCAAACTCCATAGGCCGCGTCAAACGCAAAAAAAGCTGTGATGCAACCGTTCGTCTACTCCGAAGCCTGATTTTGCTTGTTACTATTTTATCCGGTCGTTTTTTGTCCGAAATGCAGCAAAAAACCTCTCTTGTCCGGTAGACAAAAGAGGTTTCTTTGTTGGTGGAGAGTGGCGGACTCGAACCGTCGACCTTCCGCGTGTGAGGCGGACGCTCTAACCAGCTGAGCTAACCCTCCAAAGCTTATACATGATACCATATCCTTCCGCACATTTCAAGAGGAAATTTCGGAGCGGCAAAATGGACGGAAAACGGCTGCCGAATGAAAGGCAGCCGTTTCCTTTATGCGTCCAGTATCCTGTGCAGCAGGGCGTAGAGCGTGACCGCCTCATCCGGGGAGAGCGGCAGGCAACTGCCAACCTTTTGCGGGATCTCCGCCGCCCGCTCTTTCAAGGCGCGGCCCGCGTCGGTCAGCGTGATGCGCACGCTGCGCTCGTCCTCTTCGCTGCGGCGGCGCACGATCAACCCCGCCGTCTCCAGCTTTTTGCACAGCGGCGTCAGCGTGCCGCTGTCAAGGCAGAGCTTGTCCCCGATCTCACCGAGGGAAAGGCCGTCGCGCTCCCAGAGCACGAGCAGCACGATATATTGCGTATAAGTCAGCCCCAGCTCTTTGAGATAGGGCGTATACAGCCCGGTCACCTTTCTGGCCGCCGCATAGAGCGGGAAGCACAGCTGGTTGTCCAGTTTCAGCGCCTCGGCGGGATCGTAGGTCATGGTTTAGTTCTCTCTTTCTGTGTTTTGCCTCTTACAGAAGCGCTTCGACTTTCTTTGCCACCGTCTTCATGTCGGCCGTCGGCTCGAAACGGGCGACGACCTTGCCGCTGCGGTCGACAAGGAACTTGGTGAAGTTCCACTTGATGGCCGGGTTGTTCTTATAATCCTTGTCGATCTTTTTGAGCATTGCGGACATGGCCAGCGCCATCGGGCTCTTGCCAAAGCCTTCAAAGCCCTTTTCGCCCTTGAGATAGGTATAGAGCGGCAGCTCGTTTTCGCCGTTGACACCGGACTTCTTCATCTGGGGGAACCGGGTGTTGTAGCGCAGCGTGCAGAATTCGTGGATCTCGTCGTCCGTGCCGGGGGTCTGGCCGGCAAACTGGTTGCAGGGAATATCCAGGATCTCAAAGCCGCGGTCGTGATATTTCTCAAACATTTCCTCAAGATCCTTGTACTGGGGCGTGAAGCCGCAGCCGGTGGCCGTGTTGACGACAAGGAACACCTTGCCTTCGAAGGCTTTCAGGGAGAAGTCCTCCCCTTTCGGCGTCGGGACGGAATAATCGTAAATGCTCATGGTGCTGACCTCCTGTTTTTATTTTATGCAATTAGATTGCATCAAATATATTTGGTTTGTCAAGAGTTTTTTGCTTTTTTCTCGTCTTCTTCCGTTCAATCCGCTTTTTTCTCTTGACAAGTTAGCTTTATCTAACTATAATGCTTTTATGGTTAGCGGACGCTAATCTATACTATTGCAGGCCACCCGATACTACCCTGTTGGCTGGCGGAAAGGAGCGGTTGAGACATATGATGCCGCTTACACTGACAAACGACGGAGAAGAGGCCATCATCCGCCACATCGGCGGAAGCCCGGACGTCAAGCGCCATTTGGAGGATCTCGGCTTTGTCGCCGGAGAAAATGTGCGCATCATTTCCCGCATCGGCGGAAATGTGATCGTCGTTGTCAAGGAGACAAGGCTTGCCATCGACCAGGCAATGGCCGCAAAAATCATGGTTTGAAACGAGGGAGGAAAAGATGAGAACACTGCGTGAAGCAAGCATCGGCGAGACCGTCGAGGTCGTAAAGCTGCACGGCGAGGGCGCCGTCAAACGCCGTATCATGGACATGGGCATTACCAAGGGCGTCGCAATCTACGTCCGCAAGGTCGCGCCTCTGGGCGACCCGGTCGAGGTCACGGTGCGTGATTACGAGCTGTCCATCCGCAAGGCGGACGCCGACATGATCGAGATCAAGTAAGCCATTATTTTTTTGATTGTGGGTTAGTTTATGCTAACCTTGAAAGAGAGGATTTTTGATTATGGATGTAAAAATTGCCCTTGCGGGCAACCCGAACAGCGGCAAGACCACCCTGTTCAACGCGCTGACCGGTTCGGCGCAGTTTGTCGGCAACTGGCCCGGCGTCACGGTTGAAAAGAAGGAAGGCAAGCTCAAGGGCCACGACGGTGTGACCGTCACCGACCTGCCGGGCATCTATTCCCTTTCGCCCTACACACTGGAGGAAGTCATTGCCCGCAACTATCTGATCACCGAGCGTCCGGACGCGATTCTGAACATCGTCGACGCGACGAACCTCGAGCGCAACCTTTATCTGACCACCCAGCTTACCGAGCTTGGTATCCCCGTGGTCATCGCGCTGAACATGATGGACCTGGTCAAGAAAAACGGCGACAGCATCAACGTCCCGGAGCTGGAGCGCGAGCTCGGCTGCAAGATCGTTGAGATCTCCGCGCTGAAGGGCACGGGCGTCATGGACGCCGCCGAGGCCGCCATCAGCGCCGCGAAGAACACCAGGACCGTTCCGATGCACACCTTCTCCGGCCCGGTCGAGCACGCCATCGCCCATATTGAAGAGGCCGTTGTGCACACGATGCCCGAAGAGCAGCAGCGCTGGTACGCCATCAAGGTCTTTGAGCGCGACGACAAGGTCATGCAGGGGCTGAACATCTCCTCCGAGACCAAGGATCACATTGAGCAGGACATCCGGGCTGCCGAGAAGGAGCTGGACGACGACGCCGAGAGCATCATTACCAACGAGCGCTACATCTATATTGCACAGCTTCTCAAGGGAACATACAAGAAAAAGAACAAGGGCCGGCTCTCCACCTCCGACAAGATCGACAAGATCGTCACGAACCGCATTCTTGCCCTGCCGATCTTCGCGCTGGTCATGTGGCTTGTCTACGCGCTTTCCATGGGCGCCCCGATCGGTGACGGCGGCATCGCCATCGGCACCTTCCTGACCGACTGGGCCAACGACGTGCTCGGCGGCGCGTGGCTGACCGACGGCTCCCGCGCCATCCTTGAGGGCTGGAACGTCGCCCCCTGGCTGGTGGGTCTGATCTCCGACGGTATCCTCGCCGGCGTCGGCGCGGTGCTCGGCTTCGTGCCGCAGATGCTCGTGCTTTTCCTGATGCTCTGCATCCTGGAAGACTGCGGCTATATGGCCCGTATCGCCTTCATCATGGACCGTATCTTCCGCAAGTTCGGCCTTTCCGGCAAGAGCTTCATCCCGATGCTCGTCGGCACCGGCTGCGGCATTCCGGGTGTTATGGCCTCCCGTACCATCGAAAACGAGCGTGACCGCCGCATGACGGTCATGACTACGACCTTTATCCCCTGCGGCGCCAAGATGCCGATCATCGGCCTGATCGCCGGCGCCTTGTTCGGCGGCAGCACCTGGGTCGCCACCTCCGCTTACTTTATCGGCGTCGCCGCGATCGTGCTCTCCGGCATCATGCTCAAGAAGACCAGAATGTTCGCCGGCGAGCCCGCTCCGTTTGTCATGGAGCTGCCCGCCTACCACGTCCCCTCCCTTACCAATGTCCTGCGCGGCACCTGGGAGCGCGGCTGGTCCTTCATCAAGCGCGCCGGCACGGTCATTGTCGTGTCCTCCATCGTCATCTGGTTCCTCACCAGCTTCGGCTCTGTCAACGGCCGCTTCGGCATGGTCGATGATCTCTATGAGGACGAGGATCTCGTCACCGACGAGTACGTCGCCGTCGTGGCTGACCGCATGGGCATCCCCGAGGACGAGGTCGAGCCGATGGACGATTCCATCCTTGCCCGCGCCGCCCAGCCCGTTTCCGTCGTCTTCAAGCCGCTGGGCTTCGGCGACTGGAAGCCCACCGCCGCCACTGTCACCGGTCTTGTCGCCAAGGAAGAGGTCGTTGCCAACTTCGGCATCATGTACGCCTATGACGATCAGGACGGCGAGGAGGAGCTGGAGGAGAACGGCGACCAGATCTGGGATCGTGTGGCGGAAGACTTCGACGCCTTCTCCGGCGGTCACGGCAGACTTGCCGCATACTCCTTCATGATCTTCAATCTGCTCTGCGCCCCCTGCTTTGCCGCCATCGGCGCAATCAAGCGCGAGATGAACAGCCGCAAGTGGACCTGGTTTGCTATCGGCTATCAGTGCGGCTTTGCCTATGTGATGTCGCTGATCGTATGGCAGCTCGGCCGCCTGTTTGTCGGTGATACAAGCATAGTTGGCCTGATTGCTGCCGTTGTCCTGCTGGCGCTTCTCGGCTATCAGCTCTTCAAGCCCTATAAGGAATCCGAAAAGCTCACGGCCGAAGTCAAGGTCTGAGGCAAAAATAAGCATTCGCATCCCAAACTGTTACAGGAGGTAAAAAAGATGCTTGCAACCGTTATTCTCTCACTTGTCATCGTCGCGATCGTCGCGCTGATCATCCGCAAGATGGTCCGGGATAAGCGCGCAGGCGTCTCCTCCTGCGGCGGCAAATGCGGCGACTGCGGCCTGTGCGCCGGCGGTTCGTGCTCCGGCGCGCACAGGATCAAAAACTAAAAAAGATAGAGAGTCATCTCTTTATCCCCCGCCTGTGTACGCCCATATGCAGGCAACGCACACACTCTCTCCAGGAGGCTGCCCTTCCCGGGCAGCCTCGATTTATAAAATGACGGAGGCAGACGACATGATCAAAACGACCGTACAGATCGACGGAATGGCCTGCAGCATGTGCGAGGCGCACATCAACGACGCGATCCGCAAGGCTTTTCCGGTCAAAAAGGTGACAAGCTCCCACACGAAGAAGGAAAGCGTTATCCTGTCGGACACGCCGATCGACCCGGAGGCGCTCCGCGCCGCGATCGACGCGACCGGATACACCTGTCTCTCTTCCCGATCCGAGGCCTATGTGAAAAAGGGGCTCTTCGGTTTTTGAGCGTGCGAACGAAATCCGGCCGCAGCCACAGGCTGCGGCCGCTTTTTTTCCCGGCCTTGCATTCGGCACAGCGGCGATGTAAAATAAGAAAAAGCGGCGCATCCGCTGTCGTTTCAGATTCTTGTGATGCTCTGTTCGCTCGCCGCCACGGTCGGCGCCGTTATGAAAGTCAGCTGAAAGGAGACAGTATCATGAGCATTTTCTCATCCCTGACAAACAAGAAAAAAACCGCCCCCTCTTTTGACGCGCAGACCGAAGAGGCCGCCGTGCGCTGCAGCATCTGCACCGGCGAGCAGACCGCCGGCTTCCGCAACAAGAACACCGGCCATTTCCGCGAGATCATGCTGATCCGCTCGCCCGCCGATCTCGACAGCTTCAAGCGCGAATACGGTGTGGAGGACGTCAAAAAGATTTTTTAAGCCGTCACAATTCACATTTCCTCGCACAATTATTCACAATTTATCCATTGCTTGAAATCTGGGTCTGTTATAATAAGCTCACCAAAGCAAATACTAATTTTACGATAAAAAGGAGAAAGCATCATGGATAAGAAAAACGTCAACGATATCATGGAAAACCTCAAGGCTCTTGTCAAGAAAGGCAACGTCTCCCGCATCGTCATCGGCAAGAACGGCAAAGAGCTGGTCAACGTCCCCGTCAACGTCGGCATCGTCGGCGGCGTCGTGGGTCTGGCCGCGGCCAAGTGGGTCGTGATCGCGGCGGTGCTTGCCACCGTGGGCTTCGGCTGCACCGTGCAGGTCATCCGCGAGGACGGCGGCGTCACCGACGTGCTCACCGAAGAGCAGTCCGCCAAGACGCGCGCCAAGGCCGCGGACTTTGTCGAGGACGTCAAAGAGAAGTTCAACCTTGACGAGGTCGTGGAGAAGGCCGCCGACGCCGTGAAGGAAGCCAAGGAAAAGTTCAGCTTTGACGAAGTCGTCGACGCCGCCGTTGAGGACATCACCCCCGACGACGAGCCGAAAAACGAGTAATTTTCCATCAATAAGAAACAAAGAACTCCCGTCCTGCGGACGGGAGTTCTTATTTGTTTGTTCAGCCGTATACGTCGTTGGTATCGACAAGCATCACGTCCACGTCAAAGACCTCGCCGTCGCGCCAGATCGTAAAGGTCATCGTGTCGCCGACGGAGAGCTCCTCCTTCATGGCGGAAATCTCGGCCGTGGTCGAAACCTCGACGCCGTTTACCTTCAGGATGATGTCGCCCGCCTGCAGGCCCTTGGCCGCCGCGTCGGAGCCCTCGGACACCGCGCTGATATACAGTCCGCCGCCGGAAGGCAGAGCGTATTTCTCGCGCGCCTCGTCCGGGATGGCGCCGACCGTGATGCCGATCGACGGCCGTCCGGTCACGCTGCCCTCGCGGACGATGATATTGACCAGCTTGACCACCGTGGCCGAGGGGATCGCAAAGCCGATGCCCTCGATGCTGGAATAGGAGGACATCATCTTCATGTTTGTGATGCCGACCACCTGGCCGTACATGTTGAACAGCGGTCCGCCGGAGTTGCCCTCGTTGATCGCGGTGTTGGTCTGCAGCAGGTTCATGCTGTGGCCCTTGTAATTCAGCCCGCGTTCGATCGCGGAGATAATGCCGTCGGTCAGCGTCAGACGAAATTCCTCGCCCAGCGGGTTGCCGATGGCCGCCACGCGGTCGCCAACCTCGAGGACGGTGCTGTCGCCGAACACGGCGGGCACAAGACCCTCGGCCTCGATCTGCAGCACGGCGATATCGCTGATCGAGTCGGCGCCGACGAGCCTGGCCTCGTACACGCTGTCGTCATAGAGGGTAACGGCGGCGCGGTCGCAGTCGGCGATCACGTGCGTGTTCGTCAGGATCAGCCCGTCGGCGGACAGAATCACGCCCGTGCCCCAGTTATAGCCGCTCTTGCCGTTCATATAGCCGGAGATGCCGACAATGCTCTTCGAGCAGCCGCGGTACAGCTCCTGCAGCGTGATCTCCTCGCCCGCGGCGGCGACGTCGCAGGCAAAGTCGATGGGAAGCGCGCTGCGCTCGATGTTGATCACGGTACGGCTTGAATCGGTGGCCGTGTAGAAGTTTTCAAAAAACTCGCGATAATCGTCTGGCAGCGTGCCGTCGTTTTCGTCCGGCGGGGCGATATACTGTCCGAAGCCGGAACCGTTTTTCTTCTCGCCGCTCTTCGGCGCGTTCCCGTTCGGAAACAGCAGAGCCGAGCCGACGATCAGTCCGACGATGACCGCCACGGCGATCAGCGCGCGGACCCACCCGCGGTGTTTCTTTTTTGTTCCGGCCGGCGCGGCGCTCTGCGTCTGCAGCGGCGCATACCAGCTGTCGCTTTCGCTGACATACCAGTTACTCATATCTCAACCTTCTTTATAAAATGGCAAAAGAACTCACTCCGCCAGCGGCAGCGTGAAGACAAATTCCGTCTCGCCATTTTCGCTTTTCACGGCGATGTCCTCATCATGGCTGTTGATAATCGCCTTGACCAGGTACAGCCCCAGCCCGACGCCGGACTTGTCCAGCGAACGCGAGCGGTCTGACTTGTGAAAACGGTCGAAAATAAAGGGCAGATCGTCCGGCGGGATCGTCTCGCCATAGTCCTTGACCGAGACATAGGCTTTGCCGTCGTCTTTGTAAAGCCGGATCGTCAGGCAGCTGCCCGCCGCGGCAAATTTCACCGCGTTGTCGATCAGATTGTAAATGACCTGGGTGATCCCGTCGCGGTCGGCGCGGACCAGAATATGCTGGTCCGGCAGCTGCGGATCGACGTCCAGGCGCTTTTTCGTCGCGCGGCTCTCGAAGCTCAAAAGCGTCTGCAAGATCAGCTCTGTCAGATCGAACACCGTGCGCTTTGACGGATCGGCCGCCCGGTTGCGCATCTGCGAGACGTCCAGCATCTCGCGCACCAGACGGGAGAGACGCTTGGTCTCGTCGCTGATCGAGCGGAGGTATTTCTCCTCCTGCTCCTTGGGGATCGTGCCGTCGAGAATGCCGTCGGCAAAGCCGGAGATCGTCGTCATCGGCGTGCGCAGCTCGTGGGAGATGTTGGCAATAAACTCGCTTCTGCGCGCCTCGGCCTTTTCCAGCGAGTCGGCCATCTTGTTGAACGATTCGATCAGCGCGCCCATTTCGTCGGTGGGGTCCTCCACCTGTTTGACGCGGACGGAAAAATCGCCGCGGGCAAATTTGCGCGAGGCGGCCGCCATCTCGTCAAGCGGGCGGGCCATGCGCTTGGAATAAAACAGGCTGATGATGAGCGCGATCGTAAACACGCCGATCGCGACCAGCACCGCGACGCCCAGGAACGTCTCCCACGCGCCGAACATGTTGGCCGACACGCTGGTGACGAAGGCATAGCCAATCACGCTTTTCTCCTTGTCCAGGATCGGCTGGGCGACGACGTAGCGTTTTTCGGGATAGAGCGTACCGAGCGTGGAGATCTTGCGCATGCGGCCATTTTCGCCCAGCTCCGCGATCATGTCGTCCGGCAGCGTGACGCCGATATGCTCGCACATCGGGCGCTTGTCCGAACAGCAGACGATCTCGCCGCTCTCGTCGGTAAGAAAGATGTGGTTGCCCGTGCTGTGGGCGATCGAGCTGAGACTCATGCTCAGCGACCAGGAATGCAGACTGTCATAATCCGCCACGGCGGAAGCCAGATGGCAGACCTCCTCGGCGCTTGATTCCATCGTCGTCTGATAGTCGTTGATGACATAGCTGCGCGCGATACCGATAAAGGCGATCGTCGTGAGCAAAAAGCTGACCGTGACGAGCGTGGCCGTCGCGACGAAGTTTCGCAGATAAACGCTTTTCACGGCTCTTACTCGGTCACTTCAAACTTGTAGCCCACGCCCCAGACGGTCTTCAGGCACCACTTGTCGGAAACGCCCTCCAGCTTTTCGCGCAGGCGCTTGATATGCACGTCGACCGTGCGCGAGTCGCCGAAATAGTCAAAGCCCCACACCTCGTCGAGGAGCTGGTTGCGCGTGAAAACGCGGTTGGGCGAGGAGGCAAGGTGGAACAGCAGCTCCATCTCCTTGGGCGGCGTGTCGATCTTTTTGCCGTCGACGACCAGCTCATAGGAGTCGAGGTTGATCGTAAGCTTGTCGAAGTCCAGCTTCTTTTCCATCGGGGTCTCGCCGTCCTTGCGGCGCATCACGGCATGGACGCGCGCGATCAGTTCTTTGACCTCAAAGGGCTTGGTGACATAGTCGTCCGCGCCCATTTCCAGGCCGCTGACCTTGTCGTTCGTCTCGCCCTTGGCGGTAAGCATGATGATCGGCACAGCGGACTTTTTGCGGATATCGCGCAGCACCTGCCAGCCGTCCTTGATCGGCAGCATGATGTCCAGCAGCACAACGTCCGGCTGGAAGAGGTCAAAGCTGCTCTCCGCCTTGCCGCCGTCCGGCGCGATCATCACCTCAAAGCCGTCCTTGCCGAGATAAAGGCGCAGCAGCTCGGCAATGTTGCCGTCGTCCTCTACAACGAGCGCACGTTTGCTCATATCGTTTCCCTCCGCTTTCCCAGAATACTTGGAACATTATAATACGATTATACAGCGAGGGAAAGAGCAAAGGTTAAAAAAATGTTAAATTCACGCCGCAGGCGCGTCCGTCGTCCCTTATCCGCCCTCCGCGGTACGCAGGAAGGACGCAAGCTTCCGCGCGCGGCAGGCCCAGTCGGCGGCAAGGGCTTCTCTTTTTTCCTCCGCGAGATAAGCCGGATCCCTTCCAAGCCTGAGCGCGCGCTCGATCGTGCGCGGATAGTCTTCCGCGCTTTTGGCGATCAGCACGCTTCGGTAGCGGCGGCATTCGGCCGTATCGCCCGCGACAACGGGCTTTTGCAGCGCAAAGTATTCAAACAGCTTGACCGGGCTGGCCGCGTCGCCGACGCGTCCCTTCCGGAACGGGATCAGCAGCACGTCGCAGCGCGCGGCATAGTCTGGGAGCGTTTCGTACGGCCGCGCGCCGAGAAAACAGACGTTTTCGCACCCGGCAAGCGCGCGGTCGAACGAGCCGTCGTACTTCGCGCCGATGAGCAGAAGCGAAAAGCGTCCGTCCGCCGCGATCGCGCGCAGCGCCGCATAATCGAGCCATTCTGCCAGCGCGCCGTAAAAGCAGACGATCGGTTTTCCTCTCCGCAGCAGCGCGCGAAAGGCCGGGTCGTCCGGGCAGGGGCCGGGCGAGAGAAAATGGGCGCAGTCCACGCCGTTTTCGACCAGTGCGCACCGCTCTTTTCCCTTTTCCCTCTCCGCCTCGCGCAGCAGCGCCAGCGACGAGGCGACGACGCGGCAGTTTTTGTTTTGCATACAAAAGCGGTAGAGCGCAAGCGTTTTGCGCGGCACGCGCCCCCCGCCGCTGATCTGCGCGTCGAGCGCGTCGATATAGTCGTATAAAAGCCTCCAGCCCGCCGCGGCATAGCGTTCGACGGTCTTTCTGTCCAGCCGGTATTCGGGCGAGGCGACAAGCAGCCAGCACGGTTTTCCGCACGCCCTTGCGGCGCGCCGGATCGCCTCTTCCAGGCCCTTTGCGCGCAGATTGACAAGCCACAGCTTTCCGCCGAGCCGCAGCGCGCCGTTCACGCGGTCGTGGGGCGGCGCGGCTTCATACAGGACAAGGCAGTCCTCCTGCGCCAGCGCGCGGGCAAGCTGCTGGGCGCGCTGGACAAGCGGCGTGTGCCAGCCAAAGCTGCCGCGCCGCAGGACGATGCGCTCATACTCCCCCGCGCCGATCTGCCGGATAAGCGCCCGGCACGCCTCGCGTTCGTTTTTCCCGGGGCCGCGGCGTGCCGACGCCTCGGCCCCGAGATACCGCAGGATCAGGCGAAGCGTACCAGCCGCGCCGTATTTGTCCAGCAGATTTTTCAGCTTGCCGCGCATGTTCCCCTCCGTTTTGCAAAAGCATTACGAGACAGTATCGGCACAAACGCGCGCGCTTTATACGCGCGGCGTATGTTTCTGCCGCTTTCCGGGCAGAATAGCGGCGAGGTGATGCGTTTTGAAGGAAAAACATAAACGAAAGCTGCGCCGCGTCGCGCTTGTTTACACAGTCGCGGCGCTGGTGACACTGTCGCTCTTTTCGGCACTGTATTTTGCGCGGGTAAAGGATTACCGCTGCTCGTCGCGCTATTCCTACGAACTGAGCTTTGAACAGACCGCCGCGGCTGTCGGCGCGCTTTCCGATACGCTGGAAAAAAGCCGCTACGCCACGGGCGAGCTTTGCCACGCGCTTGCCTCCGAGGCCTTTGCCGAAGCCTGCGCGGCCAAGGCGGCGCTGGCTACGCTGCCCTTTTCCACGGTGGAGATGGAGCAGACCAAAGGCTTTCTCGGAAAGGCGGGCGATTTTATGCACGGTCTCTGCAGCCGCGCCGGCGAGTTTTCGGACGACGAGCGCGAAGACGTGCTTGCCCTGTCCGACGCGGCTGCGGCTTACAGCGCGCTGCTGCTTGATATGAAAGACGCCCTCTCGTGCGGCGAGCTGGAAATGGACTGCCGTGAAAAGCAGCTCGTCAACGTTCTGCCCTCGCCCGCCGTGCGGCGTCTGAGCGAGAGCTTTGCCGAGGCCGAGGAGAACTTTCCGCCCCTGCGGGAGCTGAAAAGCGTATCGGGCGAAAGCGCCGTATCGCTTCCGCAATACCTTGACCCGGCGCGCGCCCGCGCGGCCGCAGCCGCCTTTTTGAATGTGTCTGAGGATCTGCTGCGCGAGGAATACAGCTATGCCGACGGATCGGTCGCTTTCAGCCGCGGAACGGTAACGCTGCGCGCCGATGAGGAGCGCGTGATCAGTCTGACGGATTCGCGGCTTGTCGACACCGTCAACGCCAGCGACAAACGCGCGGCGGACAAGGCGCGGGAAATCCTGCAGAGCGCCGGTTACGGAGACATGGCGGAAAACAGCCGCCGGAAAAGCGGAAATGTTCTTTACGTCAGCTTTGTGGGAAAGCATGGCGACGCGCTGTGTCTTGACTGTATTGCCGAGATCGGCGTGGCGCTGGACAACTGTACGCTCTATTCCTTCCGCGCGCCCGAGATGCCGACGGGGGAAGCGCCTGACTGGCCGCTTTCCGCCGAGGCCGCGCAGGCTGCGCTGCCTGCTTCGCTTACGCCGCTTGGCGTAAAAAAAGTGATCGCGGGCGGCGAGCCCTGCTATCGCTTCCGCTGCCGCGACGGCGAGCGCGCGGTGACCGTTCTTGTCGACGCCGTGTACGCGCAGATGCGCGAGGTCGAAGTCAGCCGGGAGGCATAAGAAAAACCGCTGTGTCAACAGACACAGCGGTTTTGAACACCTCATTATATAAATATAAGCTTAAATCTGGTATAATAGATTTTTATTATCAGTTGCTTCTGCTTTTTACGTCAATTTTACACCGAGATGTTTCCGCATACAAACTCAACAAATTATCAGATTCATGCTCCGTAGTAATTCCAACTTAAAAACCTACGCTAAATGCTTTCGCCAATTTGGACATCCGACTTTGGCAGTGCGTGAGGCTATTACATCTGTTCGTTCATGCCCATATACTGAGCAGTTCCAAAATACTATTTTCTGCATTCAGCTGAGAGATAAAGCCTCCCAACTGTATTCCCTTACTATTCATCAAATTCTACATAACTATCAGTAATCTTGATTGTGCTCCCGCTTGTGTTGCTTAATGTAAAGAATGCGGCCCATCTGACCCGTACTTTTGCGCCAAATGAGTTTTCAGCATCAACATAACTAATTACCTTATATGTGTTTCCAGATCTCTCTACTGAATACGCCTCGGCTTCTACAGGAAATTTAGCTGTGGAAGGAGATTTCAATTCATCCTTGACCTCTTTTTTAGCTGCGGTAACAGCATTCCAAAACTGACCGTCGCTTGATGTTATAGGAACAAAATCCAATTTGGCTGCAGAATAAGTATCTGGAATCGTACCGGCGGAATAATCTGGATCTGTATTGAACACTTCTTCTTTTCCATTTCTATACTCAAAAAACACCCTGTCGTCAGTTGCACACACCAACCTTGCGACGCCGTCTACTTCAGCAAAGCCAGCCCCTGCGAAAAGCTTATGAATTTCTTCTGAGAGCGTAGAAAAAGATTGCCCCGCCGTTCTCCACTGATCCTCACTGCCTGTCAATTGATCCGGAGTTTCTTTATACTCATAAACGATTGCATTTATTGAAAACGAATAACGGACAGATTCTTTCTCACTTGTAAGCATATCCCGAAGTTGGCCATATACTTCCGAAGCTAAAATTTGATTGCCCAATTCACATCTCTGATATAATTCCCGACTATCTTTGTAGTCCAGAATTTTACTAAACAATTCAATTGCCAAGTCATAGCTTCCAACAGAAGCCCAATTTACAGCTTTATCATAAGTATCAGATGCCATTTTTTGATATTTGGCTTCTGCTAATTCTAATCTGTCATAATGCCTGACTTTTTTTTGATCTTCTTCCGAGAGGCTGTTATATGCTTCCCTTGCATCTCTTATTGTATCCCCGCTATTCAGACTGACAGTGCTAATAGACGCTATCAATCTATCGACATGTTTGACTTCCTCGTTTCTTGACCCACACCCGCATAAAACAACAATAAGAGAAATAGCCAACAATAAAGCTGTGGTTTTTCTCATTCTCATACGTCTTCACACCCCTCATTTTTTCATCAAGTGCGTACCGGTTTTATGCCATACACTACTTCATTCCTCAGAATAAAAAAACCGTTTTCGTCTTAAGTGACTTTGTTTTCATACAAAAACGCTGTGCCTCTCAGCATAGCGTTTTTATGTTCATTCATCCAATTTCAGCACGGCGAGGAAGGCTTCCGTCGGGATCTGCACCGTTCCAAGCTGGCGCATCTTTTTCTTTCCTTCCTTCTGCTTTTCCAGCAGCTTCTTTTTGCGCGTGATGTCGCCGCCGTA
>JAFSWC010000059.1 GCA_017444665.1 Oscillospiraceae bacterium
ACGTGCCGGAGGTGGTCCGTCTGCGCGCCGGCCGAGGCCATGATCGTCGTGTCGGAGATCGGCGAGCAGTGGTCGCCGCAGACCGCGCCGGCGAGGCAGGCCGAGATGCCGATGATCAGCAGGCGGCTGTCGGCGGGGAAGATCGCGCACACGATCGGGATCAGGATGCCGAAGGTGCCCCAGGAGGTGCCGGAGGCGAAGGCCAGCGCCACGGCCACGACGAAGATCACGGCGGGCAGCAGGCTGTAAAGCCCCTGCGCGGCGCCCAGCATCAAGTCGTGCACGTAGTCGGCCGCGCCGAGCGAGGAGGTCATCGTCTTGAGCGAGACGGCCAGCGTCAGGATGATCATGGGCGGGACCATCGCGACGAAGCCCTGCGGGATGCAGGCGGCGGCGTCCTTGAAGTTCAGAACGCGGCGGCAGAGGAAGTAGATGAAGGTGAACACCAGCGCGATGACGCCGCCCCAGGGCAGGGCGATGTAGGCGTCGGTGTTGCCGAAGGCGCCGATGAAGTCGCCCGCGCAGTCGGTTCCGCCCCAGGCGTCCACGCCGAAGTAGCCGCCGACGTAGAGCATGCCGACCGTGCAGGTCACGATCAGCACGATCACCGGCAGGACGAGGTCGATCACGCGGCCGCGGGGATTGGCCTCGGCGTCGCCGCCGCCCTCCTGCGCGCCGAGATCGCCTTCGAGCTGCGCGGCCATTTCCGCGACGCGCATCGGGCCGTAGTCGAACTTCATCAGCGCAAGGGCGATGATGAACACCAGCGTCAGCAGCGAATAGAAGTTATAGGGGATCGCGCGCACGAAAAGCTGGATGCCGGAGATGCCGGTGCCCAGGTCGTCGGCCACGCCGGAGACGGCGGCCGCCCAGGACGAGACCGGCGCGATCATGCAGATCGGAGCCGCGGTCGCGTCGATGAGGAAGGCCAGCTTCGCGCGCGAGATGCGGTGGTTGTCGGTGACGGGGCGCATCACGCTGCCGACGGTGAGACAGTTGAAGTAGTCGTCGATGAAGATCAGCACGCCCAGCAGGAAGGTCGCGAGCATCGCGCCGACGCGGGTCTTGATGTTCTTTTCGGCCCAGCGGCCGAAGGCGGCGCTGCCGCCGGCGCGGTTGACGAGCGCCACGATGATGCCCAGCAGCACCAGGAACAGGAAGATGCCGGCGTTGTCGCCGATCGCGGCGATGAGACCGTCGTTGACGACGGTGTCGAGCGTCCCGACGAGATTGAAATTCGACACGAACAGCGCCCCGAGCAGCACGCCCGTGAAGAGCGAGACGTAAGCCTCCTTGACGAGCAGCGCCAGCACGATGGCGACGATGGAGGGCACGAGGGCCCAGATGGTACCGTACATGGAAAAACCTCCCGAAAAAAAGATTGTCATGAACAGAGCAGATACTGTTCACGACAAAGCGTTTTCCCGGAAGGCGATGTCTGACAGCTCTCCGCTCCCAAAAGGAGCGACAGTCCGGCGGATGTTCTCACACCGGCCCAGGCATATCCGTCCGGGAAAACGGATACCCTTCGGCGGTAAAGCCTTTCGCCCCCGCGGTCCCCGCCGCGTCTGAGAAGGGAGCTACTGATCTTTCCCGCGCCTCTATCATACTTTGTTCAGTTGCATTCATTATAATCCGCTTTTCCCATCCGTCAACAGATGGCCGAAAAATGATGTAAAATTTGGCGAATCTGTGACTTTTTGACCAACCCGGGCAGCAAATGCTGTTCACCCTGCCGAAGGAGAAACGAATAAAAAAGAGGCGTTGACGAATGATTATACACAAATTGGCAAAAGATGCGGACCGGAAAGCTCCGAAAACAGAGCCGCAGCGAGAACAAGAGCCTACCGCTTTCCTGACCCCCGAAAAACTGAAAAAACCAACAAGAAAAATATTTCCATATGGCCGTCTTTATGCTACAATAACAAAAAAGAAACAAAATGCGGTTTATTCGTAAAGAAAGAGTCCTCCCGGCTGCCCTGCCCGCTGCGGTCTGCCGCCGCGCGGCGCGGGGATCCGGTCGGCGGGAAACAGAGATTTGCCCATGACAAAGCAGCAGTTGCGCCGCACGCTGTCCATCTTCCTCACTTTTCTGAAATTCGGCTGTTTCACCTTCGGCGGCGGATGGAGCATCGTAGCGCAGATCCAAAAAGAATACGTGGAAAAGCAGCGCTGGATCACGGACGAGGAGCTGCTGGACTTCACCTCCGTCGGCCGATCCATCCCGGGCATCATGGTCGGCAACGCCAGCGTCCTCTTCGGCTACCAGGCGGCGGGCGTTCCCGGCGCGCTGGCGGCTCTGTTGGGGATCGTGATCCCGCCGGTCGTGATCATGCTGGGCGTGGTATTTATCTATGATCTCGTGAAGGACAATCTCTACGTCGCCCGCGC
>JAFSWC010000060.1 GCA_017444665.1 Oscillospiraceae bacterium
AAATCTCGCTTTATTATTTTCCGCCGGGTCCGCCGTTCTTTCCCCTCTCTTCTTTTTTGCCCGCCCCCTTGCAAAGGCGGCGCGTTTTGACTAAAATGGGGTTTGCGATCAAATCTCTCCGGGAGGCGGAACATGCGCTTTGATTTTTATGTCAGAACAAAGGAGGACCTTGCCCGGGCCGTCGAGACCTTCGGGATCGTCCCCTATTTCGCCAATTCCCTGCCCGGCTTTTCGCTGGAGGAGCACTGTTATCCCGCCGCGCTGTGGTCGGACACGGGAGAGTGCTGCTGGGACTGGAAAGGCCCTGTGATCCGCGAGACGAACTGCGCCTACGGCAAGTTTTTTGAGAAAAAGGCCGCCTACGTCAGCCGCGAATGGTTCTGCGACCTGGCCAATTACCGCCGCGACGGCTACGACTTCGACGCGCGCTATGACGATGGTCTGGCCCGCTTTGACGACAAGGAGCTGTTCGACCTTGTCGACGCGAACGCCCCGATCCTGTCAAAAGAGCTGCGAACGCTTGGCGGCTATGCCTACACGGCGCGCAGCGGTCAGAAGACCGCGGGGAAACGCGGCTTTGACGCCTCGATCTCGCGCCTGCAGGAGATGGGCTACGTCGTGATCTGCGACTTTGTGTATGCAGCGGACAAGCTCGGCAACCGCCGCGGCTGGGGCGTCGCGTCCTATACGACGCCGGAGAAGTTTATGGGCGGCGCCTTTTCCGACCACGTCTACGACCGCTCGCCGGAGGAATCGTACGCGCGGCTGCTCGGGCATCTGCGCGAGCTGCTGCCCGAGGCGCCCGAACAAGAGCTGAGGAGATTTCTGAAATGATTGCGCTGAACCTGCTTCTGTTTTTGGTGACGACGGTTTTATATTTCAGCTATTTCTTTTCCGAGGGCAAGACGGACGCTGCGCGCGGCGTCGCCGCGCTGCGTTACTTTACGATCCTCTCCAATCTGTTCTGCGCCCTCGCCTCGCTGCTGATGGCCGCTGCGCTTTTGCGCGGCGCGCCGCCGCGCTGGATCTGGCTGACAAAGTACGTCTCCGTCGCGGCCGTGACCGTTACCTTCACCACGGTGATGGTTTTTCTGGGCCCGCAGTACGGCTACGGGGAGATGTTCAGGAAGCGCGATCTGTATTTCCATCTGATCGGGCCGCTTCTCGCCGTTGTTTCGTTCTGCTTTACCGAGCGGTTTTATCCCCTGTCCTTTCCGCTCTCCCTGCTCGGCGAGATCCCCGTGCTGCTCTACGGCGCGTTTTATCTCTACAAGGTCGTCCTCGGGCCGGACGAGGGCCGCTGGGATGATTTTTACGGCTTCAACCGGGACGGAAAATGGCCGGTCTCCTTTGCCGCGATGCTGCTCGGCACCCTTGTGATCTGCGCCGTGCTCCGCTTTCTGTACGGGCTTTGAGCCGCCGAATTTTAGTTTACATAACAAAGGAGGGTCGCAGTGAAAAAATCATCGGTCACCACGCTCGCCGTGTTCGGGATCGTCGCCCTCCTGCTGGTCGCGCTCTTTTTGGTCTCCGGCCGCATCTCTCTTCTGCTGCGCCCGCTTGAAGTCGTACAGGAGGTCGCCCCCACGCCGGAGCCG
Organism: Oscillospiraceae bacterium; assembly: GCA_017444665.1. Classification (GTDB taxonomy): domain Bacteria; phylum Bacillota; class Clostridia; order Oscillospirales; family Oscillospiraceae; genus Limivicinus. Next base: position 1,599 of record JAFSWC010000060.1, read on the forward strand.
ACGGTGCACATTCATCGCTTTGACGCCGAAAGCCATCTCTGCGTCGAATGCGGCGAGAGATGCCTGCACGAGCACGGCTTTGACAGCGACTTTTTCTGTCTCGACTGCCGCTGGGCCTGCCCGCACGAGACACACAGCGCGGAAACGGCCGCCTGTCCGGTCTGCGGCAGGCAATTCAACCACCACTTCGGCATGGACGGCGTCTGTGACGTCTGCGGCAAAGAGGCCGCGCTCTATACCGCCGAGCTGCCGGACCGCTATTTTTCTCCCTCCGCCCACAGCGGGCGCTGCCTGCGCGACACGCTGACGCTCCCCGATGGGCTGACGCTCGAGCTGGCGGTGTATCTGCCCTGGGATTATAATGAGGAAACACGCTATAACGTGGCGATCATGCTCCACGGCGACGGCGGCAGCTGTGATGACTGGACCGACGCGCCGGAGCGTACCCACCGCGGCGATATCCAGTTTTACACTGTTTATGACAATATCATTGACGAGCATCTGTGCGATCCCTTTATCGTCGTCGCCATTGACAACCGCTTTCTCAAAAGCAGCTTTTACGGGGAAGGGCTGATCAAGAACACGCTCCTGCCCTATATTGCGCGCAGCTTCTCCACCTGGATGGAGGGCGACAGTTACGATGAGATCGCCGCCGCGCGCGAGCATATCGCAATCGGCGGCTTAAGCCGCGGGTCGATCTACACATACGGCGTCGGCATGGCCCGCTGTCTTGACGTGGCGGCCAACTTCTGCTGTTTTTCCAACGGCTATATCGGCGACGTGCCGCGCCAGATGCGCGCCGAGGGGCGCGACGCCTTTTCGATCAAAAGCTATATCGCGACAGTCGGCTTGAAGGACGAATATCTCTATGTCCGCGGCCACCGCTATGATTACGAAGTGCTCTGTTCCTCGATCGACGCGCTCACCGACGGAGAAAACGCCCGCCTGTTCGAGATCGACGCGGGCCACAACTTCATCACCTGGACCGCCAGCTTTTACGACGCGCTCCTGCTGATGTTCTGATACTATTATCTGATTAAACTCTTTAATCAGATAAGCCGCAGTTTCTGCGGCATTTTCAGCGCAAAGGCGCTGAAAATACGTCTCATGCAGAACCTCTACGCGCCTTACGGCGCTATAAAAAACTTTAAGAATTAAAGGTTTTTATGAGGTTCTAGTATGATACCAAAGCATGCAAAAAGGCCTCCCCGACCGGGGAGGCCTTTTTGTACTGTATTATCCTGTATTCTCGCTCAGAACAGCATCGACAGCAGCACATAGATCCAGTGCGCCGCCACGCCCGCGCACAGACCGCCCAGTGTATGGCACGCGATCGCCTTGCCGATCAGCTCCTTGCAGTGCAGGCTGTCCATCATCGAGGTATGCGTGCTTAAGTAGCCGCTCCAGCACATGCACATCGCGGTAAAAACGGCGATGTCGTTCGGTCCGGCAAGCCCCTGGCGGACGAGCGTGGCCGTCAGGCTCAGCGAGGCGCCCGCAGCGCCCAGCGCCGTCACCGGCACGCCGATCGCCTCGGGCGAGGAAAAGCCGAAGAGCGGCTTGAGTAAAAAGTCGATCTTGCCGGCCAGCACCGGCAGAAGGCGGATCCCCTCGTACGCCGCGCCCGTATAGGCGCCGCTCTCCGACGGGCCGTTGATCAGCATCATCACCATCGTGCACACGACCAGCACGCCCGGCACGATCGCCACGCCCATCTTCACGCCGCTGTGGCCGCCCTCCAGGATCGCGCCCATCACGCGGCTTCCGATCCCGCCGCAGCGCACCGGGCGCATGCCGCTCGGCGTCTCGGCCGCTTCGCCCTCCAGCGGCGGCAGCGCCGCCTCGGTGCCGAAATGCTTTTTCGTAAAGATCAGCATCAACCGGGTGGAGATGACGCTGCCGATCACCGCGCCGAGCAGCCCGATCAGCACCGCCGCGCCCAGCGGACGGTCCATCGCCGGTGAAAGGCTGTACATGTACGAGCAGACGATCAGCCCCATGCCGAAGGCCGTGCCGAGATTGGTCAGCGCCGGAAACTGGTACGCCTTGAAGAAATGGCGGAAATTCTGATCCTCCGCCAGCGCTAGGATCGCGGGGTTATCCGACAGAAAGGTCGTCACCACGCCGAGCGCCGAGGCTCCCGGCATACCGTACACCGGGCGCATCAGCGGCTGAAGCACGCGGTTGGCAAGCGAGACGAAGCCGAATTCGCTTAAGAGGGCCGAGATCGCGCCCATGATCACACATACCGCCGTGATGTATAACACCGTGTCGATCAGCAGCCGATAGGCCGTGTTCATCATCGTGTTGATCGTGTTGGCCAGACCCATGCGAAACGCGAAAAGTGCAAAAAACGCCGCGAAGATAAGCGGGAAAAGAAAGCTCTCCCATCCCAGCTCTTTCTTATAGACGGTCGTGTTCATGCCGTTTCCTCCCCGAACCGTTACTCGCCGTTTTTTTGCCCGTCCGGGCATCCGTGCCCATTCTATCTTCCGTAGGAATAAAAGTCAATCATTTCCAGTCTCTCTTCTCTTTGCCCCTTCCTCGTCCTGTTTTTTCCATTTTTTCTTTGCCGCGTCTATTGCAAAGCGACCGGTTTTAGCATAAAATAGTAAAGCTTGAACAAAACGCACAAAGGAGACAAACCATGCTTGAGATCAAGAACCTGAGCTTCGCGGTCAGCGAGGAGAACAGGGAAAAAGAGATCATCCACGATCTGAGTCTGACAGTCGAAAACGGCAAATTCGTCGTCATCACCGGCCCGAACGGCAGCGGCAAATCCACGCTTGCTCGCCTGATCATGGGCATCGAAAGGCCGATTTCCGGCAGTATTCTTTTAGACGGCGAGGATATCACGGCTCTTGACATCACCGAGCGCGCCAGGCGCGGCATCAGCTTTGCCTTTCAGCAGCCCGTCCGCTTCAAGGGCATCCGGGTGCAGGATCTGCTCCGTCTCGCCGCGGGAAAGAATATCTCTCTTTCCGCCGCCTGCGAATATCTCTCCGAGGTCGGTCTGTGCGCCCGCGATTATATCGACCGCGAGATCAACTCCTCTCTCTCCGGCGGTGAGCTCAAGCGCATTGAGATCGCAACGCTCCTCGCCCGCCGGACCAAGCTCAGCGTCTTTGACGAGCCCGAGGCCGGCATCGACCTGTGGAGCTTTCAGAATCTGATCCGCATTTTTGAAAAGATGCAGAGCGAGATCCGCGACAGCTCGATCGTCATCATCTCCCATCAGGAGCGCATCCTGCGGATCGCCGATGAGATCATCGTGCTCTCGGGCGGCCGTATCACCAAGCGCGGCGCGCCGGACAAGATCCTGCCGGAGTTGATCGGCAAGACCGCGCCGGTCAGCGTCTGTGAAAAGCTGCAGTAAGGGAGGCGTGCAACATGGTCAAACTTGACGCGATCCAGAAACGGCTGATCTCCGAGATCGCCGATCTTCATTCTGTTCCGGCCGGCGCCTACAACTTCCGCGCCAACAGCCAGCTTGCCGGACGCAACACCACCGCCAACATCGACATCATCTCCAAGGAAAACGGCAGCGGCATCGACATCCGCATCAAGCCGGGCACCAAAAACGAAAGCGTCCATATCCCCGTCGTGATCAGCGAGAGCGGCATCAAGGAGACGGTGTATAACGATTTTTATATCGGCGAGGACGCCGACGTCGTGATCGTAGCCGGCTGCGGCATCGACAACTGCGGCGGCCAGGACAGCGAGCATGACGGCGTCCACCGCTTTTTTGTCGGCCGCGGCGCCAAGGTCAAATACGTGGAAAAGCACTACGGCTCCGGCGACGGCAAGGGCCAGCGCATCTTGAACCCGGTGACCGAGTGCTATATGGAAGAGGACAGCTCCATGGAAATGGAAATGGAGCAGATCAAGGGCGTCGACTCGACCGAGCGCACCACGATCGCCGAGCTGAAGAGCGGCGCCAGGCTCGTCGTCAAAGAGCGTCTGATGACCCACGGCAGCCAGAACGCCGTCAGCAGCTACCAGGTCAATCTCAACGGCGCGGGCGCGACGGCGGACGTCGTCTCCCGCAGCGTCGCGCGCGACGACTCTTCCCAGACCTTCAACGCCCGCATCACCGGCAACGCGCCCTGCAGCGGCCATACCGAGTGCGATTCGATCATCATGGACCGCGGCCATATTCTGGCCATCCCTTCGCTCGAGGCCAACGATATCGACGCGATGCTCGTCCACGAGGCCGCGATCGGCAAGATCGCCGGCGACCAGCTGACCAAGCTGATGACGCTGGGCCTCACCGAGGCGGAGGCCGAGGAGCAGATCATCAACGGCTTCCTGCACTGATCTGATACAGAGAGGAGAAAAAACGATGTTTCTGAAACTGACCAAATGGTTCGGCAAGCCGATCTGCGTCGTGCTGTATGCCGTCTTCGCGGCGCTCGCGGCGAGGAAAAAACCGATCCCGCTGATCGTGCTTTTCGCGATGCACCTTGCCGAAACGCTCACGATCGGCCGCAAGGTCGCAAAGGAAAAGGGCGTCGGCGCGGCGGAGTGGATCGCAAACTGTCTCGCCTTCGGCTTCACCTGGTGGCTGCCGCTGCGCGAGGAATGATCAAACGGATCGGAAACCGCCGGTTTCCGATCCGTTTGATCATACATTTGCAGGGGAGGGGCTGGCCCCTCCCTTTTTTTATCCGAATACATGCTTCTCGATCACGGCGGAAAGCGCCTCCAGCCCCTCCCGGTCTGCCTCGGAAAACCGGTTCAGGACCGGGCTGTCGATATCCAGCACACCGACGACCTCTCCCGCACGGTGCAGCGGGATCACGATCTCGGAATTGGACGCCCCGTCGCAGGCGATATGGCCCGGAAAAGCATGCACGTCCGGCACGAGCTGAGTTTTGTCCTCCTTTGCGGCCGTGCCGCAAACGCCGCGCCCGAACGGGATCTCGATGCAGGCGACGCGGCCCTGGAACGGGCCGAGCACCAGCGTCTCGCCCTCGGCGAGATAAAAGCCTGCCCAGTTTAAGTCGCTAAGCGTCTGAAAGATCAGCGCCGAGAGATTGGACAGATTCGCGATCGGATGCCCCACGCCGGAAATCAGGCTTTCCGCCTCGGCGCACAGCACGCTGTAATCAACGGTTTTCACGGTTGGTTCCTCCCTTTTCAGGCAAAGTTTTCGATCAGGCCGCGCAGCCCTTCGCGCTCATAAATGCCGCGCACCCACACCAGCTCGTCCGAAATCAGCGCGTCGATCGCCCGCATGCCCAGCACCTCGACCGGCGCGCGGTCGTCGGTCAGCACGTGGCTGCCGCCCGTCACCGGGATCAGGCGTGCGCCGACGGTTTCCATCATGCCGCGCAGCTCGCCCGGCGCAAGCTTTGCCAGGTTTTCCGCCAGCCGCTCCGCCGGATCGCCCTCGACGCAGGCAAAAAGCTCGCGGTTGGTGTTGCCGCGCACGTCCGCCGTCACAGCGGTGGGAAAGACCGCGGCGATCGTGTCGCAAAGCGATTCGTTGATGCTGCCCTCGCCGTCGGAATGCATGTTCATATTCACGGCCATCACGCCGCCCTCGTCAAGATGCTCGCGCACCAGCGTGAAGAACTCGACCGAGGACATCTGAAACGGGATCGTGATATCCTGATAGGCGTCCACCAGGATCACGTCATACTTTGTATCGACCGCCTGTAAAAAGGCGCGGCCGTCGTACTCCGTCACCTGTACCTCCCCCGGGAGGTCAAAATACCGCCAGGCAAGGTCGGTGATCCGCCCGTCGATCTCCACGCCCTCGACCGACGCACCGGGGAAATAGTCAAGGCACTGTCTGGCATAGGTGCCCGTCCCGTTGCCGAGGACAAGCACGCGCGGCGCCTCTTTCCCGCACATGACCGGCGCGGCCAGGGCATAGTCGTAATACATGCCCGTGAGGCCGCCCTCCTTCATCGTCACCGACTGCACGCCGAAGAGGACGTTGGTCGACAGGACGATACTGCGCTCGTCCTCCTTGACCTGCAGATAGTTATAGACCGATTCGCCCTCGTACGTCAGATCCTCTTCCCAAAAGGCAAAGGCCGTGCTGCGCCCGAAGATTGCGCACAGGATAAAGAGGATCAGGCAGATCACCGCCGTGCGCAGCTTTGTCTTCGCGCTGAGAAAGAAAGCCAGCGCGATCGCAAGCAGGATGCCGGAGAAGAGCAGAAAGGTCACCGACGTGCCGACCGTAGGGATCGTGACGAAGGTCGGCAAAAAGGTGCCCAGGATGCTGCCGATCGTGTTGCACGCGCCGAGCCTTCCGACCGTGCGGCCGCTGTCGTCCAGACTTTCCACCGTCGATTTGACCAGCGAAGGCGTGACCGTACCCAGCAAAAACAGCGGAAAGACGAAAATCACCATGCACGAGACAAAGGCCGCGACCACGAGAAAATTGTTGCTGACCGTGAAGATCAAAAGGGCCGTGACGCCCATGATGATATATTTTCCCAGCACCGGGATCGCGGCGATCCACACCGCGGCGATCAGGATGCGGCGATAGAGCAGCGCGGGGTCGGGGTTTTTGTCCGCCGCGCGTCCGCCGTACAGATTGCCCAGCGCCATCGCGATCATGATCGTGCCGATGATGATCGTCCACACGATTTGCGACGAGCTGAAGTACGGCGCAAGCAGACGGCTCGCGCCAAGCTCCACCGCCATGACGGATACGCCGGCAAAAAACTCGGTCAGGTACAAAAACAGCTTGCTTTTCAGGATCGGATAGTCCCGCATGTGCGCCCTCCCCTTTGCTTGAAACGATATACGCGATTTTATCACAATTCCGTCCCCTTGCCAATCATGATTATATGCACTTGCCAAGCGAGAGCACAGGGGAGTAAAATAAAGAAAAAACTCGGAGGGATGCCCATGTCCTACCGCGTCGTACAGGGAGATATCCTCTCACAGCGAACCGACGCCGTCGCCATCAGTATCGAGATCGACTTCTCGCCCAGCGAGATGCCCACATGCCGGGCCGTTGCCGCCGCGGGCGGAGACGAGCTGCACCGGGCGATCAGGGCGCTGCGTTTCGTCTCGGTCGGCCGCGCGGCCGAGGCTGACGCCTGTTCGCTCCCCTTTTCCCGGCTGATCATCACGGCCGCGCCGGTGTGGCTGACGGGAAAGGCAAACGAGCTGCTGGTGCTGCACTACTGTTATCAAAGCATTTTTGACCTGGCCGAGAGCTTAGGCTGCCGCAGCATCGCGATGCCCTTCTTCTCCGCCCTCTATTACCGCTTTCCGAAGGACGAAGCCGTCAAGATCGCCCTGCGCGAGGCAAGGGACCGCGCGCTCGACGTCGTCTTTGTCGCCGACACGCCGGAACTGTATGAAATCAGCCAAAAGCCCTATCGCAAGCCTGTGCTCGGCGCATATATCGGTTACTACCGCGACCACGCGCTCTTCGAGCTGGACAACGGTCTCTTCGCCCGCGTGGACATCCGGCCGGAGGTCGCCGACGTCACACCCATTTCATTTTTTGAGCCCTGCTTCCGCACGGGCAACAATCCCCTGCAGCCCCCGCTGCCGGAGGAGGAGATCGCCCGTCTGCGGCAGATTTATGCGGATAACGATTGGTAAAGGAGAAGAGAGATGAACGAATCCTACATCGCGCGCACCAGCGGTCTGAAGACAAAGGACTATATCGGCTATGCGATGATCGACACGGCCGGGTGCCTTGTTTTCAGCCTTGTCACGACCCTGCTGCAGAAGTTTTACACCGACATCTTCCATCTCAGCCCGCTCTTCATCATGCTGATGTTCATCGCGGCGCGCATCTGGGACGGTATCAACGACCCGATCATGGGCCGCATCTGCGACACGGCGAGGCCGGGCAAGGGCGGACGCTACCGCCCCTGGATCCTGTACGCGGCCTTCCCGCTTGCGCTCTCGGCGGTTTTGATGTTCCTCCGCTTCCCCGGCATGGGCGAGGAGGGCCACACCGTCGCGACCTGCGTGTATGCGACTGTGACCTACATTTTCTTCGGCATGGCCTACACCGTGCTGCAGATCCCCTTCGGCTCGCTCGCCTCGGTCGTGACGACGGACGCGCACGAGCGCAACAAGCTCTCGGTCTGGCGCTCGATCGGCGCGGCGCTCGGCTCGATCCCGGTGCTGCTGATCGCCAGCTTTGCCTATGAAAAGCGCCTCGATGCAAACGGGAACGTCGTGCTTGGCGAAAACGGCAAGGCAATCACCGATATGCAGTACGCCCCCGTGATCCGCGGGGTGGTGATCATGGCGGTCTGCTCGTTTGTGATGCTGCTCATCGCCTATACGCTCAACCGCGAGCGCGTCAAGACAAAGCCGCAGAAGAGCGAAAAAGGCGCCACCGCAAAGGCGCTCCGTCTGCTTTTCGCCAATCGCGCCTTTGTCTCCGTCAGTCTGATCTCCATGCTGCTCCTCGCCGGCCAGATGTTCACGCAGAGCTTTTACACCTATCTTTTTGACGACTACTTCCACGCCAACTGGATGAATCTGGCCTCCCAGGCCTGCACCTATTCCCCGATGCTTGTGATGATGTTCCTCCTCCCCGGCATGGCGCGCAGGATCGGCAAAAAGGAGGTCTGCGCCGTCGGCGTCGCGGCGGCGGCCGCCGCCAACCTGGTCCTCTTCTTCCTGCGGGGCATGGCGCCGGAGAAGCTGATGTGGATCTTTCTCGCGCTCTGCTTTGTCAGCGGCTGCGGTCTGACCACGCTGGTCATGCAGCTTTGGGCCATGGTGACCGATACGATCGACGATCTTGAAGTCCGGACCGGAAGCCGCGACGACGGCACCGCCTACTCCGTCTTCAATTTCTTCCGCAAGCTCGGCCAGGTACTCTCGGCCGTGTGCGTCAACGGCGCGCTGCTCGGGATGCACTACAAGTATGAAAAAGGCGCTGTCCAGACGATTGGCAATCTCAAAAAAATGTACGATCTCGCCACGCTCATCCCCGCCGTGCTCTTCGGCCTGATGGCCCTGATGCTCTTTGTCTATTACCCGCTGACGCGCAAAAAGGTCGCGGAGCTGCAGGAGCAGAAGGAGCTCAAGCTGCGTGAGCATTACGAGAACAACAGCATCGATATTTGATACCGCGCCATATAAAAATATCCCGGATCGACAGATCCGGGATATTTTATTTGATTTCAAACCAGACCGGCAGGTCTGTCGGCAGACAGGGAACCTTGATCGTTTCCCCTCCGGGGATCGGCTCTCCCTCTCCGCGCAAAAGCCAGCCCTCGCCGCAGCACGGCAGCTTTACCGTCACCGTCTCGGCCCCGCGGTCAAACACCGGGCAGGCCAGGATCCGATCGCCGCAGAAAAAGCAGTCGGCTTCACAGTCATAGCCCTCCTCGCGCAAAAACACAGGATAAATCAGCGGCCGATGTTCTCTTCTGCAGCGCTCGCCCTCTTCGCTCAGATACGGCAGCAGTTTTTCGCGCAGGGCAAAGATCGCCCGCACGCTGTCCATCCTCTCCGGGTACAGCCAGGGCATCGTGCTCTCCTTCCCCGGCTTCCAGGAGTGAAGGACAAAGCGCGGCGTGAACACGCCGTACTGCAGCCAGCGCAGAAACAGTTCCTCGTCCGGCCGCGGGCCGGAAAAGCCGCCGATATCCTGACCGAAGAACAAGAAGCCCGTCAGCGCCATCGTCATCGCCTGATAATGGTTATAGCGCAGCTCGGAAAACGCGGTGCAGTTGTCTCCCGTCCAGGTCGTCGCCGCGCGCTGCGTGCCCGCCATCGCGCAGCGGGAGACGTTGAAGGGCACATAGTCCTCCCCCATCGTCTCCGTCACAGCCTCGCGGCTGGCGCGCGCCATGAGATAGGAGAACAGCGGGCGGATCAGTCTCGCCCTTGTCTCGCGGCCGAAGCCGTCTGCCAACACGTCTGCGTCCTGTACGTCATATTCGTTGTTGTCGTTCCAGATGCTGCGATAGCCCTTTTCGACCAGCTGCGTCTTCACGCACGTCTTCCAAAAGGCATAGGCGTCGGGGTGGGTATAGTCCAGATAGCTCGCCATCCCGCCCCAGAATGGGAAACAGGCGGGCGCGCCGTCGGCGTAATGCAAAAACCAGCCGCGCTGCGCGATCGTGTCATAGAGCGGATGCGTGGTCAGAAACGCCGGCTTCACGTTTGCGATCAGTTCCATGCCGTTTTCCCGGAAGTACGCGGCCAGCCCCTCCGGCGAAGGGATCTTGTCTCGGTTCCAGTGGAACACACAGCGCTGCTCGCCGATCTGCGTATAGCCGCTTGAGAGATAAAAACCTCCCGCACGGATGCCGCTTGCCGCGCACTTGTCCGCAAAGCCCCGCAAACGTGCGTCCGCATCCGGCGCGTCGGTATACTCCATCGTGCTGCCGCAGTAGCGAAAGGCCCAGTCCGGCACCGGCGCGGTTTCGCCGCAGAGAGCGGAAAAGCGCTGCACGATCTCCGCCGTCGTGCCGAGGATCAGATAAAAGACCATGTTCTCCTCCTCGAAGCGGATCGAGGAGAAGGGCTCGAAATAGTTGTCGTGCTCCGCGCCGAAATCCACGCGGCCGTTCGAGCAGGTGTCATAGAAAAGGCCGTACGATCCGGCGCCCCGCTCGCAGATGTAAAACGGGATCTGCTTGTACAGCGGATCGCTCGCCGCGGCGGAAAAGCCCATCGAATCCACGGCGGCCAGCGCAAAGCTGCGCCCGGCCTTGTTCACCGCGCCGCACTTGTCGCCCAGACCGAAGATCCGCTCGCCCTCCTCGCGGCGCGTATAGTGCGCCGAGCCGTCGCCGAGCTCGCCGTCGAAGTTATAGGCAAGGCCGCTGCGGTCTGCATAGAGAACGCCCTTTCCGTTTCTCGCCGTGATACAAAAATTTTTCTTCTTTACCGTAAATCGGGCGCCCGCCAGCGTAAAACGCACTTCCTCCGCGTCCTCCTCAACGGCGGGACACACGGCCGAAAAGCCATCGGTCGACAGCTTGTCGCGCCCGCTAAGCGCACAGTCCTCCTCCCCGGGGCAGACGCTCCAGGTCGGCAGCAGCGCCGCGCCGTCGCGCAGCAGCGCCACGCGCAGGATATGGTCAAAAAAGTCCAGGCGCATGCTCACGCCGTCCGCGTGATAGAGACGCATCGACGGCGTTGCTTCCGTCAGGACAAAGCGATGGTCAAACTTCATGCCTTGGGATCTCCTTTTTCCAGGAAGTTGCGGGCAAGCCGCAAATAGTTTACATAACTCATTTTAGTATCGCTTTTTGTAAACCTTAATGCCTTTCCTCCGCCTCGCTCCCAGCGCGGCAGACCGTCCCCGTTGGGGTCGCCGCAGCGGGCAAAGTTGGCAAGATAGTCCATCAGCTGCCCCGATACCTCGCGGTCGCGTTCCCCATAAGGCCGCCATCCGTTTGAAAGCGTGCCGAAGATATAGCGCAGATCGCAGGAGTGAAAAGCCCGGCTGTCATCCCCCGGCGAATCGAGGTCGAAGAAATACGCAAAGCCGTTGTTCTTCTTTGCAAAGTTCATGCCGATCCGCGCCATGACCGGCGCGAAGAGATCCGTGTTCGTAAAGCCGATGAGATAATCGAGCTTCATCGCCTCGCGGATCATGCGGTCAACCGGCTTTGGGATCAGCCAGCCGTCGACGACCGGCATCGTGTTATAGGTCGAGTCCTTGCGCCGCGCCCGGATCGTCTCGACCGCGTCGAAGATCGCGTCGAGCGAGGCGTTCTGCAGCTCCTCAAAGCTTTTACAGCCCGCGTCGCGAATGAACTCTTCCCAGTAGGCGTGCGTGTCCGCCGCCCTGCGCGGCAGGGCGAAGCGCGGAAACAGCCCCGCGCCGGACATCATCGCCGCGCGCTGAAACAGTCCTTCGTTCGCGTGGTTCAGACAGAGGTACTGGATCGAGATCGCCCCGGCGCTCTGCCCCAGCAGCGTGATGTTCTCCCCGTCGCCGCCGAAGTCGCCGATATGCCTCTTGACCCAGCGGATCGCCGTCAGCTGGTCGTCGAGACCGAAATTGCCGTCGCGGCCATAGCGCTTTTGGATCTCCGGATGCGTCAGATACCCCAGCGGTCCGAGCCTATAGTTGGCAAAGACCGTAACGATCCCGCGCCTTGCCAGTTCACCGCCGTCAAAGGGGCTTTCGCAGTTGACGCCGGATTCAAAGCCCCCGCCGTGGAAAAACAGCACGACCGGGCAGTTATGCGCCTCCTTCGGCGCGTAGACGTTCAGATTCAAGCAATCCTCGCTGTAGGTGAATTGACTTCCCTCGCGAAACTCCCGCTTATAGAAGCGAAAGGTCGCGTCCTCCATATGCTCGTGCCAGCCGCGGTTCTGCGGGCAGGCCGGGCCGAAGGCCGTCGCGTCCAGCTCCCCGTCCCAGTGATCCACTGCGGAGGCATATTCAAAGCGCTCCGCCCTCCCATAGGGCACGCCGAGGAATTCGAGACAGTCCTCCCGCTCGTTGCCGCGCACCGCGCCGCAGCCGGTCTGCAGCAGCGCCGCGCCGATCTTTTTATCCGTCATGCTTCTCCACCTCTTTTTCCTGTCTCGATTATAGCAGAACACCGCCCCGCTTGCCACAGGAAAATGGAAATGGTATAATGCGAAAAAATGCAAGAGGAGGTGCGCCCATGACCGATCGCGATATACTTGCCGCTGCCCTGCCGCGTATCGCGGACTGGGACGCCTCCGTGCGCCGCGATCTGCCCTGGCGCCGCTCCCCCACGCCCTATCACGTCTGGATCTCGGAGATCATGCTCCAGCAGACGCGCATCGAGGCTGTGATCCCCTATTACGAGCGCTTTCTCGCCGCGCTGCCGGACGTCGCCGCGCTCGCCGCGGTCGACGACGACGCTCTGATGAAGCTCTGGGAGGGTCTCGGCTACTACTCCCGGGCGCGCAATCTGAAAAAGGCGGCGCAGCAGATCATCGAGCGCTTTGGCGGCGAGCTTCCCGCGACGGCGGAGGAGCTGCGCTCGCTGCCCGGCGTCGGCGATTACACCGCCGGGGCGATCGCGTCTCTCGCCTTTCACCGCCCCGAACCCGCCGTGGACGGCAACGTGCTGCGCGTCGTCTCGCGCCTGCTTGCCTCCCGGGACGACGTCATGTCCCCCGCCGTGCGAAAGAGCGTCACAGCGCAGCTGCGCGGCGTCTACCCGTCGGGCGAAAAGGCCGCCCTTGTCACCGAGGGGCTGATGGAGCTGGGCGAGACGGTCTGCATTCCGAACGGCGAGCCGCTGTGCGGCGCCTGTCCGGTCGCTTCCCTCTGCCGCGCCCGCGCCGCGGGCGATCCGGCACAGTATCCGGTACGCAGCGCGCCGAAGGCGCGGCGCATCGAAGAGCGGACCGTGCTGCTCCTGCGCTGCGGCGGGAAATACGCGATCCGCCGCCGCGAAGAAAAGGGCCTGCTCGCCGGTCTGTGGGAGTTCCCTTCATTCAGCGGCACGCTTGAAGAGCCGCAGATCGCCGCCCTCTTCCCCGCCGCGCTTTCAATCGGACCCTGCGGCAGAGCAAAGCACATCTTCACGCATGTCGAATGGCACATGACGGGATGGCGCGTCGTGCTGCCGGAAGAGCTTTCCGGCTATGTCTGGGAGACGGCGGAGACGATCCGCAGGGAATACTCTCTCCCCACCGCCCTCAAGGCTTATCGGGACAAACTGTAGCTCTCTTCTCCATCACAACGCCAAAAACGGCGTGACCGCATCGGTCACGCCGTTTTTTCAGTCTGTCGTGTCTCTGCCGTTTTACGCTTTTGCAAGCAGCCGGGCCTTTTCCCGCTGCGCGTCTGTCAGCGCGACCTCCTCGGTGAAGCCCCACTCCTCGCGCATATTCTCGAGGATCCGGTCGTACGCGGCCGCCGCCTCGGCATAGCGCCCCTGAATCTCGCGGATCGCCGCGATCCCCTGCAGGGCGTCGATGAAGCGCGGCTTTTTGTCGGCGGCGTAGGACGCCTCGTAGAGCTCGACCGCTCGCTCGTAGTCGCATTTGCCCGCGTAATACTGCGCGGCCTCGAAGAGGATGCCGCTCTCCGGGTCAAAGTCCCGCAGCGCCTGCTCCATGATCGCGTCTGCCCGCCGCTCGTCAAATTCCGCCAGCGCGATGTGCGCCTCATAGGTTCGGGCCAGCATCGGCTTGTGCGCCGGGAGCTTCCGCAGCTCCTCCAGATACGCCCTGGCCTCCTCCGTGCGCCGGTCGGCGATCAGATGATCGATCAGGTAGTAATAGGGCAGCGGGCTTTTCGGCTCGCCGGGATCGAGCGCGACGACCTCCTTGTAAAAGTCGATCGTCCGGGCGTGATTGGCGATGTTCCAGTCCCAGATGACGGCGCCCTCCGCCCGGTCGAGCAGCCACTGGCAGTCCTTTTTCTCCGGCGCGAGCCGGATCGATTCGCGGGCATAGGCGCTCACGCGGCGCGCGTCTGCCTCCATGCGGTGGTGGTAGAGGTGCCCGAGCAGGCTGAGGATGCGTCCCCGCTCCCCGCCCTCGGCCAGGCGCTCCTTCAGAAATTCCTCATAGTCCCGGAACACGTCCGCGGGCAGCTCCGCTTCGCAATCCATACGGTTTTCGATGCGCCGCAGCTTCTGCTCTTTGGTCAGGTCGAACAGCTCGTCGATGCTCACGCCGAATTGCTCCGCGATCAGCGGCAGCGCCGTGATATCCGGCATCGACACAGCGTTTTCCCATTTGGAAACGGACTGCGGTCCGATCCCCAGCTTTTCCGCCAGCTGTTCCTGTGTCAGTCCCGCCTTGAAGCGGAGCTGTTTGATTTTCTTTCCCAGTTCCATTTTGATATCCCCCTGCGTCGTTTGTTTCCGGATCCTGAGTAAATGATACCGGTATTTTCCCCGGAAAACCATAACGCGGTTTTCAAGTTCGCTCGCCTGTCAGGAGAGTTTGCAGAAAGCGCGGAGGAAGCGTCTGACTTAATAAACGCCTCCTCCGGTGCATTTTTCTTTACAGCCCCGCCTCGGGCAGACAGTGCATCTGCGTCCGCCCCAGCACGCGGAAGCCCTCCGCCGACCGGGAGAGGGTGCGCAGCCCAAAGTCCGCCGCGCGCAGCTTCAGATACAGCTCGATGCTCTTTGACGCGGCGCAGCCCGGGGGGAACTGGCTCTGATGGCAGTCGAACAGCGCATGAAGCTGCCTTTCGAGATACCCCGTTGTTTTGACAAAGCGGTTGGGACGCGCCGTCATATACAGGGCGATCGCCTCGACCGGGGCGCTCTTCGCCCCGCGGCGCGCCATGATGTCGTCAAATGGCGCAAAAAACGCAAGCTCCTTCGCGATCCGCCCGACGTTCAAATGGTCGGCATGGCACTCGCTCGCACAGTCCGGGTCCGGGGCAAATATCACCTGCGCCCCGCTCTCGCCGATGGCCTGTGCCATGGCGCCGCGCAGCTCGTCCGGCTCATAAAAACCTCCGTCGCAAAAATCCAGAAACCGCACATCTTCCACACCGAGCACACGGGCGGAGGCGATCGTTTCTTCCTTCCGGATGCCGATCAGTTTTTCGCTCGTCATGTCTGCCGGGGCGTTTTTCATCCCGTAGCGGCCGTCGAGGCAGATCAGAAAGCTCACCTGTTTTCCCGCCGCGGCCAGCTTTGCCGCCGTGGCGCCCGCGCCGATCTCGATGTCGTCCGGGTGCGGGCCGATAAACAGGAAACGCTCAAAGCCCTCGATTTTCGGCGCTGGGGCAGCGAATTTCAACGCGATCCTTGTCAGACTCATACGCTTTTGCTCTCCCTGCGCGCATTCAGCTCGCCGCAGATGCGGTCGTACTCCGCCTCATCCAGATTATAGCGCCGCAGATACAGCTTATAGCTCAGCAGCATCAGCGCATAGGGCAGCACCGTCATGACCAGCAGCAGCCCCACACTCTGGCTGTGGCTGACGCCGCCGAGCAGCTCGTGGATCGCGGCGAGCTTGTCGCTCTCGGTCATCTGCCCGGACGCCGCGGCGTTTTCAAAGGTGGAGATCTGGTTGGTGTACTTCGTGACGCCTGCCAGCATATAAGTCGCCGAGGCGATCACGACCGTCAGCGCCGAGGCCAGCTTCGTCAGGAAGGGGCGCAGCGAGGTGATGATGCCCTCGTCGCGTGTGCCGTGGAGGTATTCGTTGTATTCCACCGTGTTGATGACCGAGATCATCAAAATCAGATAAAAGCCGTACTGGCCGAAGTTCGCCAGCATATAGCCGATCGTCAGGATCAAAAACTTCAGATCCATGCCGAGGGCATAATGCTCGCCCGCGCGCAGGGCCAGCACGCCGATCATCAGGATATAGCCCAGCGTTGAAACCTTGACCAGCACGCCCATCAGCTTTTTGCGCGGCAGCCTGCGCGAGATCGCAGGGTAAAAGACCATCAGCAGCGCCGTCACCGACATGCCGACGGTCGTGAAGAGCGAGTAGAGCCCGCCCTCATAGCCAAACTCAAAGTAAATATAGGTCGAGCCGATGCCGGACATGACGACGCCGTTGCCGATCTCGTGGATCAGGAAGATGACCGCGATCCAGATCAGCTGGTCGTTTCCGGAGATCGTGCTCCAGATCTTTTTGAAGCTGACGGGCGGGACGGGCTCGTTGAGATCCTCTCGCCGCTCGCGCACGCCGAAGAGCACAAAGCACAAAAAGGCCGGGGCGAGGAACGCGATCGCCAGCGCGATGCGCCCGTAGGCCACGCTTGTGCTGCCGCCGATGGCGTTCGCCCCCGTGGTAAGCAGCGGGATCAGGATGCTGGCCGCCGTGCCGCCGATGCCGGCAAACAGCGTCGTGCGCGCGGTAAAGGCGTTGCGCGTGTCGCCGTCGGAGCTCAGCGCCGGGATCATGCCCCAATAGGAGATGTCCCCCATCGTGTAGGTGATCGAGTACAGGAAATAGATCAGCCCGAAGAACCACACAAAGCTCCAGCCCTGCAGCTTGGTGTTGAACGCGGCATAGATGACCGCCGAGGTCGAAAACATGCCGATCACGATCCAGGGCTTGAACTTGCCCCATTTCGTGCGCGTGCGCTCGATGATGTTGCCCATGATCGGGTCGTTGAGCGCGTCAAAGATCCGCGCGCCGACCATGATCGCCGTGATGGCCGAAAGCTGCGCCGCCGTCAGCGAGCGCGTGAAGAGCACAAACGTCAGGAGAAAGTTGGTGACCAGAGAGTAGACCATGTCGCGTCCCACGGTGCCGAGTGGAAACATAATCAGATTTTTCCGGGTCTGTTTTTTGTCTTCCATGCCGCTTCATCTCCGAAAAAAAGGATAAAAATACTCTACCATTTTGCGATGGAAAGCGCAAGAGAGAGCCTTTCAAAAACGATCTTCGAGGCAAGAAAAGCACCAGCGCAAGGGAGCTCGAGGGGGCAAGGCCCGCCTCGTGTACAATAACACGCCGTCCGAAAAGGCTGAAATATCAGGTCTTTTCGGGTAATCGCATTTTTGCGCTCCGCAAAAATGCGCGGCGGGAGAAGCGCAGTCAAAATAGTCCTGCAGACTATTTTGGCAAGCTGAAAGAGCGAGCGGAAGGAATTCCGTTCGCTCTTATATTATGTCAACCGTTTACGGCTGTTCCGTCTCGATTTTCTTCTCCGTGTCGGCCAGGATTTCTTTTCTCAGTTCCGTCAGCCACGGCGAAAAAGCAACCGTGTCAAAGGCATAGCTGCGGTTGAGCGCGTATTCATGCTCTTCCCAGGTCGAAAGGGGCGATTCGTTGTGCTGGATCACGGCCTCAAGCTTGTCGAGCGCCTTATAGACCTTGGCCTCCGTCGTCTGCTGCGCGTCCATCTCGCGGTAAAGCGCCCTGAATTCGCCCCGCGTCGGCTCCGGCAGGCCGTCCACCCAGTCGGCAAGCAGCGCATCCTCCCGCTCCCGATCAGCCTTCGTCTTGCGAAAGGTCGGGATGTCTCCGGTGAAGCACTCGCCCAGATCATGGATCAGGCACATCGCCGCAAGCTTTTCCGCGTCGATGCCGGGAAATTCGTCCTTTACCAGCAGCGCCATCAGCGAGATGCGCCAGCTGTGTTCGGCCACGCTTTCGCGGCGGCCGCGGCTCGTCGTGCAGTGTCGCGGCGTGTCCTTCAAGCGCTCCGCCACATGCAGGATGTCAAGAAAGGTCCTCGCGTCCATGTCTTATTCTCCGATGTCGCCGCGCACGACCTTGCCGATGTTCCACACATGGGCGGCCTTCTTTGCCGCCTCGCGTCTGCCCTCGGGCGTCGAAAACTCAAAGTGCGCGGTCAGCGCGCCGCAGTCCATGCACATCACATACCAGCACCAGCCGCCCTCTTCCTCCAGCAGCCCCGCGCCGCCGCAATACGGGCAGTCCTGCAGCTCCAGTTCATCGCGAATATCCATTGTCAAACTCTCCCGGTTATTGATTGTTTTTTTACCAGTCTCCGCGCGCGGAAAAGCCGCGCTCGTCCGTCACGACGGGCAGCGAGCGTACGTCCATGCCGTCTATGTGGATATACGCGCCGCGTTCGACGGCGTCCAGCACGCGCTCGATCGTCTCCTCGCTGCCCTGCAGCTCCATCGTCACGCTGCCGTCCCGCTCGTTTCTGACCCAGCCCGTCGCGCCGTAGCACTCCGCCGCGTGCCGCGCGCGCCAGCGAAAGCCCACGCCCTGCACCGCGCCGGAAAAACAAAAGCGCTTGCGGATGATCCTCCCCGCCATGCCTCAGCCCTCCAGGAAGCGGTACACCCGGGTGTTGAAATCCTTTGCCTCCTCATAGGCGGCGTGGCCAAGCCCGGGATACAGGAACAGCTCGCTGCCGCCGATCGCCCCGTGCAGCTCGCGCGAGGCCTCCGCCCCAACGATCCTGTCCTCTTCGCCGCCCAGGATCAGCGTCGGACATTTGATCCTGTCAAGCGCATCACGCGCGTCAAAGCCGAGGATCGCCCGCGCGTTTGCAAGAAAGCGCTCATAGCTCTTTGGTCTGCCCAGCGCGCCCAGCAGCGGATACGCCTTTCGGTATTTGCGCAGATACGTCTCGGAATAGCTGTTTTCGGCCGTGTCGATCATCATTCCTTTATGATCGCCCCGTTCGGCCATTTTGATCCAGCGTCCGACGCGTTCTTTGACCGTTTCGTTCGCATACGGAGCCGTCACGGCCAGGATCAGCGCCTCCGTCATGGCGGGATAATCTGCTGCGAAGATCTGCGCGATCATGCCGCCCTGCGAAACGCCCATCACGGCGGCGCGCTCGATCCCGAGGATACGCAGCGCCTCCGCCTGATCCGCCGCCATATCCCGGATCGTGAAGCCAAGGGGAAGCGGCTCTCTTCGGCTGAACATCCAAACGGTATAGCGCTCGAAAAACAGCCTGTACGACGGGGCAAGCAGCAGCTCCTTTCCCTTCACGCTTGCCAGCCCGTCCGACAGGCCGGGCAGGATGATCAGGTTTTTCCCGCCGCTGCCGAAGCGGACGCAATCCATCCGCGCCCCACCAAGCTCAACGCATTCGCTTTTCGCATTCCAAAGCATTTTTTCTCTCCTCCGCTTGACGAACGCCTCCGCTTTTGATAAAGTAAGCGCGAACAGGCCGGAGCTTTTTACAGCTCGGAGCCGGGACGCCGCATACAGGCGACAGTGGTTCTTTTTGACACCCACGGGACAGTAAGATGGACTGACCGGGGTGTTTTTTCTTATTCCCCGCCAACGAGGTGAATGAACATGTTTCAAAAGGACAGTCCCGCGGTCTATGACGCCGCGGTTATGAAAAAGGAGGCCACAAAGGTCTCGCTCGTCAACATCGCCGGCAACACGGCGCTGTCGGTCTTCAAGCTGCTCGCCGGCATCCTCGCACATTCCGGCGCGATGATCAGCGACGCGGTGCACTCCGCCTCCGACGTTTTAAGCAGCTTTATCGTCATCATCGGCGTCAAGCTTGCCGCGCGCGAGCCGGACCGGGATCACCCTTACGGTCACGAGCGCTTCGAATGTCTCGCCGCGATTGTGCTTGCGGTCGTATTGGCCGGGACAGGCGTTCTGATCGGCTATCGCGCCGTGACGGCGATCGTAAACCGGGAGGACAATGCAGCCGTTCCCGGCGTGCTCGCCCTTGTCGCGGCAGCGGTCTCGATCCTTGTCAAGGAGATCATGTACTGGTACACCCGCGCTTACGCAAAGCGTCTGGGCTCCGCCGCGCTGATGGCCAGCGCCTGGGATCACCGCAGCGACGCGCTCTCCTCCGTCGGCGCGCTGATCGGCATAGCCGGCGCGCGCATGGGCCTTGCGGTCACCGAGCCGCTGGCCAGTCTTGTGATCTGCGTCTTTATTCTCAAGGCGGCCTTTGACTGCTTCCGCGACGCGGCGCAGAAGATGGTCGACCGCGCCTGCGACGCCGAGACGGAGCGGGCGATCGAGAGCTGCGTCCTCGCGCAAAGCCATGTCCTCGGCATCGACCGGCTGCAGACCCGCGAGTTCGGCAGCCGGATCTATGTGGATCTTGAGATCCGTCTCGACGGCAACCTGACGCTGTACGAAAGCCACGCGATCGCCGAGCAGGTGCACGACCGGATCGAACAGACTTTCCCCTCGGTCAAGCACATCATGGTGCACGTCAATCCCGGCGACGAGGCAAAATAAGCATTTCCCACGGACTGCCGCGAAACACCGCGGCAGTCCTTTTTTTGTCATCCTGAGGCCTTCCGGCCGAAGGATCTTTTCCACTGGTTATTCAGGAAAGATTCTTCGCTTCACGCTCAGGATGACATTATTATTTTTGTTTTTCCTGACAATGCTCCATGGCGCACGACGCGCAGTCGCCGCAGCAGCCGCCCGCGCTGTGGCAGCTGCCCGCTTTTCCGCCGCGGACCGCGCGGACGGCCAGAACGATCAGCGCCACCACCGCAAGCAGGATCAGGATATCCCAGATATTCATTCCTTATCCCCCAAATCCAAGCGCCATACCGATAAGATGCACGATCAGCGCCGCGACCCACGCAACGCCGCACTGCCACAGCACGACATACAGCGCCCAGTGTCTGCCGAGCTCGCGCTTGATCGAGGCCACCGCCGCCACGCACGGCGTATACAGCAGGCTGAACACCAGCAGCGAGGCTGCCGTCAGCGTCGAGAGCATCGAGCCGATCCCCTCGGCCGAGGAGAAGAGCAGCTCCATGACGGACACGACGCTCTCCTTGGCCATAAAGCCGCTGATGAGCGAGGTGACGATCCGCCAGTCGCCCAGTCCGACGGGGCGGAAGAGCGGCACCAGAAGGCCGGAAACCGCGGCGAGAATACTCTCGCGCGAATCCGTGACGAAGTTGAAGCGGAAATCAAAGCTCTGCAGGAACCACACGACGATCGTTGCGATCAGGATGACCGAAAAGGCGCGCTGCAGAAAGTCCTTGGCTTTTTCCCACAGCAGCTGCAGCACGTTGCGCGCGCTCGGCAGACGGTAGTTCGGCAGCTCCATGACAAAGGGTACGGCCTCGCCGCGGAAAAGCGTTTTTTTATACAGCAGCGCCACCAGGATGCCGGTGACGATGCCGAGCAGATACAGCCCCGTGATGATCAGCCAGCCGTTGCGCGGGAAAAAGGCGGCAACGAAAAAGCTGTAGATCGGCAGCTTTGCCGTGCAGGACATAAAGGGCGTCAAAAGGATCGTCATTTTCCTGTCGCGGTCGCTGGGCAGCGTGCGCGTGGACATGACCGCCGGCACCGTGCAGCCGAAGCCGATCAGCATCGGCACGATGCTGCGCCCGGAAAGGCCGATCTTGCGCAGCAGCTTGTCCATGAAGAAGGCCACGCGCGCGATATAGCCGCTGTCCTCCAAAAGCGAGAGGAACAGGAAAAGCGTGACGATCAGCGGCAGGAAGCTCACAACGCTGCCCACGCCCTCAAAGATGCCCTTGATCACCAGGCTTTGGATCGCGCTGTTGACGCCCCCGGCCTGCATGGCTCTTTCCGCAAGGCCGCCCAGCGCGTCGATGCTTTCTGCCAGCAGGTCCTGCAGAAACGGTCCGATCAGGAAAAAGGTCAGGAAAAAGACCATGCCCATGATGCCGATAAACATCGGGATCGCGGTATATTTCCCCGTCAGGATACGGTCGAGGCGTTCGCTGCGCTTATGCTCGCGGCTCTCGCGCGGCTTGATGACGCACGCCGCGCAGACCTTTTCGATATAATCAAAACGCATATCCGCGATGGCGGCGCTGCGGTCGAGGCCGCGCTCGGTCTCCATCTGCAGAATGATATGCTCCAGCATTTCCTTTTCGTTCTGGTCGAGCTCGAGCTTTGAGAGGATCTTCTCGTCTCCCTCGATCAGCTTGCTCGCCGCAAAGCGGGCGGGAAGCCCGGCGCGCTCGGCGTGGTCCTCGATGAGATGGCGCACGGCGTGCAGCGCGCGGTGCACGGCGCCGCCGTGATCCTCGACGCTGCAGAAATCCTGCCGCAGCGGCGTTTCCTGATAGCGCGCGATATGCACGGCATGGCGCACCAGCTCGTCCACGCCCTGGTTCTTCGCCGCCGAGATCGGCACGACCGGCACGCCCAGCATGCTCTCCATTGCGTTGACGTCCACCGTGCCGCCGTTGCCGGTCAGCTCGTCCATCATGTTCAGCGCCACGACCATCGGCACGTTCATCTCTAAAAGCTGCATCGTCAGATACAGATTGCGCTCGATATTCGTCGCGTCGACGATGTTGATGATGGCCTTCGGTTTCCCCTCCAGCACAAAATTGCGCGAGACGAGCTCCTCGCTCGAATACGGCGACATGGAATAGATGCCCGGCAGGTCGGTGATCAGCGTTTCCTTTTGTCCGCGGATCTGGCCGTCCTTGCGGTCTACCGTCACGCCGGGGAAATTGCCCACGTGCTGGTTGGCGCCGGTCAGCTGGTTGAAGAGCGTCGTCTTGCCGCAGTTCTGGTTGCCGACAAGCGCAAAGGTAAGCAGCGTCCCGTCCGGCAGCGCCTCGCCCGTGCCCTTGGGGTGGAACTTTCCCTCTTCGCCCAGGCCCGGGTGATCCGAGGGCCTTCTCTCCGCCCTCTCCGCGCGCTCGTCGGAGACATTTTCGATCCTTGTGACCGTGATCTTTTCCGCATCCGCGAGACGCAGCGTCAGCTCATAGCCGTGAATGCGCAGCTCCATCGGGTCGCCCATCGGCGCGAGCTTGACCATCGTCGCCTCCGCGCCCGGGATGACCCCCATATCCAGAAAATGCTGCCGCAGAGCGCCTTCGCCGCCCACGGCTTCGATGCGCCCGGACTGACCCGCGCGCAGCTCGCTCATTTTCATATTCTCTTTACCCCTCGTTTTTTATCGTCCGCCGCGGGCTCTCTCCTTCCCGCGTGCGGCCGTTTTTATTCTCTTCGCGTCACTATAATGTGCGGCAACTCTCCGCCGCGCTTGCCCAAAGCGCGCCGTATCGCTATTTGCCCGCTCCAGTCATGAATACAGTTTCGTCTGGATGCGAACTGCAAAATAAATCAATATCTATGTTTTAGTCAATATCTTCTGCTTCCAGAAAGTCTTTCATCAGTAACATCATAAATATTCAGTGTGTGATCTGCTGCGAATAGTAAACGGTAATGATAGTATAAATCTCTGATTCTATAAATGTTACTTCCTTCAGGATCTCCATATTTCTTTGCAAGTTCGCCGAAAGATGGAAAAGCTGAGTAATAGGCTTCGTCAAGGGTTTCGATTTCTTTTACTACTGATAAGGCGTCGCTTCTTTCGTAATTGCGTATATTATCTGCTCTTAAGGATATGATGATCAGTCTGTTAGATTCCTGCACAGGTGTGGGCTCACTGAGCCATTCAAATTCCGTCCTGTAAAAATTTCTATTCAACAAGCTTAACGATTCAGGTGAAAGTATGGAAAGATCCTGCTGTTCCAATCGAACTTGTTGCAGAGATTTTCCTCGGCCTTCCTCATGAGGAACGAAAAGTGAAATCTTACGATTTCCAGCTTCCTTTAAAATGGGGACCAGTTCATCTATAGTCTGTATATTTTCTTTTGTAATTGGAATCCCTGTGGAAAATGGTATACCTGCTTCATAGGACGCATTCATCATCCTAAGAAGCAAATCAAAATCTCCTTTTCTTCCCGCAAAACGGTCATGATAATCTCTTAGTCCATAAGCAGTAAAATTCAGACTTTTGATTCCTTCCTCTTTTAGCATGTGCATCAGATCTCTGCATTGATCCTCATCCCGCATGGTCATACCGTCGCATTGCAGAAACTCACCCATTGGACTGCCCAATCTTTTGAGCGTTTGAATCGCCTCTTTGAGTTTCGGATGCTCCATCGAGTAGCCAAAAGTAAATGATATATCTATATCAGGGCGTGCTTCTTTTAATTCATAAATATATCTTTCAGCAAGTTTAACACTTCTTTCCCACTCTGTGCCGACTGCTTTACCATCCCAGGATAACAGACAGTATCGACAATGGTTACAGCATGGCACGCATAGATTCTGAATCATTATGGATTTTGTTTGAATTGATTTCATGTTTTTCAGCCTCGAACGTCCATGTTTTTATTTGATCGATCTCAGTTACTCCGTATTTTTCGGTTCATACGACACATAGATGAAATCCTTCTTTTGGTGGTACAAGCAACATACAGTTTCGAGCGTAGTATAGCATACTCCCCGCCAAAAGGAAACAGGGAAGACGATCCCTTTCGATCCTCTTCCCTGCTTTTTTTATTCCTCGATATACCGCGCGCGGATGGCTTCGAGTTCCTCGTCGCTCACGCCGCAGGCGCCTTTGAGATAGCCGACCGCGCCGCCCCATTTCTCGTCCATGTATGTCCAGGCCTTTTTCAGCATCGGCCGGTACACGCCCTCAAAGCCGCAGATCGGCGCGATCAGTTCCTCCTCCACGCCCTTTGCGCGCAGCAGCGCCTCCATGGCCTCGATCTCGGGCTGGAAGAACAGATTGCTCGTCTCATAATCGACGGCGATCGTCTCCCAATCCGCGCCCAGCGCCTCCAGGATCAGCCCCGCGGCGATGCCGGTGCGATCCTTCCCCGTGCGGCAGTGCCACAGCGCCGCGCCGTTTTCAAGCGCCGCCAGCTCGTGGAAGAACAGTCCCAGCTTCTCGCGACCCAGCGGCCCGTCAAGATAGCTCGCATACGCGCTGCCCAGCCCCGCGTCCTTCGGCTCGCTGCTCCGTGCCGCTGCCAGCATGTACTCCAGTACCTTTTCTTTCGAGAAAGTCTCCGGCCCCACCTCCGGGGCCTCGCCCTGATGGGCCTGTGCGCTCGCCGCGATGCTCGCGCGCATAAAGGCAAAGTCGATGATCGGCACATGCACCCACTTCGCCTCCGGAATTTCCGGGTCGGGCGTCGAGCGGATCTCGCTCTCGTCGCGCATATCCAGGATAAGCGCGACGTGATAGTCCTCCCGCAGCCGCCGCAGATCCGCTTCGGTCGCGTCGGAAAGCCGCGTTGTGCGCAGCAGCAGCCCGCGGCGCACGCGCCGCCCGTCGCGCAGCACGATCCCGCCGAGTTCGCGGGCGTTGTTGAGCGCAAGCGGCAGCTGCGTCAGCTTCCGGTGTGCCTCCAGCACCTCCTGCACTGCAAAATTCATCTTGACCATAGCCCTCTCCCCTGTCCTTTTTGCGCTCAGATCTGTTCCTTCACGTAATACGCGCGAATCTCGCCCTCTGTGATCAGGACGGATTCCTGGTGGAAAAAGGCACACAGATCCTTTGCGATCTCGTCGACGACGGCGCTGTCCGTGTCGATCAGATCCAGTACAAGCGAGTTTTCCTGTACGTATCGGCCGTCCTCGTGGACGTAGCCGCCCTGCATCAGTGAAAAGGAAAACGACACGTGATAGCTGCGGCAGATGTTTTTCAGCACGCTGCTGAAAGTCGCGGTGTCATGCTCCTGTTTCATCGTCACCGAATCGTTCAATCCGACATAGATCTTCGTTTCCGTCATTTTTCTATTCGCTCCCGTCTTCCGCGTTATTTCTTACGGACTTCCTCGAGCTCGCTCGCCAGCATGCTTTTTGCTTTTTCCATTCCCGCGCGCATCATATATTTCGGCAGATTGGAAAGGGTGCGTTTCGTCGTCTCGCTCATTTCCGCCAGCGCGCGCAGGATCGCCTCCAGCCCTTCGCGTCCGCCGGTGCGGATCTCGTCAAGCGTCTCTGCCCCGCCGGCCGCAAGCGTATCGAACAGTTCGTCAACGAACACCTTGCGGTCGTCCTGGCTGATGCCGGTGATCCACTCGTCCATCGCCTCGTTTGCGATCAGGCTCTCCGTGTCGTGCTCCTTTGCCTCGGCGAGGTGTCCGTGGTCGATGCCCCAGGTGATCAGCGCGTGCTGCATAAAACCCGACGCCGACGAGCAGATGATCTTCGTATTCGTGATCTCCGGCGCAAACAGCTTGCCGATGACGCAAAAACGCGGCACGATCTGCGTGGTCTTCGCGTCGATCTGCTCCAGCAGGTACGGATCCAGCACCTCCGGGCAAAAGCCCGGCCCGTCCAGCAGATACACCTGCTCGACCGCGTCCCGCTTTTCCTCTTCCAGCAGGCACGAGGCATACAGGGCCAGGTTGCTGCCCTTGGACTGGCCGCCGATGTACCAGCGTCTCCCCTGCCGGATATGCTCCCGCGCATAGCGAAGCGCAAGCTCCTGCGCCTCGGTGCGGGTAAAGCTGATCATAAAGTCCTCCTTCCACCCGGCCAGCGAATTATCCGTCCCCCGGTATGCCAGAAACGAAAAGTCCGTGTCGTCGTGGAAACAGACCGCCGAAAACTGCAGCGGCGGGTCGGGACGGAAGATATCGCAATAATCGCTCATGACAAGCTCGCCGAAGCGCTTTGACGCCGCCGCGGCCGCCAGCAGTTCCGGATAGCCCTTATCGCCGCCGGTGATCATCACGCCGACCTGCCCGGCGTCGATCATGCTTTTGCATTCGCTGACGCGGATCCGCTCCGCCCCGGTCGAAAACACGGGCGAGAGGTCAAAGTACGAAAGCGCGCACAAAACCAGCGCGTCGGCGTCCCGAAACCCGGTCATGGAAATCGGAAAATCTCCCATCCACTGAACATAATCGGTCAAGGTATCCATCGCAGCAGCTCCTTTTTCTGCCCGCTCCCCCGCCGCGCGGCGACTCCGTCCGGAGCACGGAAAACGGACGCGTGTTTTTTATTGTGTAATATATTATACAAGCAAGCTCCCGCATCGTCAAAGCTTTTCCTTCCCCGGCAAAAGCAAAACGGTTGGCCTGATGCGATCGTCTTTTCGAAGTGTTCACGTTCGGCATTCTTCCGAATTGTGAAGAACGTCAATAAGATATGATCGTCTTTAGTGAAATTGCGAATTGAATCCCACAAAACGCGAGTATATAATCATAACAAGAACATAATACGTTCAGAAAAAGATCATTAAAGAAAGAAGGCGTCAAATGGATCAGAAAAAAACGGAACGAAAAGCGGCTCTCCTTCGCACGATTGGCATGGCAGATGCATACGGCGAAATCAATAACGCGATAGGCCGCGCTTCGGTCGCCTACATGTTCCACCAGGCGGATGCTCTCAAGGAACTGTTCTCATTTGAAGAAGAAAGTGAGCTTTGCTTTCCCGGCACGGAAAAAGCCGGAGGGGCGGAGGCTGTGGCGCGCGCGATCGATTCTCTCGTCGGAGCGCCGCTGCGTGCCGGCGAGATGACAGACTGCCATCTGTGCAGCCCTCATGTCGAATTCGAAAGCGATACTTTCAGCGCCGTATGCAGCTGGGAGGTGCTCAGCGCGATCGCTGAGCCGACGCCCGGCGGCGAGGAGCCTGCCAAAGCCGTCTGGGCGTTCGGAACGCTCGATGCTCTCTTTGTCTTACGAGAGAAGGGCTGGCTCATCCAAAAGATTTCCTACCGGCGAAAAGTCCGCTGCGACTATGACCGCGGATGGGCGGAGGAGGTGAGCGCATGATCGCTTCTGAACGAAAACAGGCTTTTCTGAAAAAAGTCGAGCGTGTCGGCGCCTACCGGGCGATCCGCAACCTGATGGCCGAGGCTGCGGACGCCTTGAACTGCCGCAATATCGGGCGCAGCCGCGCCTGTCTCGTGCAGGATGAATCCCTGTGGATCGAATTTGCGGATGAGGGTCGTTTCTACGGTTCTGAGGCCGTGGACGAGCTGCTGGCATATCTCTTCAGCGACGCCCCGGGCAACGCCGTTCGGCTTGATCTGATGCTGACGACGCCGATCGTTGAGATTGCCGGAGACGGAAAGACCGCGCAGGGCGTGTGGTGGTGCCCGGTTCCCATGACGATCCGTGAAGCGGTCGGAAAAGAGCAGGCCGTCTGGGCCTGGGGTACGATTGCGGCGGATTTTCTCCGCTGCGGAACAGAATGGAAAATATGGCATCTCCACTATTTCCGCGTATTCAAATGCCGCTATGCCGACGGCTGGGTCGACGATCTTAGCATGATCAACCGGCTCAATCTGCCGGCGCTCCCTCATTCCCAGCCGCTGAGCTATCACAACCCTTACTCCCCTCTCTCTGTGCGGGACGGCATCCCTGCGGCGCCGCGGCCCTATGAAAGCTATACCGACTCCGCGTGGATGACGGAAACCAGAAAGGACCGGTGAGAAAGCATGCTTGATTTTTGTCTTGAAGATCTCGATCTGTTGAGCGAAGAGGAATTTGAGCGGCTCGAGCGGATGCTTGACCGGCAGATCGCAATGATCGAATGCAGCAATCTCGCGGGAACGAACTCAATCCTCTGGGATGACCAGCACATCGGTCAGAAGCGGCGGGAGCTGCAGGCGCTCGACCACCCCAGCGTCGACAAGGAAGCCGTTCTGGCTTTCCGGCGCAAGGCGGTCGTCGACAGTCTGGAGGGCAATATGCTCGTGCACGCCCTCACCGGCTCCGTGATCGAGGTGGACGCAGACAACACGCATGCGCGCGCCACCTTCTGGAGCTTCGGCCACGAGGGACTATCCAAATTCAGAGAAAAACCCATGGCCATCTTCTCCATCGGCGTATTCAACGACGCCTTTATCAAGACGGACGGCGAGTGGAAGATCCTCTACTCCGGCTGGCAGCGCACGACGAAAAACGAATATCACAAGGGCTGGGCTCGCGATATGCAGCCGACGAATACCCGTCCGCCCATGACGCCCGAGGAGGACCGGGCCATGCTCGGCCGCTTTGCCTATCAGCCGGACGAGATCCGTCAGCCCGTGCCGGAGCCGCCGCGCCGGGATACCTGGGTCGCTTTCCCCGACGAGGCCGACAGAGAATGGGCCAACATGAACATCGCCTCCGATGCAAAGCGCGGCGACAGCGCCGGCTGGATCGGTCGAGTCAAAAAACTGGAAGGCACAGAGGAGAAAACAAAATGAAGCTGACCGAACATGTCTATATGACCAGCGGTGTTCCTTACGGAACAAATTCCAACACCTATGCGATCCGGGCAGGCGAAGGTGTGATCCTCATCGATTCCGGATACAGCGCCTATCAATGGGGCAAAATGAGCCGTGTTCTGGCAGACTGGGGGCTGTCCGAGCTGCCTTTGACGCATCTTCTTCTCACGCACGTTCACTTCGACCATGCCGGCAACGCCCATCTCGCGCGGGATCACGGCGCGGCGATCTGTGTCAGCGCAGCCGACGGCGAGTCGCTGCGTCTCGGCAACGAAAACACGCTGAAGGATCTGACCATGGCCTTTCCGGATCCCTTTGTCCCCTGCGAACCGGACCGGATCCTGAAGCCGGGCGATATTCTGGACTTCGACGGTCTGCGCTTCGAGGTGATCGAAGGGCGCGGCCATTCCGCCGGCGCGCTGATTTTCCTTGCCCATGTTGACGGAAAGCGTATTCTCTTCACGGGCGACTGCATCACCGTCGGGCCGGACGACGCGAAGGATAACGTTCTGGTCGACCTGGCCTGGTGCGGCGGCCCCGACGCCGACGTGGAGGAATACGGCAAGACGCTCCGCCGCATGGCCGAGCTGGACGCCGACCTGCTGGCGCCCGGCCATTATCATCCGTATTACGGCGATACCCGTCCGCTCTTTTCCCAGGCGATCCGTCTTTTCGAGGAGCGGTATCACAAATAAAGCAGTTTTATCAGAAAGACCCGCGGCGCTCCCTTTGAAGCGCCGCGGGTCTTCTTTCATTTTTGTGAATGCTTACGGCTCTGCCGGCTCGACGAGCGTGACGTTAACACCGGCGCTCCGGAGCGCTTCTACGGTACGTGGATCCGCCCCGGTATCGGTAATGAGATGGGTGATGTCGTGGATCGTACCGCTGAAGAAATTATGCTGTGTTCCGATCTTGCTCGAGTCGGTCACAACGATTTTGGGACCGTTGCAGCGGCGCAGCATCGCCTGGTTGATGCTCGTCTCCTGCAGGACACGGGTGGTGATGCCGCCCTCGACGCTGATGCCGCTCACGCCGATGATGCATTTCGTGGACGTGATACGGGAGAGCGTTTCCAGCGTGAGCTGACCGACGAGAGACTGCTTGTTTCCAATGACCTCGCCGCCGGTCAGAACGAGCTCTACGCTCGCCGCGCGCGGCGCAATGAGGCTGCGTCCGTTATTCGTCACGATCAGGACATGCTTGTCTCTGATATAGGGATAGATCAAAAGCGCGGTGGAGCTCGAGTTGATAAAAACGGTATCGCCGTCTTCGAGCATTTCCGCAGCGCAGCGGGCAATGGCCTGCTTCTGGCTCAGATGCTGGATGGTCGTCTCCATATAAGCGGACTCGTCATCCACCTGGGCGCTGCTGACCAGCCGGGCGCCGCCGAAATAGCGTTCGACCAGGCCGCGGGAGGCAAGCTCATCCAGATCCCGGCGCACGGTTATCGGGGATACCTTGAGAAGCTCTGAGAGAATGGCAACATCCGCATTCTTCTCCTCGCCGAGATAACGGAGAAGCTGGGTCTGTCTCTTTTGAATGGCACTGCGGTTGTTTTTCATATCTGATCATTCACTTTCTCTATCACTTGCCTGTAAAGGACGACTTGCTCGGGAATCGGATCGTACCGCACGGTCTGCATGCTGCCGAACACGGCGTTATAGGCCTCCGCCGATGATCCGTACCAGCCGATCGCGGCCGTGCCGACCAGAAATGCGCCGATCGCCGTCGTCTCTTTTATTATATTGTTTTCCAGGGAAAAGTCAATCATATCGGAAATTATTTGATTGAATTCAGGCAGCCTGCTCAGTCCCCCCGTCGTCCGGATCGTCTGCGCGGCGCCGATCTCATCTTGTATTGCTCCGATACACCCGGCAATGCGTCCGGCGATCCCCTCGAGCATGGCGCGGGCAAAATCGGCGCGGGTGTGGGAAAAATCGATTCCTGAAATCGACCCGCCTTTGTTCAGATCCGTACACATCCGAAGTCCGTTTGCGCCCGGAGGGCTTTGCATGATCTCCGCGTTGATGCGCTCCTGGGGGTAGCTCTGCCCCGCGGGATCATAAAAGCTGCGGTTGAACCAGTCAAAAACAGACCCCGCCGCCGGGATGCTCGCTTCCGCCACCCACAATCCCGGGCAGGCAGATGCGTTCCAGTTGAGAGACGAGTGTGCTGCAATCAGCGGCCTGTCGCAAACGGCAGCCGCATATGCCCCCGTCCCGCAGGTCACGCCGATCTGGCCCGGGCGGAAAAGTCCCTGGCCGAGGACGGAGCAT
>JAFSWC010000006.1 GCA_017444665.1 Oscillospiraceae bacterium
CGAAGAGTTTTGCCGAGGCGTATTTTCGTTTAGCCGAGGCAAAAACGCAGGGAATACTTGGTGTATTCCCGAGTATTTTAACGAAGGATAAGCGGAAATCCGCCCGTCAAAACCACGGTTCGGATTATCTCGCTTTCCATACGGTAAAAGGAAATGGAAAGCTGCCTCGTACCGGGCGCGCAAGCCGCCGGAAAACGAAAGCTGTCAGCGAGGAGGCAAGTTATGAAAGATACATACGGAAGAGAGATCACCTATCTCCGCCTGAGCGTGACGGAGCTATGCAACCTGCGCTGCCGCTACTGCATGCCCGCCGACGGCGTGTGCAAAAAAGAGCATGACGAGATGCTGACCGAGGAAGAGATCGTCATGGCGGTCGAGACGGCGGCGGAGCTCGGCGTAACGAAGCTGCGCATCACGGGCGGCGAGCCGCTGGTGAAAAAGAACATCGTCTCGATCTGCTCTCGTACGGCCGCCGTCCCCGGCATCCGCGAGCTCTGCATCACGACGAACGGCGTACGCCTGCCGGAGCTGGCAAAGCCTCTGCGGGAAGCGGGCGTGGGGCGGCTGAACATCAGCCTGGACACGCTCGACGCGGAAAAATACCGCTATATCACGCGCGTCGGCGCGCTGGACGACGCCCTGCGCGGCATCGAAACGGCGCTGGAGACCGGCTTTGATAAAATCAAGCTCAACGCCGTCCTGATCGGCGGCTTTAACGACGACGAGATCGCGCCCCTGGCCGAACTGACGCGGCGCTGGCCGGTGGATCTCCGCTTCATCGAACTGATGCCGATGTACGACAGCGGCGATTTCGGCCCGTCGGCTTTTATCCCCTGCAGTCGGGTGCTGCAGGCTTTGCCGGAGCTGGAGGAGGAAGCGCAGGACGGCGGTGTGGCGCGGCTTTACCGCCTGCCCGGCGCCCAGGGACGCATCGGTCTTATCAGCCCGCTGTCAAGCCATTTCTGCCGCGCGTGCAACCGTATCCGTCTGACGGCGGACGGCAAGCTCAAGCCCTGTCTGCACGGCAAGGCGGAGTTTCCCATCAAGGGACTTGACCGCGACGGCATGCGCGAGACCTTCCGCGCGGCGATGCTGGCAAAGCCGGAATGGCACGGCGAACTATCTTACCAAAGCCGCAGCCAATCCGGCCGCAATATGAACACGATAGGCGGGTGAGAGAAAATGCAGAACGGCTCGGATTTTACGCATTTCAACGACGAGGGGCGCGCCAAAATGGTCGACGTAGGGGAAAAGCCGCCCTCAC
Organism: Oscillospiraceae bacterium; assembly: GCA_017444665.1. Classification (GTDB taxonomy): domain Bacteria; phylum Bacillota; class Clostridia; order Oscillospirales; family Oscillospiraceae; genus Limivicinus. The sequence goes on from JAFSWC010000006.1 coordinate 1,265, forward strand.
GGCGCACGGCGGTCGCCGGGGCGCGGGTGCTCGTCAGCCGCGAGACCTTTGATCTGATCCGCAGCGGCGGCATGAAAAAAGGCGACGTCCTCACCGTCGCCCAGATCGCGGGCGTCATGGGCGCCAAGCGCACGCCGGATCTGATCCCGATGTGCCATCCGATCCTCATCGACGGGATCGACCTGTCTCTTTCGCTCAACGAGCGGGACCTCGCGGTCGAGATCCGCGCGTCTGTCTCCTGCGACGGGCGCACCGGCGTGGAGATGGAGGCGCTCACCGCCGCCTCGGTCGCGGCGCTTACGGTCTATGACATGTGCAAGGCCGTTCAGAAGGATATGGTCATCACGGACGTACGTCTGCTGAAGAAAACCGGCGGCGTACACGGCGATTTTTACAGGGAGGAAGAACCATGAGCTATACCGCAGCTGTTATCACCGTCAGCGACAAGGGCTTCCGCGGCGAGCGGGAGGACACCAGCGGCCCGGCCGTCGCCGCGCTCGCCGAGGCGCATGGGCTCCGGGTCGTCTATCGCAGCATCGTCCCGGACGAGCGCGCGGATATCTGCCGCGAGCTGTGCCGCTGCGCGGACGAGATGAAGATCGCGCTTGTGCTGACGACCGGCGGCACGGGCTTTTCGCCGCGCGATATCACGCCGGAGGCGACAAAAGCCGTCATCGAGCGCGAGACGCCCGGCATCCCGGAAGCCATGCGCGCCGCAAGCATGAAGATCACCCCGCGCGGCTGCCTTTCCAGAAGCGCCGCGGGCATCCGCGGCGGCACGCTGATCGTCAACCTTCCGGGCAGTGAAAAAGCGGCAAAGGAAAATCTCCTTGCCGTGATCGACGCGCTCACACACGGCCTTGACATGCTGGCCTCTTCCGGCTCGGCCAACTGCGCGGAGGGGGTGGGGAAATGACGTGCCCTTCGCTGGATGAATGGCTGCGGGAGGCAAAGGCCCTTCCCGACGCGCCGGAAAACGGCATGTACCTTTTCCACAACGGTGTCGTCCGCGCCGCGCCCAAGGCCGTGGTGCGCAACGGCGAGGAACGGAAAGGGGACGTCGGCGGCATGCTCTTTTCCTATGACGCGGACAAGGTCGCCGCGGCGATCGAGCAGGCCGGACAGCTGCCCGGCGTCTTCCACGTGCGCGTCTGGCTCAACAGCGGCAGTCTGCGCGTCGGCGACGATATCATGCTGGTTCTGGTCGGCGGCGATATCCGCCCGCACGTGATCGACGCGCTGCAGACGCTTGTCGGCGAGATCAAAAACAACTGTGTCGTCGAGCAGGAGATATACGAATAGTTCCTGCTGTCCGCCGTGTCCCGGCCGGAAAGGCTTCGCCCGCCCGGACGGACGCGTTTCAAACGGAGCAATAAGGGAGGAATCGGTATGAGCTTTGCCCATCCTCTCGCACAGAGCTTTTTCCCTGCCCCAGATACTGGGGCTGTGCCTGCGTTTTCGGCTCGGCTATCGGATTCGAGCGCAGCAAGCGCTTCAAGGAGGCCGGTATCCGCACCCATATCATTGTCTGCTGCGGCGCGGCGCTTTTTATGATCGTGTCCAAATACGGCTTTGCGGATCTGACGATGGCGGACGGCAGCTCGTTCTCCGGCACACGCGGCGCCGATCCGGCCCGTGTGGCGGCCCAGGTCGTCAGCGGCATCAGCTTTCTCTGCGCCGGTGTGATCTTCAAAAACAGCGGTACGGTCAAGGGACTGACGACGGCGGCTGGGCTGTGGTTTACCGCCGGGATCGGTCTTACCACCGGTGCGGGCCTGTTTCTGATCGCCTTTGTCGCAACGCTTCTGGTCTGTCTGCTGCAGATCCTGATGCACCGCTATGCCGTCGGCGCGGACGCCTACGCCGCAAACCGGCTGCAGTTTACGGTAAAAAACGGCTTTGAATTCAACCGCTCGCTGACCGAGCAGCTTGACGCCTGGGGCGCCCAGGTCACCGAAAGCCGCATCGACCGCAGCAAGGACGGCACGACGGAATACGACCTGACGGTGCGCCGCCGCGAAGAAATCAGCTACGAGGAAATGAAGGCTTTTATGGAAGCGCACGAGGAGATCCTTCGCGCTTCCAACAGCCCGATCCGTTAAAGCAAAAAAGCCCGCGATCCGTCCCGGATCGCGGGCTTTTTTGCGTCTCAAAGCGAAACGGCCTCGTTCGGGCTGACGCCGTAAACCTCGCGAAAAGCGCGGTAGAAATTGGCGTAATCCCGAAAACCGCAGCTGCGGCATACCTCGCCGGGGCCGCTGCCGTCTGACAGCAGCTGCCGCGCATGCTGCAGCCGCTTGAGGACGACGTAGCGGTACAGACTGGTGCCTACGCTGCGGCGAAAGAGATGGGACAGATACGACTTGCTGACAAAAAAGTGCCCGGCAAGCAAATCGAGCGTAAGCGGCTCAGAGTAATGCGCGCCGATATAGCGCAGGATATCCTGCACAAGCGGCGTCTCCTCCGGCCCGGGCGCCGCGCTGTGCGCGCCGCCGGAAGCGGTAAGGGCCAGCAGCTCGCCCATCAGCTCCAGCAAAAGGCCGCGCGCGCAAAGCTCGCTGCCGATCTCGCCGTCAGCGGCCTTTTGCGCCAGACGGCGGATCAGAACCGGGATCTGCGTATGGGCACAGTGAAAAAGATTCCGGCCGGGCTGAAAGCAGCGCCGGGCCAGATCCGCCTCCGGCGCAATGGAGGAGAGACAGTCCCGGCTGATCCACAAGACGATCCGTTCATAGGCCTCGTCCGGCGCCACGTTCGGCCGATGCAGCTCCATGGGGCTAATCAGCAGGATATCGTCGCTTAAAAGGGTATAGCTCCGTCCCTCAACCAGGTATTCCACTTTGCCGCCGAGAAAGAAGTACACCTCGTAAAAATCGTGGTGATGCAGCTCGACCTCCTGCATCTTCGCATCGTGATAATGAAAGATCTCAAAGTCCGGCCGGTTCATGTTCTGCCGGGGGTCGAAGAGATGGGTCTTTTTAGCCAAGCGTCTCACCTCACAGGACCAGTATAGTGCAAGATACGCAATATTTCAAGCAGATAACGCAATTTTCATTGTGATTATTGTGTGCTATACTCAAAGTATCTTATATAGGAGGAGAAGATAAATCATGCTTCAACTCAAGGAAAACGCGAAATACGCGATCGCCTGCGTCAGCAGCATGGGCGTTCGCATCACGCCGGCCGACCGGATGGCCGTCCATAACAGCAATCAGTTTATGCTCCAGGCCACCAGCGCCGAGACGAACGTGCTCAACGTCGCCTCCAGCCTGGGCAGAGAGTGCCTTGTCATGACCCGTTTTGTTGAGGGCAGCCCGATCGCCGCCTTTATCAAGGCCCAGCTGCGCGCCCGCAACATCCGCTTTGAAGGACCCGACGTGCCGCAGGGCGGCCCCTGGGGCTACCGTCACCAGTTCAATATCGCCGATTCCGGCTTCGGCCTGCGCGCCCCGCGCGTGTGGAACGACCGCGCCGGCGAGATCGGCCGCACGATCCGTCCCGAGGATTTTGACCTCGAGCGCATCTTCGCGTGCGAGGGCGTGCAGATCCTGCACCTCAGCGGACTGATCGCCGCCATGAGCCCGGAGACGACCGAAACCTGCCTGAAGCTGGCCGAGGTCGCCAAGGCAAACGGCACGCTTGTCAGCTTTGACCTCAACTACCGCGCCACCTTCTGGAAGGGACGCGAGGAAGAGCTGCGCCGCGCTTTCGACCGCATCGCCTCCGTCGCGGATATTCTGATCGGCAACGAAGAGGACTTCCAGCTCTGCCTCGGCTTTGAGGGGCCGGAGGCCGGCGGACGGGACCTTTCCGAAAAGATCGCAGGGTTTCAGGACATGATCGGCCGCGTGCGCGAACGCTATCCCCAGGCGGCGGCCTACGCCACAACGCTGCGCGAGGTCGTCTCGGCCAACGAGCATCTGTGGGGCGCTCTGCTGTGGGCGGACGGCAAGTGGACCGTCGAGCAGCCGCGCCCGATCCCGGTGATGGACCGCATCGGCGGCGGCGACGGCTTTTCCGGCGGCGTGCTGTACGGCGTGCTGCAGGGCTGGGAGAGCGAAAAATGGCTGCGCTTCGGCTGGGCCTGCGGCGTGCTGGCCGCCTCCAGCCTGAACGACTACGCCGAGCCGGCGGATGAAAAGCAGGTCTGGGACATTTACAAGGGAAACGCGAGGGTTCAAAGATGAAAAAAGCAGACATTGGCCTGATCGGTCTCGCCGTCATGGGCGAAAACCTGGTCATGAATATGGAATCCAGGGGCTTTACGGTCGCGGTCTATAACCGCAGCACCGAAAAGGTGGATCGCTTCCTCGCCGGCCGTGCGGCGGGCAGGAACATCCTCGGCTGCCACAGCCCCGCGGTGCTGGTGGAAAGCCTTTCCTCCCCGCGCAAGATCTTTATGATGGTCACGGCGGGCAAGGCGGTCGACGAGCTGATCGATCAGCTCCTGCCGCTCCTCGACGCGGGCGACATTCTGATCGACGGCGGCAACAGCCACTATCCCGACACCGTGCGCCGCACCGAAAAGGTCGAGCGCGCCGGCATGCTGTATGTCGGCACGGGCGTTTCCGGCGGCGAGGAGGTCGCGCTGAAGGGCCCCTCGCTGATGCCGGGCGGCTCTCCCGCCGCGTGGGAGGCCATCCGCCCCATCTTCCAAAGCATCTGCGCCAAGGTCGAGGACGGCTCGCCCTGCTGCGACTGGGTCGGCGAAAACGGCGCGGGCCACTTTGTCAAGATGGTGCACAACGGCATCGAGTACGGCGACATGCAGCTGATCTGCGAGGCATATCAGCTGATGCGCGACGGTCTCGGCATGTCGAGCGCGGAGATGGGCGAGGTCTTTGCCGCATGGAACCGGACCGAGCTGAACAGCTACCTCATTGAGATCACGGCCGATATCCTCCGCCACAGCGAAAACGGCGAGATCACGGTCGAAAAGATCCTTGACTGCGCGGGCCAGAAGGGGACCGGCAAGTGGACGGGCATTTCCGCCCTTGACGAGGGCGTGCCGCTCACGCTGATCACCGAGGCGGTGTTTGCCCGCTGCCTCTCTTCCCAGAAGGACGAGCGCGTGAAAGCCGCGGCGCTTTATGCCGCCGAGCGTCCCGCCTTTGAAGGCGACCGCGCCGCTTTTCTCGAAAGCATCCGCAAGGCGCTCTACGCCAGCAAGATCGTATCCTACGCCCAGGGCTATTCCCTGATGCGCGCGGCGGCGAAGGCCAACGGCTGGAATCTCAACTACGGCGGCATCGCGCTGATGTGGCGCGGCGGCTGCATCATCCGCAGCGTCTTCCTCGGCCGCATCAAGGAGGCGTTCGACAATAATCCCGCGCTTGAAAACCTCCTGCTTGACGACTATTTCTGCGCTGTGATGAAATCGCTTGCCGCCGATTGGCGCGAGGTCGTCGCCCGGGCGATCCGCCTCGGCATCCCGATGCCGGCCTTCTCCTCGGCCCTGAGCTGGTTTGACGGCTACACCTGCGCCTCTCTGCCCGCCAACCTGCTGCAGGCGCAGCGCGACTATTTCGGCGCGCACACCTACGAGCGGACCGACGCGCCGCGCGGCGAATTTTTCCACACCAACTGGACCGGCCATGGCGGCGACACCGCCTCGAGCAGCTATAACGCATAAAGAGACCTTCCTCCGACGGAAAGCAATTATGAAAAGGAGTATGGACCATGTATCTTCCCTATAAACCCGATTTCTCCGGCAAGGTCGCCGTGGTCACCGGCGGCGCGGGCGTGCTGTGCCGCGAATTCTGCAAGGCGCTCGCAGCCTGCGGCGCCAAAGTTGCCGTTCTCAATCGCACGCTCTCCAAGGCGGAAGCCGTCGCGGAGGAGATCCGCGCGGCGGGCGGCGAGGCGATCGCCGTCGCCGTCGACGTCACCGACCCGGAGAGCGTCGGCGCGGCGCACGAGACCGTGCTGGAGCGCTTCGGCAAGTGCGATATTCTGATCAACGGCGCGGGCGGCAATCATCCCGACGCCACCGCGGACGACGAGTTTTTCTCGATGGACACGCTGCTCGACCCGGAGAAGAGGAGCTTTTTCGACCTGACCGGCGAATCCTTCGGCAAGGTCTTCGATCTGAACATCATGGGCACACTCGTCCCGACGCAGGCCTTTGCCCGCGATATGGTGGAAAAGAAGAGCGGCTGCATCCTGAACATCAGCTCGATGAACGCCTTCACGCCGCTGACCAAGATCCCGGCCTACAGCGCGGCCAAATCCGGCGTATCGAACTTCACCCAGTGGCTGGCCGTTCACTTTGCCAAGACCGGCATCCGCTGCAACGCGATCGCCCCGGGCTTTTTCTCCACGGCGCAGAACGCAAAGCTGCTGTGGAACGCCGACGGCACGCCGACGGCGCGCACGGGGAAGATCATCAATGCCACGCCCATGGGCCGCTTCGGCGAGCCGGATGAGCTGATCGGCGCGCTGCTGTTCCTGCTCGACGAAAAGTGCTCCGGCTTCATCACCGGCGTCGTGCTGCCGGTGGACGGCGGCTTCAACGCCTATTCCGGGGTCTGAGCATGGAAAAGTATCTGATCGCCTCCGACGAGCGGGGGCTGAGCCCGGACGAGATCCGCGCCGCGCTTGAAGCCTCGCTCGAGGGCCGCAGCGTCAAAAAGGCGCTGATCCTGCCGCCTGACTTCACCCGCTTTCATTCCGGCGCAGGCTTTATCACCAACGTCTGTTATCACGCGCTGGCGCAGCGCGGCGCCACGGTGGACATCCTGCCCGCGCTCGGCACGCACGAGCCGATGACGGAGAGCGAGCTTGACGTCATGTTCGGCGACGTCCCGCACGAGTGCTTCCTGGTCCACAACTGGCGCAAGGACGTGGTCAAACTGGGCGAGATCCCGGCCGCTTTTGTCGGCGAAATCACCGAAGGGCTCTGGACCGAGAGCGTCAGCGCCGAGATCAACCGTCTCGTCATGGACGAGAGCTACGATCTGATCATCTCGCCCGGCCAGGTCGTTCCGCACGAGGTCATTGGCATGTCCAACCACGCCAAAAACCTGTTCGTCGGCGTGGGCGGCAGCGATATGATCAACAAAAGCCACATGATCGGCGCGGTCTACGGCATGGAGCGCATGATGGGCCGCGACCATACCCCGGTGCGCAAGCTGTTTGACTATGGCATGGAGCATTTTCTTAAAGGCCGTCCGATCCTCTTCGCCCTCACGGTCACGACCGCGCCCGGCGGCGAGATCCGCACGCACGGCCTCTTCCTCGGCGAGGGGAGAGAATGCCTGACCGAGGCGGTCAAGCTCGCCCAACAGAAGAACATCGACTTTGTCGAGCACGGGCTGAAAAAGTGCGTCGTCTATCTCGACCCGGCCGAGTTCAAAAGCACCTGGCTCGGCAACAAGGCGATCTATCGCACGCGGATGGCGATGGCCGACGGCGGCGAGCTGATCGTGCTGGCTCCGGGCGTGACAAAGTTCGGCGAGGACGCGACCTGCGATCGCCTGATCCGCAAGTACGGCTACCGCGGCCGCCTGCGCACGCTCGAGCAGTTCAAGCGCCCGGAAAACACCGATCTGCGCGAGAATATGGGCGCGGCGGCGCACCTGATCCACGGCTCGTCCGACGGACGCTTTTCCGTCACTTACGCCGTGAAGAACATCTCCCGCGCCGAGATCGAAAGCGTCGGCTACAACAGCGCGGACTACGACGAGATCGCCGCGCGCTTCGACCCCGCTGTTTTGCGGTACGGCTATAACACCGTGGACGGGGAGGAGGTCTATTTCATTCCCAATCCCGCGCTGGGACTCTGGATCAACAGGGAGCGTTTTGAGCCATGAAAAACTTTATGGACCGCGATTTTCTGCTGTCGAACGCAACGGCTGCGCACCTCTACCACGACGTGGCCGCGCAGCTGCCGATCATCGACTACCACTGCCACCTCGACCCGAAGGAGATTTACGAGGACCGGCGTTTCGAGAACATCACCCGGGTATGGCTCGGCGGCGACCACTATAAGTGGCGCCTGATGCGCTCGGCCGGCGTGGAGGAGCGCTGTATTACCGGCGACGCCTCCGACCGCGAAAAGTTTCAGAAATGGGCGGAGACGCTCTCGCTTGCCATCGGCAATCCGCTCTACCACTGGAGCCACCTCGAGCTGCGCCGGTATTTCGGCTATGAGGGGATCTTAAACGGCGAGACGGCGGAGGAAGTCTGGCAGCTCTGCAACGAAAAACTTTCTCACGCGGACATGAGCGCGCGTCAGCTGATCCTGCGCTCGCGCGTCACGGCCCTGTGTACGACCGACGACCCGGCGGACAGCCTCGAATGGCATCAAAAGCTCGCCGCGGACGACAGCTTTCCCGTCAAGGTGCTGCCGAGCTTCCGGCCGGACAAGGCGCTTGGAATCGAAAAGCCGGATTATCTTCGCTATCTTGACCGCCTGGGCGGCGCCGCAAGCTTTGCCGATCTCAAAGAGAGACTGATCAAAAAACTGGATTTCTTCTGCTTGCTTGGCTGCCGCGTCTCCGACCACGGCATGGCGGCCGTGCCCTTCGCCCCGGCGACGGATGCGGAGATCGAGACGATCTTTCAAAAGCGCCTGCGCGGCGAGCTGCCGACAGCCCGGGAGGAAAAACAGTTCAAAACCGCGCTGCTGCTTGCGCTCGGCCGGGCCTACGCCGCGCGCGGGCTTGTGATGCAGCTGCACTTCGGCGTCATCCGCGACAATGCCCGGCGCGTCTTCAAGGCGCTCGGCCCCGACGCGGGGATCGACTCAATCGGCGACAGGGCTTCCGTCAGCGAGCTCGCGGCGTTCTTAAACGCCCTCGACGAGACGGACGAGCTGCCGCGGACGATCCTCTATTCGCTCGACCCCAACGACAACGCCGCGATCGAGACCGTCATGGGCGCGTTTCAAAACGCCTCGGCCGTATCCAAGCTGCAGCACGGCAGCGCCTGGTGGTTCAACGACCACAAGCGCGGCATGCTCGCACAGATGGAAAGTCTTGCGGCCGAAGGGTATCTGGCGGGCTTCGTCGGCATGCTGACCGATTCGCGCTCGTTTTTAAGCTATGCGCGGCACGAATATTTTCGCCGCATCCTCTGCGACCTGATCGGCTCCTGGGTCGAAAACGGGGAATATCCCAACGACGAGAAGGCCCTGCGCACGATCGTCGAGGGGATCTGCTACCGCAACGCGGAAAACTATTTTAGACTTTAACAAAAAAACAATGTCATCCTGAGCGTAAGCGAAGGATTTTTACCCTGAAAAGTGACGGAAACGATCCTTCGGCAAAAAGGGGACGGAATGAAAAAGGTCTTTGCAGCAGAAGCCGCAAAGACCTTTTTTCATTGGACCTGATCAGTGATCCTGCACTTTTTTTCGCTTTCCAAGTCGCCTCGGGCAGCAGAGAAAAAAAGTGTCCGCTTTTGCATGGAATGCGGCGCACTCTGCCGTCCGTCAGATATACGCCGGCTCCATGCTGTCCGCCTCGGTGATCGGGCGGATCACGCGGCAGGGATTGCCGGCGGCCAGCACGCCCTCGGGGATTGAACGCGTGACTACGCTTCCCGCGCCGATCACGCTTCCCGCTCCGATCGTCACACCGCCGCAGATCGTCACGTTTCCGGCGATCCAGCAGTTATCACCGATCGTGATGGGACGGGCGTATTCCCGGTCTGTCAGCGTACCGTCGGGCTTGACGTAAAGGTTGCGCTCCTGCCAGCGGAGCGGGTGGAGCGGCGTGAGGATCGAGACGTTCGGCCCCATAAAGACGTTTGCGCCGATCCTGACCGGCGCGCAGTCGATACAGACGAAGTTGAAGTTGGCATAGCTGTTTTCTCCGACCGTCGTAAAACAGCCGTAGTCGAACTGGACCGGCCCCTGGAAATATGAACTCCCGTCCATTTCCGGCAGCAGCTCGGCCATAATGGCCTCGCGTTCGTCCTCCTGGGTCTCCACGGTGTCGTTATAGGCTTTGCTCAGCGCATGCGCCTTTTCGCGCAGCGCGACAAGCTCCTCGTCTGTGGGGTCGTACAGCAGCCCCGACAGCATTTTTTCTTTTTCCGTCACAGCAAAATCCTCCAGAAAAAAACAGTCGTCTATACAATACCACAGACGGAATGGAAAGCAAAGTCCTTTTCATAAGCGGCAAAGCGCAAAACAGCCTCCGGCGGATGGAACGTGCTTCGCACCTGAAGGTCGTGGGTTCATGGTCCTCAACAAGACCAAAAAAACAGGCATCCCCTTCCGGGGACACCTGTCTTTTGGTACGGCTGACGGGATTCGAACCCACGACCTCCAGAGTCGGAGTCTGGCACTCTATCCAGCTGAGCTACAGCCGCATTTGCATGTTGCCAAAGCATTATAGCAAAAAATACCGGTAAAGTAAATAGCGGTTTTCATTTTCTTCAATCTATGTTATAATACCAAAAGGTCATGGATTTGCGACCGGATAAAACGACGAGTTTCCCCTGAAAGAGGAGTATTTTACATGAAGAGAACAAAAAGCTTTATCAGGATCGTCTGTGCGCTTTTGTGCGTGCTGCTGATGCTTCCGCTTGCCGGCTGCGGCGAGACAAAGGAAAGCAGCCAGATCCTGTTTGCCATGGACACGACGATGACGCTGGTGGCCTACGGCAAAAACCGCGAAGCCGGCCTTGCCGCGGCGGAGAGCGTGATCCGTTCGATGGACACGATGCTCGACCCCGAAAACCCCGCCAGCACGGTCTGGGCGATCAACCACGCAAACGGAGAAAACGTGGTCGTTCCCGGCCAGGTCGCCGATATGCTGACCGCCGCCAGACAGGTCTACAGCCAAAGCGGCGGCGCGCTTGATCTGACGGTGTACCCGCTGCTCAAGCTGTGGGGCTTTATCGACCATAAAAACTATGTGCCCTATGATTACGAGATCCTTGACGAGCTCAGCCGCGTCTGCTTTGACCAGGTGCTGCTGACAAGCTTTCCAAGCTCCGGCACCTATACCGTCTCGATGCCCTCTTACGGCGAGATGAGCTTTGGCGCCGTCGCAAAGGGCTGCGCCTCCGACAAGGCCATCGAGGCGATGCGCGCCGCGGGCGTGACAAGCGGCATCATTTCCCTTGGCGGAAACGTCCAGACGCTTGGCCTCAAGCCCGACGGCAGCCAGTGGCGCGTCGGCATCGACGACCCGAACAACTCCGGCAAAGGCTATATCGGCGTGCTGAACGTGGGCGAAACCGCTGTCGTCACCTCCGGCAGCTATCAGCGGTATTTCACCGATGTTACAACGGGCAATACGTATCACCACATCCTCAAGCCGCAAAGCGGCTATCCCGTCTCGAACAACCTGCTGTCCGCCACGATCATCTGCGCCGACGGCACGATGGCCGACTGTCTGTCGACCGCTATGTTCGTCCTGGGCGAGGTACAGTCGCTGAACTATTGGCGTACATACGGCAAAACGGACGGCGGCGGCTTCGACATGGTCCTGATCACAAAGGACAACCGTGTCATCTGTACGAAAGGCTTGATCGAGGACTTCATCCTTGTCAACGACAACTACACCGTCTCATACAGCGAGTAAAACATGGCTGACTTGACCACATCCGTACGGTATCTCAAGGGAATAGGGGAGAAGAAGGCGCAGGCGTTTGAAAAGCTCGGCGTCTTTTCTCTCTATGATCTGCTGTCGTATTTCCCCTCGCGCTACGAGGATCGGACCAGATTCTGTCCGATCGCCGCGGCGCCGGAGGGCGAGGGCGTGTGTATCCGCGCGCTTGTGGCGGATATGCCCCGCCTTGTCCGCGTCAGAAGGGGAATGGAGCTTGTCAAGTTCCGCGCGGTGGATGAGAGCGGATCGGTTGACATAACGTATTTCAACCAAAACTACGTCAAGGACTATCTCACCCGCGGCGACAGCGTCTGCTTTTACGGCAAAGTCGAGCGAAACGGCAGCCGTCTGAGCATGGTCAACCCCGCCTATGAAAAAGAGGACAAGCCCCGCGGCGTAACGGGCTGCATCCTGCCCGTGTACCGGATGAACGCGGCGCTGAATCAGCGCACGATCCGTGACGCGGTGCGCCGGGCGCTGGACGTGTGCGGCGACAGTCTGCCCGAGCTGCTTCCTGCGGAGATCTGCCTGCGCAACGGCCTTGCCCAGGCGCGCTATGCCTATGAAAACATCCACTACCCGCCGGATTTTGACGCGCTTGCCATTGCGCGGCGACGCCTGGTGTTTGAAGAGCTGTTCGTGCTGGCCTGCGCGCTGGGCACGATGCGCGCCGAGCGCACGCGCGAAAACGGCATCCCCATGCAGCCAAAGGACTTTTCGTCCTTCTATGCGGCGCTGCCCTTTACGCCGACCGGGGCGCAGAGGCGCGCGATCGCGGAGGCGGCCGGAGATATGACGGGCGGCTTCGTGATGAACCGGCTCGTCCAGGGCGACGTCGGCAGCGGCAAAACGCTGGTCGCGGCGGCGCTTTGCTGGCTTTGCCGGGAAAACGGCTGTGTCAGCGCTTTCATGGCGCCGACGGAAATCCTTGCCGAGCAGCACTTTGCCACGCTCTCTTCGCTTCTTGCGCCCTTTGGCATGCGCGTGGGAAAACTGACCGGCGCGATGAGCGCAAAGGAAAAGCGCGAGGCCAGGGCCGCGATCGCGGCCGGCGAATATGATCTTGTGGTGGGCACGCACGCGCTCTTTTCCGAAGACGTGGCCTACGCCCGGCTCGGCCTTATCATCACGGACGAGCAGCACCGCTTCGGCGTGCGGCAGCGCTCGGCGCTGATCGGAAAAGGAGAAAAACCCCATGTGCTCGTCATGTCGGCCACTCCGATCCCGCGCACGCTCGCGCTGATGATCTACGGCGATCTGGACGTCTCGATCATCGACGAGCTGCCCCCGGGGCGGCAGAAGGTTGACACCTTTGCCGTGGACGAGAGCTACCGCGCGCGGCTCAACGGCTTTATCCGCAAGCTGGTCGGGGAGGGACGTCAGGTCTTTGTCGTCTGCCCGAAGGTGGAGGACGACGAGGATGAGGAGACGCCGAGCGAAAAGAAACTAAAATCCGCCGAAGAGCATGCCAAAGACCTGGCGCGGGAGTTCCCGGAGCTGACCGTCGGCTGCGTCCACGGGCGGATGAAGGCAAAGGAAAAGGACGCGGTCATGGCCGCCTTTGTGCGCGGCGAGATGAACATCCTTGTCGCGACGACGGTGATCGAGGTCGGTGTGGACGTGCCGAACGCCGCGCTGATGATCATCGAGAACGCCGAACGCTTCGGCCTCAGCCAGCTGCATCAGCTGCGCGGCCGTGTCGGGCGCGGACAGCACAAGAGCTGGTGCATCCTGGTCTCGGACAACAAGGGCGAGGAGGTCAGGGCGCGCCTTTCGATCATGAGCAAGACCAACAACGGCTTTGCCATCTCCGAGGAGGATCTGCGTCTGCGCGGACCGGGCGACTTTTTCGGCGCACGCCAGCATGGTCTGCCGGAGATGCACGTGGCGAATCTCGGCGCGGACACGCAGGTGCTCAAAACCGCGCAGGACGAGGCCAAAGCCCTCCTTGCCGCCGATCCGCAACTCACGCTGCCGGAGCACACAGCCCTGCGCAATCGCATCGAAACACTGTTCAAAGAAAATACAGACAGTTTTAACTGAAATAAATACAGGCTGGGAAACCCCAGCCTGTTTGCTTATTTATACTGTCTGTAATCGCAGCTTTCCACAGCGCTGTCGGGCGGGAAGAACTCGTCGACCGGGAAATCGATCCGCCCGAAGAGCGCGCAGGGATCGTCCTCGCTGGTGCCGGGGCACTCTTTGTCCGGCAGGAAATAGTCGTAGGCGGGGATAAGCAGCTGCGTCTCGCGCTCAAGTCGCACCATCGAAAACTGGCCGATCGTGACAAACCAGCGCCGCACGCTGTCCGCGGTGATCAGATCCTCGCCCATTGCGTCAAGGATAAAGGCGGGGATGATGATATTGTCGCTGCGCGGCGTCTCGGCCGGATCGGCAAGCGAGGCGTGCAGCGCGATCGGGTCGACGGCGCTGACGACGGCTTTCGGCTGGTCGTCGAGAGAAACGATCGCCTCCTCGCTGTCGGAGGAAAAGGTCTTGACGCTTCCTTCGCTGCCAAAGAGCATGACGCGCTTGTCAAAGACCGCCAGTCCGCGGCAGAGCTGCGCACCGGGGAAGGTCTCGGCCGTAACGCGGTAGAAATACGTGCAGTCTACGGTGTAATAGCCCCGGTTGAAGCTGACGGGCTCGACGTTGACGTTGATGTATAACAGTTCCGCCGTCTTGGGACGGATGCTGATGGCGTTGTCGAGATAGGTCTGCGAGCTGATCGTGGGGTAGACGCGCAACTCGTCGACGCAGTCCTTGTCTCGGCAGCAGTCAAAGATCTTGTTTGTATTGATGGAAACGGCCTCTCGGATGCTTGTGTTATTTCCGACCGGCCCGGGAACGACTCTGTCCGGCATGATACGACCTCCTGTGATGATAAAGTTCATTACAGTTTATGCGCGGGGCGGCGCGGTGTGTCATTTTGTTCTTGAAAAATTGCCGGAGTGAAGTATAATAAACAAATAATAATAGAAAACGGAGGCGAGAGATATGGACCACCACGGCTTTATCCATGAAAAGCTGGACATCAAGCTTCTCATCCTGTTTATTTTATGCCGTCTGCCCGCCCCGGTCGACCGCGGCACGCTTGACGAGCTGTGTCAGCAGTGCGACGACGGTGTGGGATATTTCGACTATTCCGACTGTCTCGGCGATCTGATGCTCTCCGGCCATATCACCGAGGAGGACGAGGAATACGCCATCACCGAAAAGGGCCGGCGCAACGCCGAAACGGTAGAGAGCAGTCTGCCGTATTCCGTGCGCGCAAAGGCGCTCAAGCTGATCGCGCCGGTGGAGGAAAGGCTTGCCCGCGCCGCCATGATCCGCGCCGAGAGCAAGACGGACGAGGACGGCTGCCGGGTCTGCCTTGCCATGTCCGACGGCAAGGGCGAGATCATCTCGCTCTCGCTGCTTTGCTCCGGCGAGCAGCAGGCAAAGATCATGAAAAAGAAGTTTCGCCGCGAGGCGGAGGAGGTCTACCAGCGGATCGTCGAGATCCTGTGCGAGGAAGGAAAGTGACCGCAAATGAAATTCACCATCCCCGAAGGTTACGTCAGCTATCTCTCCATTTATGACACGCAAAAGGCGATCAGTCTGCTCAAGCGTCTGTTTGAGGACAGGCTCTGCGCGCTTCTGAATCTGCAGCGCGTGTCCGCTCCGCTGTTTGTCGACGAGGCCTCCGGCTTGAACGACAACCTCAACGGCTATGAGCGCCCGGTCAGCTTTGACATCCTGCGCTCCGAGCACCGCGCCGAGATCGTCCAGTCCCTTGCCAAGTGGAAACGCCTTGCGCTCAAACGCTACGGCTTTTATCCCGGCCGGGGCATCGTCGCCGATATGGACGCCGTCCGCCGCGACGAGGACGTGCTCGACAACCTCCACTCGGTCTATGTCGACCAGTGGGACTGGGAAAAAATCATCCTTCCGGAGAATCGGAATCTCGATTATCTCAAGTCCACCGTCATGGATATCGTCACCGCGATCTGCGACACGCAGGACACGATGCAGGCCATTTACCCGCAGCTGCAGGGGATGGGCAAGCTCGAGCGCCGCGTCAGCTTCATCACGGCGCAGGAGCTCGAGGACCTGTATCCCGACCTCACAGCCAAAGAGCGGGAGAACGCCTACCTGCGCGAGCACCGCACCGCCTTCATCATCGGCATCGGCGCGCCGCTGCGCTCCGGCAAGCCGCATGACGGCCGCGCGCCGGACTATGACGACTGGGCGCTCAACGGCGACCTGCTTTTCTGGTATGATCCGCTTGACTGCGCGATGGAGATTTCCTCCATGGGCGTCCGTGTCGACCCCAAATCGATGGCCGAGCAGCTGCATGCCGCCGGCTGCGACGAGCGCAGAGAGCTGCCGTACCACAAAATGCTCTTAAAGGGCGAACTGCCGCTGACGATCGGCGGCGGCATCGGCCAGTCGCGGGTTTCGATGCTCCTGCTCGGCAAGATCCACATCGGCGAGGTGCAGGCCTCGATCTGGAGCGAGGAGACGATGGCCGCCTGTGAAAAGGCGGGCGTGATCCTGCTGTGAACGGAGCCCATTTAGTTTACATAATATATTAATACACACAAAAAAACCGCTCTGCGATCCTCGCAGGGCGGTTTACATAATAATATCACACCATGTTTTCCGGGCGGACCAGCTCGTCAAAATCTTCCTCGCTCAAAAGCTCAAGCCGCAGCACGGCCTCCCTGAGCGTCATCCCCTCGAGATAGGCAAGCCTGGCGGCCTTGGCCGCGTTTTCATAGCCGATGCGAGGAGAGAGGCAGGTCACCAGCATCAGCGAGCGGTCCAGGTTTTCCCGCATCCTTTCCCGATTCGCCTTCAGCCCGGAAAGGCAGCGCGCCGTAAACGAGCGGATCGAATCCCCCATCAGCCGGACGGAGTGCAGATAATTGCGGATCAGCACCGGCATAAAGACGTTCAGCTCAAAATTCCCCTGCGAGGCGGCGATGCCGATCGCGGTGTCGTTCGCCATGACCTGCACGGCGACCATGGTGACGGATTCGCACTGGGTGGGATTGACCTTGCCGGGCATGATCGACGAGCCGGGCTCGTTCTCCGGGATCGTGATCTCGCCGATGCCGCAGCGCGGGCCGGAGGCAAGCCAGCGCACGTCGTTTGCGATCTTCATCATGCACACGGCCAGCGCCTTGATCGCCCCGTGCGAGAAAACAAGGCCGTCCTTTGACGTAAGCGCGTGAAACTTGTTGGGCGCGGATTCGAACGCAAGCCCTGTCAGCTGCGAGATATAGCGGGCGGAGAGAGAAGAAAAGCCCTCCGGCGCGTTCAGCCCGGTGCCGACCGCCGTTCCTCCCAGCGCAAGAGCGGACAGAAAAGCGCAGGAGCGCCCGATTTCTTCCTTTGTGTTCTCCAGCATGCCGCGCCAGCCGCTGATTTCCTGGGAAAAGCGCAGAGGCGTGGCGTCCTGCAGATGCGTCCGGCCGATCTTGATCACGTCGGCGTTCTCCTCCTCCAGACGGCGCAGAACGGCGATGCACGCCTCAATCGCGGGGACGAGCGTTCCCTGCACAGATGCCAGCGCGGCGACGTGCATTGCGGTGGGGAAGGTGTCGTTCGAGCTTTGCGACATGTTCACGGTGTCGTTGGGATGCAGCAGCGTCTCGCCGGCGATCGCGTTGCCGCGGTTGGCGATGACCTCGTTGACGTTCATGTTCGTCTGGGTGCCGCTGCCGGTCTGCCACACGGAAAGGGGAAACTCCCGGTCGAGCGCGCCGGAGAGGATCTCGTCGCAGACCTGAGAAATAAGCGCGCAGCGCCGCTCGTCCAGCTTTCCGAGATCGCGGTTGGCCATCGCCGCGGCTTTTTTCAGCACGGCGAAAGCGCGGATGATCTCGATCGGCATGCGGTCGTCGCCGATCGGAAAGTTTTCAAGACTGCGCTGCGTCTGCGCGCCCCAAAGCCTGTCGGCCGGGACCTTCATCTCGCCCAGCGAGTCGTGTTCGATCCGGTATTCCATATGCAAAACACCTTTCAAAAGTGGTATGGCACGGTTCCTTTCGTACCATACCACAGTTTTTTTCTTCGGGCAAGAGAGACGCCTTTATTGTCCTGCGCCGAGCGCGCGGGCGCGTCTGACCCTGGCCTGCTCGCGCCCCTCGTTCACCGCCCGCCGGCAGGCAAGCAGCAGCCTTCGCCCTTCCGGCGAACGGGTATAGACAAGCTCAAAGCGGTCTCCGCTTTTCTCAAGCGCTTTGCGCAGCAGCTCCGCCGTCTCCTTCCGGGCGCCGAGCACAGACGGACACGCATAGCTTTGAGACGGCATGCGCCTGGAAAAGCCAAAGACGCTCAAAGAGCGGATCAGCAGATAGCGCGGATTGTCAAGCGGGGATAAAAGCTCTCCCATCGCCTCGGCAAACAGCGTCTTTTCCCGCACGGACGCGCCTTCGAGCGCACATTCCACGCCTCCGTCCCGCGCCGTGATACAAAGGCGCGCCTCTTCGCTTTTGATAAGCCCCGCGCCGCGCAGCGTTTCCAGCAGCGCCGTGCCGAGCCGCTTTACGCTCCCCTCGGCCGAGGCGTTCCCGATGCTGCGCCGCAGATCGCCGACCATCGCATACGCGGAATAGCCCATCAGCGGCACGAGCAGCGTGAATGCCGCCACGGGCGGCGACGCCAGACATACAGCCCCGGCCGCGACGGCCAGCACGCCGTGCAGCGCCGCGGCGCCGCCGGCCCCCGCCGCGTAGACTTTGGGACGGATCGCGCGCGAGGCGCGCACCGTTTCGCTGACGCCTCCCGCGTCTGCGGCGGACAGCGCGCGCTCCCAGCTCTCGGCCATGCCGCGCCGGTCGGCGGCGCGCGCAAGCATCGCGCCGTTGATCTGCGCGACTTTTTCCCGTGTATAGGGCGGCGCAAGAAGATCGACGCGCTCGATGCCGCTTTCGATCCGCTCGCCGTCATAGGACGGCGCCATAAAACAGGCGAAGCGCCGCTGCAGAAGGGCAAAGTCGTCGCCGAGGGGGCGCTCGTCGTCGGAGTAGAGGAACGCCAGTTTCCGCTCCGGCGGAAGAAGCGTGACGAGATGCCAGATGTTGGCGGCCTTGTACGGATCGGTGCGGTCCACGCGGATCGCGCGCCCGCGCATCTGGTTCGAGCTCATAAAGCTGCCGACAAAGCTTGCAAGCACAAGCGTGTTGATGCAGGGCGAATCCCAGCCCTCGCCAAGCAGCGCTTTTGTGCCGACAAGGATATGAAGGATGCCGCGCCTCAGCGCCTCGGTCAGCAGCGCGACGCTCTCCCGGCTCCCGCCGGAGGCGTTCAGCGTCGAATACCAGCTGTCGCCGAGCGCCTCGACGGCGCAGCGGATGCCGCGCTCGGCCGCAAGCGGCAGCAGCTCGCCCAGCGCCGCGTTCGGCACGATCACCAGCGTTCCGGTCAGCAGCGCAAGGCGCGTTTCATATGGGCAGACGCGCCGCACGCTTTCAAAGATCGGCACCGCGCCCATCGCGCCAAGCGCCTTGTCGCTGTTGACAAGGGGCAAAAGATTCTGCCGGATATGGTCGGTCAAAATCAGCATCCGCAAGCCGCGGCCGCAGGCCGCGATCTCACTCTCGGCAATGCGTGCGATGCTCTCAAGCTTGCCGACCGAGGACAGCATTTTGCGCTGCAGCGCCGGATCGGCCGACAGCGAAAGCGTCTCGCCGGAAAGCAGTCCCTCTTCCGCCAGAATCTGCCTCACGCGCTCGGACAGCGTCTTGCCGAAAAGATCGCCGCGCACGATCACAAAGGAAAGCGCGCGCTCGGCCGTCTCCTCCCGGCAGGGCGGCAGATGCCCGGAGGGCAGCAGAAGCCTGACGGTCTCCTTCGGCGTATCAAGGCCGAACGCGGCGGCAAGCGAAAGAAGCGCGGCATAGTCGTCCGCGTCCTCCCACAGCTCTTCGCCCGCCGCATCGGCTCTGTCCAGCCCGGCGGCCTGCACGGCTTCCGCGATGAGTCCGCTCTCCTTCAGCCGCCTCAGCGCGCTGTCGGCGTGGGCGGCGTACTCCTCCAGCATGTCACCCTCGTCCTGTGTGGGATAGCTGAAATAGATATAGTCCTGATGGGGGCACAGCGTCTTCTTTTTCACCAGCTCCGGCACAAAGATCTCGGCGTCGATCGGCCCGCAGACGCGCAGATAGCGTTCCCATTCGGCCGGGGTGCTGTCATAGGGCGGCGTCGCCGTCAGCGCGATAATTGTCACGCTGCCATCAAGCGCGTCCAGCAGAGCCTCCAGCGAGCGCTGCCATTCGTTCTGCAGGTGGTGCGCCTCGTCGAGGCATACCGTGCCGATGCCCATTTCCTTTACCGCCTTCGCCCACAGCGGCGTTCCGCTCTCATCCGGGCGCGAGGCGGCGTGCAGCGCCTGATACGTGATCGAACAGATCGGCGCGCGGCAGCCAAGCTCTCCTCCGACATAATCCGCCGCGCTCTCACCCGCGGGCAAAAACAGCTCGGCGAATCGCTCGCCCCATTGCTCCTTCACCGTTACGGTGGGGGACAGGATCAGCGCCCGCTTTCCGACGCGGCGGATCAGCTCCAGCCCCAGCACGGTCTTGCCGCTGCCGGGGGCTGCCACGATATGAAGATGTCCGTCCTTCAAATAGCGGTCCGCTTCATCCAGGATCTGCTGCTGATAACTGCGAAAGCTGCCGTGAAAGACGACGCGCGAAAAAACGTCGGCCACCGGATCCGACCCCCCCGGAAAGTATTATCTGCTTCTTTTATATCACGGCCGGAAAGGGAAATCAATCACGTCGAAAGGGGAAAGAAAAGTTCGCAGCAGCCCAGATTGTGAATTGATTTTCATATCCCGTTCTGATAAAATGATAAACAAGCAAATCATCCGTGAAAGAATAAAAAGAAACGAGGGGAACCTGTATGAACAAAGTCAAGCGTATCGGCGTTCTGACCAGCGGCGGCGACGCGCCCGGCATGAACGCGGCCGTCCGCGCCGTTGTGCGTACGGCGCTGGCAAACGGCATCGAATGCGTCGGCATCCGCCGCGGCTGGCAGGGACTGATCAACGGCGACTTCATGCCGCTCTCCCGCGAAAGCGTCGGCCATATCCTCTCGCGCGGCGGCACGATGCTCTATACGGCCCGCAGCGATGAATTCATGACCGAAAGCGGCCGGAAGAAGGCCGTCAACACCTGCAAGATGCTCGGCCTTGAGGGCATCGTCGCCATCGGCGGCGACGGCACCTTCCGCGGCGCGCTGGAGCTGTCACGTCTCGGCATCCCCGTCGTCGGCGTGCCCGCCACGATCGACAACGACGTCGGCTGCACGAATTACACGATCGGCTTTGACACTGCCTGCAACACGGCCATCGAATGCATCGACCGTCTGCGCGACACGATGCAGTCGCACGAGCGCTGCTCGGTCGTCGAGGTCATGGGTCGCAACGCCGGCTTCCTGGCGCTGTACGTCGGCATCGCCGTCGGTGCAACGGCCGTCCTGGTGCCGGAGCGCGAGATCGATTTTCAAAAGGACGTCATCGAACGTATCCAGGATTCCCGTCTGGCCGGCAACACCCACTTTATGATCGTCGTGGCCGAGGGCGCGGGTCATGCCTTCGACGTCGGCGAGGAGATCGAGGAAAAGCTTGGCATCAGCCCGCGTGTGACCGTTCTCGGCCATATCCAGCGCGGCGGCGCGCCGAACGCCCGCGACCGCGAGACCGCGACCCGCATGGGCTATTATGCCGTCAATTCCTTCGTGGAAGGCCGCGGCAACTGCATCATCGGTACGCAGGAGGGCGGCATCGTCGAGATCCCGATCGAAGAAGCACTCAAGATGAAAAAGCATCTGCAGATGGACCGTTACCGCATCATGGAGGCCATGCAGTTCGGCGGCCTCTATCAGACCGGCCGCGTTTGATCCGATATCAAAACAAAAAGCGATCCATCTCCACAAAGACCGACACCAAACAAAAGCACCGCCTTTTAGCCAGGTGCTCATAAGACAGTAAAGCAGTATCCAGATTGCTTCGGGTACTGCTTTTTTCTATGCTCTCTTGTGTCGAACAAGGAGGCATGATTATGAATATTTTCGGATATGTCCGTGTTTCCAGCACGGATCAAAACGAAGATCGGCAGATGCTGGCAATGCAGGAGAAGTCTGTGCCGGAGAAAAACATCTATGTGGACAAGCAATCCGGCTAGGACTTTAACAGGCCGCAGTATCAAAAGCTGATGAAAAAACTAAAGCCCGGCGATCTGCTCTATATACTGAGCATTGATCGCCTGGGCCGGAATTATGAGGAAATACAGCGACAGTGGCGTGTTCTGACGAAAGATATCGGGATCGACATCTGCGTGATCGACATGCCTTTGCTGGATACCCGGAACGGAAAAGATCTGATGGGTACTTTTATTGCGGATTTGGTTTTGCAAATTCTGTCTTTTGTGGCCGAAAATGAAAGGGCCAACATTAAGAAGCGGCAGGCAGAAGGAATCGCGGCAGCCAAGTTGAAAGGGGTCCGTTTCGGCAGACCGGAAATCTCGCCGCCAGACAACTTTTCCGAGATTGTGGCGGCATGGGAAGCAAAGAAGATTCCTTTTGCCGAGGCAATCCGACAGTGTGGCATGAGCGAGGCTACATTTTACCGCCGTTTGCGGGAATACCGGCTGGCAAAGGGATAATAGTACCAGCTATCACAAGGTACACCTTTTGATAGCCGATAATTCTTACTTATTATACACGGGAACCACCCTGCTTTCAAGGATCAAACACTGCTTTGACATGAAAAGTAAGACCGAAATCACGGCTTCATATTTGGCTGGGGGGATATTATCAAAAGGTGTACTATTTGATAATTCTTGCCGAAGGATAGGGAGAAATACATGAGCGAAAAGAATGAGCTGACTGGTTATCCGTCCATTGATAAGCCATGGCTGAAATACTACAAGCCCGGGGCAGAAGAACGCGCGACGAATATACCGGAAGGTAAAACGGTTTGGGACGTAATCGAGGAAAAGCTGCTGGAATACAAAGATATACCCGCCATTGAATATTTTGGACGAACTATTTCAAGGCCGGAATTCATCGACCTGGTCTACACTTGGGCCAGAGCCTTTAAAGCTCTCGGGATCAGGGAGAATGAAGTCATCCCGTATTACGGCCCGTTTTTCCCTGATGTTGGCGCAATGGCTTTTGCGTTCAATCTCATCGGAGCTTGCCCGTATTTCCTCAAGCTGGCTATCAGCCCGGAGGCACTGGCAGAGGAGACAAAAGATTCCCGATTTGCCATCGTGTTTGATGATATGTGGCCAAATGTCAGCGGCGAATTCTCCAAGGAGCGCTTCGAAAAGGTGATCATCATCTCGGCATCGGACGCCATGCCGAGTCCCAAAAAGCAGATCGTTTCTCTGATCAGGAAACTGAAACGGGACCCGAATACGCCAAAGGTTCCCCGCGGGGAGAAATACCTTCGACTAGCTGAGGCAAAGAAACATGCCGCCCATTTTCATAGAGAGGTCAAAGTTGCCTTTGTTCCTGAAAGGGCCGCGTTCATCACCTCATCCAGTGGCATTACGGTTGATGGTGTCGTGAAAGGAACCGTCGCCACCAATGAATCTACGATAGCACAACTATTGATGGGTGATGCGTCAGAAGTTCAATACTTCCCAGGAGACAGGTGCTTAAATCACTTTCCTCCAACTGCTTCGACCTCACTAAACATATTGTTTTTCCTTCCTCTATACAGAGGTATGATAGTGGCAATAGATCCACGAGTAACAGAAAAGGATTTCTACAATCAAGTTACCAAGCTGCAGGCCAATTTAATTGTCAACACAGGAAGTGCATGGGAGGCATTTTTTGCCAGAGTTGAAAGAGATACTATACAAGGGAAAAAACATGATTTTTCTCACGCCAAAGGCTGGGTTGTAGGCGGCGAGGGAACAGACACAAAAAAGTTTATTAAATGGAGCCAGATCATGGCAGCAGCAGGGTCAGCAAATGGCCTTGCAAGTGCCTATGGATCATCAGAATTATTCTCTGCTGTATGTACAGAAAAATATGACGCGAGATATGATTTCAAAAAGCAAATCATGAGCGTCGGAATTCCCTATGCAGGCATTACCGTGGGTGTATTTGCAGAAAGCGGAGAAGAATTGTGCTATGGCCAGCGTGGCGAATTATGGATCAAGAGCAAGTCTGCCATGAAGGAATACTACAACAAGCCGCACCTGACAGCGCACACCAAAGTAAATGGCTGGATCCACACCGGCGATCTGGCCGAAATCGACGAAAACGGCTTCGTTTATATTTGGGGTCGCTGCCAAGATACGGTCACCCTATCCGACGGCCGGGAGATCTATCTCTTTGATATTGCGAACAAGATCAAAGAAAAACCCTTTATTGACGATGCCATCGTACTGCGGATCCCCTCACAGAGCCAAGGAAAGCAGCTTGCCGCACATATCGTATGGAAGGATGAGCCCTCAGAAACAGAAAAGATTCAACGGATCGAGGAACTGAATGAGATGTTGAAAGATTATCTTCCCAAAGAACTGGCGGTCTTTGGCTACGCAGAGCACTATGGAATGCTGCCCTATTCGCCTACAACACTGAAAAAAGATAAAAACCGCCTGTCCAAACAGAGGGACAGTTTCTATCGGGCGGTTGATGGAAAGTTAGTTAATAAAACTCTTTTATAAGGGAAAAATATTATGCCGCCTTCAATAACTGACTGGTTAATGGTCATAATTACATTTATCTACGTAGCCGCTACTTGTGCAATTTGCTACTTTAATTGGCGCTCTACAAATGAAGCACGAAAACAATATGAAGACGAGAAAAAATATCGTGTCCTACCATGGTTCCATGTATCAATCTTCAAATTTGAAAAAACAGATTCAGAAATACCCCAAAATAGCGAAATCGTGTGTGTCTATTCGAGCGGAGGCCACAATTCGATTCAATTACCACTTTACCGACTAGAAGTTTGCACGAGAAACATAGGCCAAGGGACTGCAACCAGATTCAAATATGATTGGAAATGCCCGGATGGTGTTGATAGTTTTCCAGTCTTTTTCGCTAATCAATCACTTATGTCTGGGGAAGCATTTTCAAATGCATTATTTGTTAGTTTTACCTTTCCCAATCAGACTATACAAAATGCGAGATTTGGGTTTGTACACACAAGAGCAGATATGGTTTTCACATTCTTTGATATCTACAATCGAGAATACACTCAAGAAATTGGCATCCATTTCAAATTACATGAAAAGAATCATGTAGTAGAAGCGGAAATTGAAGCAGGAATACCACAAAAAGCAAACTGGTAACAGTCACAATAGCGGTCAGCAGAAATGTTGGCCGCTATTTTTATACCCATTTCAAGAAAGAAGGTGTTTTATGAAATCAAAAGCAGAGCAGTTGGACGAGATGAGCAAGGCTATTCTGATCGCAACGGATCGCATACGCTATTACAAGCAACAGCACAAAATGCTTCAAAGCGAGATCCAGCGGCTGACGCGGAATGAAAGAACACATCGCTTGTGTACGCGCGGCGGCATGATTGAAGCTTTTATAAAATCTTTTCCCGGAGACTGTACGAATTCAACGCTGTTCTGTGCCATGTTCCGGATCGTTGTTTTCAATAGCTTTTTCAGTATTGCGGCTTGGGAGCTCATTGTGTGTCCTCCTTGTAAGGAACTGGGAGCGCTTTTCATTACACGGGCCGTTTTCAGCAAAGCCTTGCTGAAAACGGCCGCACATTTTTCTTGCTTTGTC
>JAFSWC010000061.1 GCA_017444665.1 Oscillospiraceae bacterium
CGCGCACCAGCACAATGACGCCGCGGTAGTGGTCATACTGGCTGTCAAAGATCAATGCCTTGAGCGGCGCGGAGGCGTCGCCCTGCGGGGCGGGGACGTTTTTGACGATATCGTCGAGCACCGCGTCGATGTTCAGCCCCAGCTTGGCGCTGATCTCCGGCGCGTCCTGGGCCGGGATGCCGATGATCTCCTCCACCTCGTCCTTGGCCCGCTGCGGATCGGCGGCAGGCAGGTCGATTTTATTGATGACAGGCAGGATCTCCAGATTGTTGTCCAGCGCCAGATAGGTGTTCGACAGCGTCTGCGCCTCGACCCCCTGGGAGGCGTCGACGATCAGCACCGCGCCCTCGCAGGCGGCAAGACTGCGGCTGACTTCATCGTGGAAGTCCACGTGGCCCGGGGTGTCGATCAGATTGAGCGTATAGTCTTTTCCGTCTTCGCTTCGATAGCTCAGTCCCACGGCGCGCGCCTTGATCGTGATGCCGCGCTCGCGCTCGAGATCCATGTTGTCAAGGATCTGATCCTCCATCACGCGCATCTCCACGGCGTTGCACTTTTCGATCAGCCGGTCGGAAAGCGTGGACTTGCCGTGGTCGATATGGGCGATGATCGAAAAATTGCGGATAGACTCGCGATCGGTCATGCCTTCTCCTCCTCCAGCGCTTCAAGCGCCATTTCGGCTTTGTCGGTCAGGCTGCGCAGATTGGCAAGAAAGGCCCGCGCCGCGGCCGCGGCCGAGGCGGTGCTGTCCGGATTTTCGCTGCGGCAGAGAAGATAATCGGCGCTGACGCCGTAATAGTCGCAGGCACGGCGCACAAAATCGAGCCCCGGCTCGCGCGCGCCGTTTTCATAGTGGCTTAAAAGTGCCTGGGAGATATTCAGCGCCGCCGCCGCGGTGCGCTGGGAAATATTGCGTTCATGGCGGAGGACGGAGAGCGTCTCCGGAAAAGTTCTGTTCATAGGGATCAGGCTCCTTTTAGATAACAGCGTGTATTATAATCACTCTCTCGCTGTTTGTAAAGGGGGTTTTTATGCCATTTTGTATTTTTTTCTTTGCCTGTTCGCCATTTTCGTCAAGCAAAGGAGAAGGCCGGACGCCGCCGGCCTTCTCCTTTGTTTTTCTTTCGCGGACACGCGTCCGCATCCGGAAGAGGGAGGGTTGCCTCTCCCTTGTGTTTTCTAAAACCGTTTGTATTCTTCGCCGCTGTCGAGATCGATCCAGCGGAAGAGGCCGTCCTGGAGCGTCATCACGCTGTGGGGCGAGCTCTCCTTCGGGATCGCGGCGGAGCCGGGGTTGAGATAAAAGATCCCGCCCTTTTCCGTGCAGGCCGGCACGTGCGTGTGACCGTGCAGCAAAATGTCCCCTCGGTGCAGCGGCGGCAGGCAGTCGAGATGATACAGATGTCCGTGCGTGGCAAAAACCGTTCTCTCCCCGGAGACGAGCAGCGCATAGTCCGCCATGATCGGAAAATGAAGCACGGTCTGGTCGATCTCGGCGTCGCAGTTGCCGCGCACGCCGATCACGCTCGTCTCCATGGCGTTGAGCAGCTCAGCCACCGCCCTGGGGCAGTAATCGCGCGGCAGGTCGTTGCGCGGGCCGTGATACAGCACGTCGCCCAGCAGAAGCAGACGCTCCGCCCCCTCGCGCTCAAACGCCTCCAGCACCTTGCGGCAATAGTATTCCGAGCCGTGGATATCCGACGCGATCAGCCACTTCATCACTCTTGTCCTCCCGTGTTTTCTTTTCTGCCACTATACTACAAAAACTTCTCCGCATCAAGCCGCCGCGCTGCCGATCCCCTTCTTTTCCTCCGCAGGCGGACGGAATACAGTTCGTTCGCCGCACTGCACGTCCGATCCCGGCAGCCTAAAATTTACCGATATTTTATGATTTGTGCGCTTTGCTCTCTTGCGCGGGGGCGGGAAAAATGGTAAGCTATAAGCAAGAAAAAAGGGCGCAGCGTTTTCCCAAATATAATGTTAAAGGAGCGTGATCCTCTTGGTCAAGATCATCATGGGTCTGAAGGGATCCGGCAAGACCAAAAAGCTGGTCGACCTGGTAAGAAGCGCGGTTGAAACGGCAGACGGCGACGTCGTTGTCATTGAAAAGGACAAGAAGCTTACGTACGACATTCCGTATCAGGCGCGTCTGGTAGACGCGGGCAGCTATCCCATCGGCACCTATGAGTTCCTCAAGGGTCTGATCTGCGGCATCCACGCCGGCAATTACGATATTACCCATTTCTTTATCGACAACTTCCTGAAGATGGTCGACGACAAGTCCCCCGCCCGGCTGGGCGATTTTGTCGACTGGCTCAATGACTTTTCCGCAAAAGAAAATATCGAGTTCGTCATCAGCGTCTCCGTCGAGGCCGACGGGGCGGACCCGCGCGTCAGCGCCTGCTTTATCTGACGGCGAAACACGAAAAAAGAGCTGTGGATCTCTTCCGCAGCTCTTTTTTCGTTTTTCATCAGCTCAGCTCGCGGTACATGGCCGGGGCGTCGGCCTTGCCGGCCGTTTCGCGGACGGAGACGACCTCGACCTTCAGCGTGCCCTTTCCGAACGCGATCTCGAGTACGTCGCCCTCCTTGACCTGATAGCTGGCCTTGACCGGGCGGCCGTTGGCGACGACGCGCGCGCCGTCGCAGGCCTCGTTGGCCACGCTGCGGCGCTTGATGATGCGCGATACCTTTAGGAATTTGTCCAGTCTCATGTCCCTTTTTCTCTCCTTACGCAAGCTCTCTTAAGTAAAAAGACAGCCGCCGGATCCCGGCGGCTGTCTTTTTATAAGTCAAACCTTACTTCGCAACGGCATCCTTAAGCGCCTTGCCGACCTTGAAGGCGGCAACGCGGGACGCGGGGATAGCGATTTCTTCCTTCGTTCTGGGGTTGCGGCCAACACGGGAAGCGCGCTCCTTGATCTCGAAAGAGCCAAAGCCGACGAGCTGAACCTTCTCGCCCTTGACGAGAGACTCGGTGATGGCTTCGAAAACGGCGTTAACGGCCTTTTCGCTGTCCTTCTTGGAAGCGCCGGTCTTTTCGGCAACGGCTGCTGCAAGTTCTGCTTTATTCATGATTATTCCTCCTGTAAAATAAACGAACGCCCGATTGATTCTTTTGCGCCGTTCTTTTGTCTGGTCGAAGACTCCTTCGACACCGCCGCTATGCTATCATATTTTCGGCGCGTTATCAAGTAGTATTTGCAATTTTCCCTTAAAATTCTTGATATTTCTTATCATTTGATGTGCAGAAGCGCCGCGATCTTGTCTCCTTTGGGAATTAATCCCAGATCTTCCCGGGTGATCGCTCGCATCAAAATGACGCAGACGAGGTACACAACGACCGCCGCAAGCATCGCCAGAAACATCGCCGCGAGCAGGCCCAGTCTTCCGGGGATATGGATCAGACGCATCGCAAGGCCGAAGCAAGCCCAGGCGCCGGCGCCCATGACGGCGCTGCAGATCACGGGCTTGAGCAGAACGCGCCCCAGATTGGGCGTGCGTTCCAGCGTCGAGGACATGAAGAAGAAGTTCATCGCACACATCACGAGATAACTGACAAGCGTTCCGATCGGCGCGCCGTAGATGTTGATCGGCCGGCGTGCGACGAGGAACCAGTTGACCAGGATCTTGACAAGGCCGCCGACGACCATCGTGATCATCGTGTATCGCTCCTTGCCGGAGGCCTGGAGCACCGCGTTTTCCATCAGCAGCAGGCACACGAAGATCGACGCCGCGCCCATGATGGCAAGAAGGTCCGGGCCGGAGTGGTGGCTGCCGGCGTAAAAGCCCTCCATGATCGGCATGCTCATCACCGAAAGGCCGACGCCCATCGGCATCGCGATCACGGCGGAGATGCGCATCGAATCCTCGGAGATCTTGGCGGCCTCCTCGCGGTCGCCGCGCGCGAAGGCGCCGGAGATCGCCGGCACGATCGAGATCGTCAGCGGCGTAATGAAGGCGGCGGGCAGGTTGAAGAAGGTCTGCGCCTTGCCGTACACGCCGTACAGCACCTTGGCCTCGAAATAGGAAAAGTGCGCCGCCGTCTGCAGCCGGTTCATGCAGAGCTTGGAGTCGATCGAGTTTAAGATCGCCATGATGCAGGCGCCGAAGGCGATCGGCATGCCGATCATCAGCAGGTCCTTGACGATCTTTGCCGTGGAGTCGGTCGTCTCCTCTTTGTACTGGGCGTTCGGCGAGACGGTGCCGGCCGTGTAAGGAGCGGCGAGGACGCTGTAATGGCGGCGCTTATACACGATCATGTACGCCAGCGACACGACCGAGCCGATCGAAACGCCCAGGATCGCCCCGGCCGAGGCGACGGGCAGCCCACGCCGGGCGCGCAGCAGCGCCGACGCCAGGATCAGCCCGGAGATGACCTTGAAGAGCACCTCCAGCACCTCGTCGACCGTCGTGGGGATCATGTTGCCGTTGCCCTGACAATAGCCGCGATAGGCGGAAACCAGGCAGACCAGCAGGATCGCCGGAGCCATGGCGCGGATCGACATGGCGGCGTCCGGGTTTTCCAGATAGTTGGCGGCAAGCCAGTTGGGGAAAGCAAACAGGATGAAGGAGAACAGCACGCCGATCACCGCAAAGGTGCCGAGCGCGACCCGGAAGGTCTTTTCCTCCTGCCGGATGCGGCCGTTTGCGTCCGCCTCCGCCACCAGGCGCGACAGCGCAACGGGAAGCCCCGCCGTGGCCAGCGTGAAGAAGATGTTGTAGATGCTGTACGCGCCCATGAACATCGAGTAACCCTCGTCTCCGAGGATGTTGCCCAGGGGCACCTTGTAAATGAAGCCCAGCACCTTCATAATGATCACGCCCACGGTAAGGATCGCCGCGCCGTGCATATAGTTTTGCTTTCTGCTTCCTGCCATCCGATTTCCTCCGCCTTGGCTTTGCTGTTGTTTTCGTTTGCTATACTATACGCTCACGCGTCGAGTTTATCAAGTATTTTGCGCGCGACAAACACGCCGCTGGCCGAGGCGTGGGACAGCGAATGCGTCACGCCCGAGCAGTCGCCGATGACGTAAAGGCCCTTGTGGATCGTCTCAAGGTTGTCGTCGATCTCGACTTCCATGTTGTAGAACTTGACCTCCACGCCGTAGAGCAGCGTGTCGTCGTTGGCCGTGCCGGGGGCGATCTTGTCAAGGGCATAGATCATCTCGATGATGCCGTCGAGGATGCGCTTGGGGATGACCAGGCTCAGATCGCCGGGCGTGGCCGCAAGCGTCGGCGTGACAAAGCTTTCGGCAATGCGCGCGGGCGTGCTTCTTCTGCCGCGCACCAGGTCGCCGAAGCGCTGCACGATCACGCCGCCGCCCAGCATGTTGGAAAGGCGCGCGATGCTTTCGCCGTAGCCGTTGGAATCCTTGAAGGGAATGGAGAAGTGCTTGTTCACCAGCAGGGCAAAGTTCGTGTTTTCGGTGTGCTTGCTCTTGTCCTCATAGCTGTGACCGTTGACGGTGACGATGCCGTTGGTGTTCTCGTTGACGACGACGCCGTGCGGGTTCATGCAAAAGGTGCGCACCATGTCTTCAAATTTCTCGGTGCGGTAGACGATCTTGCTCTCGTACAGTTCGTCCGTCAGTTCGGAAAACACCTCGTGCGGCAGCTCGACGCGCACACCGATGTCCACGCGGTTTGAGTGCGTGGGGATGTTCAGCCCCTCGCAGACGGATTCCATCCACTTGCTGCCGCTGCGGCCGACGGAGATCACGCATTCGCTGCATTCAAAGCATTCGCCGTCAGTGCAGATCTTATAGCCATCGTCGGTCTTCTCCACCGTCGTGACCGCGGTGTTGAAGAAAAAGTCGACCTTGCCCTTCAGCTCGTTATAGATGTTCTCCAGCACGACGTAATTGATGTCCGTGCCGAGATGGCGCACCTGCGCGTCAAGAAGGTGCAGCCCGTTTTCCAGGCACTTCTTTTTCAGCTTGGTGTTGGCCGTGGAATAGAGCTTCGTCCCCTCGCCGCCGTGGGAAAGGTTGATGCTGTCCACATAGCGCATCAACTCAAGCGCTTCCTGCTTGCCGACGTGCTCGTAAAGCGTGCCGCCGAACTGGTTGGTGATGTTGTACTTTCCGTCCGAGAACGCGCCCGCGCCGCCGAAGCCGCTCATAATGCTGCAGACCGGGCACTTGACGCAGTTCTTGACCGTCTTGCCGTCGATGGGGCATTTTCTCTTGTCAAGCGGGCGGCCCTGCTCGACGACCGCGATCTTCAGATCCTTATTCCCGTGGGTCAGTTCATAGGCCGTAAAGATACCGCCGGGGCCGGCGCCGATCACAACAACATCATATTTCATTTTACATCTCTCCTTGGGGCTGTATGCTTGTTTCGTTATTTCCGCAAAAAGAAAAGACCGCCTCAATTCCACCGGGGAAATCGAAACGGCTCCAAATAGTTCCTCGCTTACCATACCACGCTTTGCCCCGGGTGTCAAATGAAATAAATGTAAACATCCGATCCCGGCGCTGTTCGGCGTCATTTCTCCGCTTGCTTTTGCCCCGTGACTGATATATAATAAATAGGCTTTTCCGTCGCAAAACATGGAAACGGATTGGAGCGAGTTTCTTCTGACGATATCCGGGTGTAGCGCAGCTGTACTACGAGCCGTCGCCGAGCTTTGCGAGGCTTACGGATCGTGTATGCCGACCTTGGTCGGCTGTAGCGCGTGCCGCGCAGGAACAAAACAGAATACCCAATCGAAGCCCAGCGCAGCGGGGTCGGTTGGGAGAGGAAGAAGGAAGGAGCGGATATGAAGTTTTCATGGCTCTTACGCAAACCATGGAAACGGATTGGAGCGAGTTTCTTCTGACGATATCCGGGTGTAGCGCAGCTGGTAGCGCGCTTGGTTTGGGACCAAGATGCCGGGGGTTCGAATCCCTTCACTCGGACCAAAGCCGCGGTATCCCCAACAGGGGATATCGCGGTTTTGCTCTTGATCCGATGGATTCGAACGGGAGTGGGAGTGAATGACGTGCCGGGGGCACGTCAGAGCCGCGACCCGGCCTCCGCCGCAGCGGAGGTCGAATCCCTTCACTCGGACCATAAAGGGACTCTGATCATGATACGATCAGAGTCCCTTTTCTTCTTCCCATATCGTGCGTTGCCTGTTATAATGATCTCGACAAATCGGCGTTTATGGAGGTGCAAAATGCTGCACTTAGAAAAAATTAATCATAAAAACGTTTGGGATATTGTAGATCTTAAGGTCTTTAAATTTCAAAAAGACTTTGTTGCTCCGAACTGGGCAAGCATCGTACAGGCTTACAGCGTCCGAGACACGAAAAC
>JAFSWC010000062.1 GCA_017444665.1 Oscillospiraceae bacterium
CGGAATACTGTGCGGTTTCTTACGAGCCTGAAAACGATGTCGCCAGAAAGCTGTATCTCTCCATGGGATTTGAAGAAAACGGTGAAATGGATGGAGACGAGAGCGTTGCGGTTCTAAAGCTGTAATGCTTTAGAAAATCGGAATTTGTCGAGGAGAAAATCCATGAAACGGAAGGCAGTACAAGTCAGCATATCCGAATATCCGGAAGCGCTTTGGGAATTCATTAAAGATGCTCCTGTCTATGACAGCAGTTGTTCCAAAGAGGCACAAGTGCTTTTCATTGACAGAGAAGAGGGCTTCTTTTTAAAAAGGGCATTGAACGGAACACTTAAGACAGAGTCTCTAATGACGGAATATATGCATTCTTTAGGCTTGTCGGCGGAAGTGCTGTACTATGGGTCATCTGAAAGCAATGACTTTCTTCTTACTAGGCGAATTCCCGGTGAAGACTGCACAGATCACAGATATCTGTCCGAGCCTGAAAGGCTCTGTGATACTACTGCCACGCTTTTGCGTTCTTTGCATGAGACAGAAGCAAGCGGATGCCCTGTGCGGGATCGGACACAGACATATACAAATGCTGTAATGAAAGGGTTTGATGGCAGCAATTATGAACCGGATCTTTTTCAGGGGATATGGGAATTCAAATCATTTAATGATGCTCGGCGCATAGCTGAAGAGGGCCTGCCGCTTCTAAAAACAGATGTACTGCTCCACGGAGATTATTGTCTGCCCAATATACTACTAAATGACTGGAAATTATCCGGATATATAGATCTCGGAAACGGCGGCATGGGAGATCGGCATATTGATATTCTTTGGGGCATATGGACACTCAGGTTCAATCTCGGAACAAACAAGTATACTGATCGTTTTATGGATGCTTACGGAAGGGAACTGATCGAACCGGAGATGCTGCGTATGGTCGCAGCAATGGAAATGATTGGAGCCTGACAACTTCCAGTTTGTCGAGATGCACCCCACCCTCAAAAAATGCACCCCGGGCAGAGTAAAATGCACCCCGCCTTGACCCCGGGGTGCATTTGGTATCATTATTAGCGTGATTTGCCAAAAAGGTACAGGCCGTCTCTTTGACGGGCTGTACCTTTTTTATCCGGACGGGGTTTGATCTGCGACAAAAGCTGACCTGCAATATAGGCGATCCCTTGACGCGGGAAAGGAGCCAATATATAATCTTTTGTATACAATTGGGAATCATAACAGCTTTATACCTCACCCGGCAACCCAGGGAATCAACAAAAGGGGGATCGGAAAATGGGCAAAAGAATATGCGCGCTGCTTTTGGCTGTGCTGATGATGCTTAGCCTATGCGCCTGCGGGGCTTCCTCCGGGCAGGCTGCGGTCGAAGATACGGCAAAAGAAGATACGGCAAAAGAAAATGCGGCAATAGAAGAACTGGCGGAGGAAAAAGCCGCGGAAGAGACGCCGGCCGTGCCGCTGAGCCCGCTGGAGCAGCTTATCGCTGACGCCGAGGCCGGCAACGCGGAGGCGATGTGCAAGCTTGCCGACAAATATCGAAACGGCGACGGGGTCGATGCCGATTTGGGAGAAGCAAGATCCTGGTACGAGAAAGCGGGAGGCGCGGGACACGTCTATGCTTATCTGTGGCTTGGCGACACCTATTTCGCCCCGCCGGGCGAGTCGCCGGATTATGAAAAGGCTTTTACGTATTATTCCAAAGCCGCCGAGCTCGGGAACCCCGACGCAATGGCCAATCTGGGCGTGATGTACGCAGCGGGGTACGGCGTCGAGCAGGATTATGAAAAAGCCGCGCAGTGGTACGAAAAGGCCGCTGACGCCGGATGCGTATGGGCCTTGAGAAACCTCGGCAACCTTTATTTAAACGGCCAGTTGGCAAGCGGAAAGGACGAAGAGAAAGGCCTCGATCTCCTGATCCGATCGGCAGAAGCGGGATTCGCCGGCTCCTATGTTGCCTTGGGCGACTATTATCAATACCAGGCAAAAGATTACGATAAAGCGGAAGAGTATTATCTGAAAGCCGCGGAGGCCGGCGAGCTGCGGGGATATAAATCCATCGGCCTCATGTATGCGTTCAACGCGCGCAACGACGAAAAGGCTGTGAAATATCTGACTATGGCTGCCGAGACCGGGGACAGCGAAGCTATGGCAAGGCTCGGGGATTTTTATTCCGACTTTGAAGGAACGGGCAGGCGTAATTACGTCAAAGCCGCTGAATGGTATGCAAAGTCCGCTGAAGCCGAAGACCCCAGCGCTTATGGAGCATATCAACTTGGGCAGTCATATAAATATGGATACGGCGTACGAAAGGATTATCAAAAAGCCTTTGAGCTATACAACAAAGCCGTAGAGATCTGGAAATCCCAAAACAGTACTGACGAGATCTTCGCTTATACCGTAAGAGAAATCGCAGTTATGTATGCCGCAGGCCGAGGGGTCGAGAGGGACCTGAAAAAAGCCGAGGAATACTATCAGTGGGCAGCGGAGCTGAACCCGGGCTGATCTGTTGCTCCCGCTTGTCATATAAAGCACATTGATATTCAATTCCGTTAGATTTACCAAAAAACCGATACCCCTTTTTTGGGGGGGCGTCGGGGTCAGAAGCAGCTTTACATCTCACCCGGCAATCCCGGGAATCAAAAAAGGAGGATCGGAGAAATGAGAAAAAGACTTTGCGCGCTTATGCTCTCTGTGCTGATGACGCTTAGCCTTTGCGCCTGCGGGGCTTCCTCCGGGCAGGCTGCGGCGGGAGAATCGGTGAAAGAGGAAGCGGCTGAAGAAACGGCTGCGGAAGAGACGCCGGCTGTGCCGCTAAGCCCGCTGGAGCAGCTTATGGCTGACGCCGAGGCCGGCAACGCGGAGGCAATGTGCAAGCTCGGCGACATGTATCGGAACGGCGACGAGGTAGAGGCCGATCTGGAAGAGGCGAGAGCCTGGTACGAGAAGGCGGGAGACGCGGGACACGTCGATGCCTATCTGTGGCTTGGCGACACGTATTACTTCACTTCGGGTGAGTCGCCGGATTATGAAAAGGCTTTTGCGTATTATTCCAAAGCCTCCGAGCTCGGAAACGCCGACGCAATGGCCAATCTGGGCGTGATGTACGCAGCGGGGTACGGCGTCGAGCAGGATTATGAAAAAGCCGCGCAGTGGTACGAAAAGGCCGCTGACGCCGGATGCGCATGGGCCTTGAGAAACCTCGGCAACCTTTATTTAAACGGCCAGTTGGCAAGCGGAAAAGATGAAGAGAAAGGACTCGATCTCCTGATCCAATCGGCAGAAGCGGGATTTCCCGGTGCTTATTATACTGTGGGCAGTTATTATCATTACACCGTTAAAGATTACGGCAAAGCCGAAGAGTATTATCTGAAAGCCGATGAAGCAGGTGAACCGATGGGGACCAGAGGGTTGGGTTTCCTGTATTTGCATACTCTGCATGACACCGCCAAGGCAGAGGAGTATCTGCTGAAGGCCGCCGAGGCCGGGGACGGCATCGCGATGGGAACGCTCGGGGAGCTCTATAACGGTCAAGGAGGCAGGGCCTACCTTGATTTCGACAAGGCGATCGAATGGTATACGAAATCCATGGAATCCGAAAACCCCATGGGCTACGGAATCGTAATGCTCGGTCAAATGTATTACTACGGAAACGGCACTGAAATCGATTACGAAAAAGCCTTTGCGTGCTTCAGCCGCGCCGTTGAGGTCTTTCAAGCCACAAACAGCCCTGATGTGTTTTATCCTTTTGCGGTGAACATGATCGGAGATATGTATAAGCAGGGTCAGGGCGTTGAGAAAGACGAAGAAAAAGCCGAGGAATACTATCAGTGGGCGGAGGAACTGCGAGCGCGCTGATTCTCACCGGCGGTTCTGCCAAAGAAGGGAATTTGGGCTGACATGAGAGCGGAGAGAAAACCATGAAAAAGAAATTCAGTACAGAGCTTGCCTATGTCCTCGGCATCGTGTTTGTGGCGATCGGCGTGGTATTGATGGAAAAGGCGGAGTGGGGCGTGTCGATGGTCGTCGCGCCGGCCTATCTGCTGTACCGCGCTCTCTCGCCGACGTGGAGCTTTGTCAGCTTCGGGATGGCGGAATACTGTCTGCAGGCCGTGCTGCTGCTCGTGATGATCCTGATCCTCCGCCGGTTTCGTCTGTCTTATCTCTTCTCGTTTATCACGGCCGTGGTCTACGGTCTTGTGCTTGACGGCTTTATGCGTCTGGGCGCGCTGCTGCCCGTGGACTTTCTGTGGCAGCGGGCGATCTATTATGTGGTGGGCTTGCTCTTTTCCGCCGCCGGCGTCTCCGCGATGTTCCACACTTATATTTCGCCGGAGGTATATGAGCTTTTCGTCAAAGAGGTGTCCGGCCATTTTCACGTTGATATCCACCGCTTCAAGACGCTTTACGACTGCGTCAGCTGCCTTGTCGGCGTGGTGATGAGCTTTCTGGTCTTCGGGCTGTGGCACTTCGTGGGCGTGAAGTGGGGCACGATCGTTTGCGCGCTGATCAACGGAACGGTCATCGGGCGTTTTTCCGCCTTTTATGAAAAACACTGGACGTTTTACGATCGCTTTCCCTGGCGGAAATACTTTGAAGCGAGCGAGTCGCACAGCGGATCCTGAAGAAAAAGACTTTGACCGCAGCGCGGTCAAAGTCTTTTTTTCTTTCCTTGGCGGGCTTTGTATGATACAATCAACATAATAGACCGGATTTGCCGGAAAGCGCGCGGAAAAGGCGCGCCGCGAAGGAAACGGATGC
The DNA here is from genome assembly GCA_017444665.1 of Oscillospiraceae bacterium. Lineage (GTDB taxonomy): Bacteria > Bacillota > Clostridia > Oscillospirales > Oscillospiraceae > Limivicinus. The sequence continues at coordinate 4,759 of JAFSWC010000062.1, forward strand.
CGGAGGGGAAAGACATGAACTACAAGCTGATCGACAGGGAGAGCTATTACCGCAAAGGGGTCTTCCGGCACTTTTCCGAGGACTGCAAGTGTTCCGTCTCCATGACGGCCCGTCTTGACGTGACCGAGCTGGCGGCCTGTTCCCGCCGGAGCGGAACGAAATTCTATCTCAATTTCCTCTATCTTCTCTCCCGGGTCCTCAACTCCCGCGAGGACTATCGGATGGGCTATCTCTGGCAGACGGACGAGCTTGTCTGTTATGACGTGATCCACCCCATACAGTACGTTTTCCACGACGACACCGAAACCTTTACCGTCGTGTATTCGACATACCGGGAGGATTACGGCGCGTTCTACGCCGGCGCTCTGCGCGATCTCGAGCGGGCGAAGGAGACGCGCGAATACGGTCTGGATGCCGCGAACCATCCCAACTGGTTTGACGCCTCCTGCATCCCGTGGCTGTCGTACGATTCGCTGAACATCGAGCTGCCGGACGGCTATCTGTTCCTTGCTCCGATCGTCAACTGGGGCCGCTACCGTGAGGAGAACGGGCGGCTTATGATGCCCGTGACCGTCCGGCTGAACCACGCGGTCGCGGACGGATTTGTCGTTGCCAACGTGTTCCGTATGCTGCAGCGGGAGATCGACGATTTTGTCCGGCGCTGCGCGCCGGAATGAGCGCGCGCCGCGCCCCCTCTCGCCGGAACAAAACGCAATGATCGAGGTCATAAAACCATGAGTCTTTACGCCATCGGAGACCTGCATCTTCACTTTACCTCGCCGCTGAAGGCCAGGGCGCAGATGAAGGAGCGGGTCTGGAAAAACCACGAGGAGATCTTCCGGCGAAACTGCGAGACGATGATCGGCGCGGACGACACGCTGCTGCTGCTCGGCGACCACAGCTGGGGACGCAGCCTTGCGGAAAGCGAGGAAGATCTCCGCTATATCGCCGCCCTGCCGGGGCGGAAGATCCTGCTGCGCGGCAACCACGACATGTTCTGGGACGCGAACAGGACCGCGCAGCTCAACGAGCGCTTTGCCGGGCAGCTGTGCTTTTTGCAGAACAACTATTACCCCTACGGCGACTACGCCCTGGTCGGCACCAAGGGCTTTACCTTTGAAGGGCCGTTTTATCTCGACCGGCGCGGCCGCATCATCGATTGGGATGAAGACGCCGCGGCCCACGCCGAAAAGCTTGTCGAGCGCGAGGTGCAGCGTCTGCGCTGCTCGTTCGAGGCGGCGCGTTCAGACGGCTTTGGGAAGTTCCTGATGCTTCTGCATTATCCGCCCACGAACATCCTGCAGCGCGACAGCGCTTTTACCGCCCTGGCCGAGGAATACGGCGCCGAGCAGGTGATTTATGCCCACAGCCACGGGGAAAGCCGCTTTCACGACAGCATCGAGGGCGAGAAGAACGGCGTCGTCTATCATCTGGCGTCCGGCGACTACCTTCGATGGATGCCGCTGAAGCTGATGGACTGAAAAAAGAAAAGAAAAAGAACGGCCTTCCCTTGCGCTCCGGCTTGGGAAGGCTTATACTGTGCTGAGAAAAAAAGCAGGGAGAAAAAACCATGTCTGCCATCCGTTCCTTCGTCCGGCGCGAGCCGGTGCTGATGATCGCCGCGTTTGCGGCGGCTGTCAGCTGTTTTTTTGTGCCGCCGGACAAAACCTATCTTTCCTATATCGATTTTCGCACGCTTGCGCTGCTCTACGCGCTGATGACCGTTGTTGCCGGGCTGCGCGGCGCGGGGCTTTTCTCGCATCTGGCGCACACGCTGTGTAAAAAGGCGGCGAATGTGCGCGTGATCGGGCTGATTCTGGTGCTGCTGAGCTTTTTTTCCGCGATGCTCATCACAAACGACGTGGCGCTGCTGACCTTCGTGCCCTTCGCAGTCGTCGTGCTGGGTCTGGCGGACCGCCGGAGTGATCTCGTCCGCATCGTCGTCCTGCAGACCGTGGCCGCCAATCTCGGCAGCATGCTGACGCCCGTGGGCAACCCGCAGAATCTGTACCTCTATTCTTTTTACGACCTCTCTTTTGCTGACTTTGTCCGCACGACGCTGCCCCTCTGGGGTCTTTCGCTCGTGCTGGTCGTCTTAGGCTGTCTCACGCTGTCGAGCGCGCCGCTGCACATCTTTCTCGGCGAGGAGCCGGGGATGGACGGGCGCGCGCTGGCGCTGTATCTGGCGCTTTTCGTGCTGTGCCTGCTGGTCGTGCTGCGTGTGCTCAGCTGGCCGGTGATGCTGCTGGTCATGCTTGCCGTTCTGCTGCTCCTGGACCGGAAGATCCTGCTCAAGGCCGACTTTCTGCTGCTGTTGACCTTTGTTGCGTTTTTCATTTTTTCCGGCAATCTGGCAAGGGTCGGCGCGGTCGACCGTCTGCTGCGCGGTCTGCTTGCCGGGCGGGAGTATCTTGTATCGCTGCTGGCAAGCCAGGTCATCAGCAACGTTCCCGCCGCCCTGCTGCTCTCCGGCTTTACCGGCGCGTCAAAGGCGCTTTTGCTCGGCGTGAACGTGGGCGGGCTGGGTACGCCGATCGCAAGTCTGGCCAGCCTCATCAGCATGAAGCTCTATTCCCACTCCGAGCACGCCCACACGGGCCGTTATCTTGCGGATTTTACCGTGATCAACGTTCTTCTGCTTTTGCTGCTTTCCGTTTTCGTACGTTTCACCGCACTTTGAGCCCCTTTCGCGAGGCCGCCTTTGGGCGGCTTCGTTTTTTTTGCGCCGCGGGGCGAATTGATTTCCCGTAACGCGCATGGTATAATGCTATAATAACAAAGAAAACGGACAGCGCAGCGCAAGCGAGGAGCGTGTAAGAAATGGAAGAATCCACCCTTGCCCTGAAACAACAGAATGAGGAATTGCGGCGCGAAAACGAATCGCTGCGTCTCCGGCTTACGGAGGCGCAGAACGCCAATCTCGCCAAGGAAAGCTTTTTAAGCAACATGTCACACGACATCCGCACGCCGATGAACGCGATCGTCGGCATGACGGCTCTTGCCAAAAAGCACATCGACGAGAAGGGCCGCGTCTCTGACGCGCTGGACAAAATCGAGATCGCAAGCTCCCATCTGCTCAGTCTCATCAACGACGTGCTGGACATGTCCCGCATCAATTCCGGGCGCATGACGGTCGCGGAGGAGCTTTTCTCGCTGGGCGATCTGCTGCACGAGACGCTGACGATCGTCCGGCCCCAGGCCGAACAGCGGCAGCACGCCTTCCGCTTCGACGCGGAGGACATCTTTGCCGAAAGCCTGTATGGCGACGCGCTGCGCCTGCGTCAGATCTACGTCAACATCATCAACAACGCGGTGAAGTACACGCCGGAGCACGGCGAGATCGCCGTCTCCGTCTCCCAGGAGGAGAGCGACGGGCGCTGCGTGCTTGTTTTTACCTGCCGCGACAACGGCGTCGGCATGAGCAAGGACTTTCTGCAGCGCATTTTTGACCCCTTTGAGCGCGTCAGCTCCTCGACGCTCTCCGGCGTCGAGGGCACCGGTCTCGGCATGAGCATCGTCAAGAAGCTGATCGACGCCATGGGCGGCACGATCGCGATCGAAAGCGCGCCCGGTCACGGCACCGAGGTGATCATCCGCACGCCGCTGCGCTTTGAGTCCGTGCGCCTCAACACCGGCCCGCTGGAGGGCAGGCGCATCCTGATCATCGAAGCCGACGAGGCCATGCAGGAGCTGTATCGGCGTTATCTGGGCGAAGCCGGCCTTCTTTTCACGATCGTTCCCTCGTCCTCGGCTGCCGTTTCCGCGATCACCGAGGCGGATTTCCGCGGCGAGGGCTTTTCCTGTGCGGTGCTCGGCCGCTCCGTGGGCCGGGACGGCAGCATGTTTGAGCTGGCCTCTTATCTGCACAAGGCGGACAGTACGCTGACGCTTGTTATGGTCAGTGATCTGAACTGGGGCGAGATCGAATACCGCGCGAACCGCAGCGGGATCTCCGCCTTTATCCCGATCCCCTTCTTCCGCAAGTCGCTGATCAACGGTCTTGCCCACGCGCTGCAAAGCGTTGAGAGCAGCGACGCCGTCTCCGCCGTTCCGGATCTGACGGGCAGGCGCATCCTGCTGGCCGAGGACAACGACATCAACCGTGAGATCGCCTGCGAAATCCTGAGCGTGACCAAGGCCGCTGTCGACTGCGCCGCCAACGGCCGCGAGGCGGTCGATCTCTTCCTCGGCTCCGCTGTCGGCGGCTATGATCTGATCCTGATGGACATCCAGATGCCGGTCATGGACGGCTATGCCGCCGTGGCGCAGATCCGCGCCGCAGCGCGGGAGGACGCCGGAAGCGTGCCGATCTTTGCCATGACCGCCAACGCCTTTGCCGAGGATATCGCCCGTGCCCGCGCCTGCGGCATGAACGGCCATATCGCAAAACCGATCGACGTCAATCTTCTGATGCAGACGCTGCGTCAGGCGCTTTGATTTTTTCCCGCATACCGGACGGAAGGAGGGACGGACGCCATGCACCCCTATCAGGAACACTATCTTGAAAACGTCAGAGAGATCGCTGCGCTCGGCGATTTTTACGGCATTTCCGCCCCCGATTATGAAAGCTGGTATGAAAAGCAGCTTCAGGCAAAGGCGCGGATCGCCGCGCTGCGGGAGGAGAACATCGCGCTGCTCAGTGGCAACCTCTTTCCCGCTCTCGACGGGCTGCACGCCGCCTCGGAGGCGGATATCGCCGCCCTGGAGGAGTTTGCCGGCGCGCTGATGGACTGGACGACCAATCTCGACTGCGGCATCTATCTGCTGATCCACGACTCGCTGCTGAGTCTCTACCGCTTTCGGCGCGACCGCTGCCGCGTCATCAAGGAGCTGTATATGGTCGGCATGGGTCTTTATTACCAGGGCCGCAGCCTTCAGGGCATCGAGTCTGACGCCACGAAAGCCTTCCGCTTCCGCAACGAAATGGTGTTTACCGAGGGCGGCTCGTATCTGAAGTTTTTTGCCGAGATCGCCGATGAGCAGACCAAAGGCTATATCATCCGCTCTCTTGCCAATATCGCGATCTGCTCATCGGATCTGGCTCGCCGCGTCGCCATCAGCAAGCGCGTTTTACAGATCGTGCAGGACGACTATTATCGCTCTCTCGCCCCCTCCCTTCCGTGGGACACCTTCCTGCGGCGCACCCACCAGCAGATGAGCTCCAACCGCGCCGTTCTTTCCAAGGGCGGGCTTGGCGCGGACGAGCTGGCCGCAGTGCTGGAATCCTGCGAGGTCGTTTTCAAGCCCGAATCCGACACCCGGACCCCGAACGTCCGCTGGCTGTGGCCGTATTATGAAATGGAATACAGCTGCGGCTTTGTCGATCTGCCCACGACGCTTGCGCGCATGGAGCGGCTGATCGAGGACTGTCCCTATGACAGCTATGACGTTTCCGGCCTCTATGCCAACGTCCAGCTTCCGATCTATTACGGCCGGCTCGTACGGGACAATCCCGCCCTGCAGACGAAGCGCGAGCATATCCGTTTTCTCGACCGGGCTTACCGCAAAATGATGCGCACGCTTCTGACCTGCCCCGCCGACGGCTTTACCGACTTTTTCTTTTACAACATCTGCCTTGTCATTACCGATTTTTTTGAGATCGACGGTGTGGAAAGCTATCGGGATATCACGACGAAGCTGATGAAGCGTCTGACGGGGAATCTCTATATCCGCTCGCGGCGCGCGGGCGAGCTGATGCGCCTTTGCGCCGCCGCCATTTACCGCAGCGATCCCGCGTTTTTCGACGACATCGACTTTCTGCGCGTTCTTCCGAACGGAGCGGAGAAAGAAAAAGCCGTCGCGGACTATGCCGAGCAGTGCGGCCTGTACCACGATTTCGGGCTGATCAAGATGAATTTCGAACGGCTCTGCCAGACGCGCGAGCTGTTTGAGGGCGAAATGCGCATGTATGAACTGCACACGATCTCCGGCCACGACGACCTGGCGGCGCGGCGCTCGACCGCAATCTACGCCGACGCGGCGCTGGGCCATCACAGCTGGTATAACGGCGCGGACGGCTATCCGAAGGCATACGTGCGAAACGCCTCGCCCATGCGCCAGATGACGGATCTCGTCGCCGTCGTCGCGTATTTGAACGACTGCGGCGCCGCGTCGGCGCGCGAGGCGATCGCCTCCGTCATCGCGCAGGAGCACAGCCGCTTTTCTCCGCTCATTACCGCCATATTCTCCGACGAAACGCTGCAGGCAGAGATCGAAGCGGTCTTTGCCCGGCAGGACGAACCCTGCTACCGCGAGCTGTATCATGAGCTGGCGGGGAGCGGACAGAAAAACTGATTATGAGGTGAACGGAAACCATGGATGATATGAGAAAACGGACCTGGGCCGAGATCAGCCTTGCCAATATCCGGCACAACTACGACGCCATCCGAAGCCGGCTGCCCGCGGGCTGCCGCTTTCTCGGCGTTGTCAAGGCCGACGCCTACGGCCACGGCGCCGTGCAGGTCGCGCGGCTGCTGCAGGACGCGGGGGCGGACTATCTGGCCGTCGCCGGTGTGGACGAGGCGATGGAGCTGCGCAGCAGCGGCATCTTTCTGCCGATCCTTGTTCTGGGCCACACGCCGGCCGAATTTACCGAGACGCTGATCCGCAATGATCTGACCCAGGCGGTGACCTGTCTTGCCAAGGCGGAGGAGTATTCGCGCGAGGCGGCGCGGCTGGGCAAGACGCTGCGCGTCCACATCAAGGTCGACACCGGCATGTCCCGGCTCGGCTTTCTGTGCGAGGGAAAGCATTTTGAAGAGGGCGTGAACAACATCATCTACGCCTGCTCTCTGCCCGGTCTGGAAAGCGAGGGCGTCTTTACCCACTTTGCCGTCTCCGACGAGCCGGGCGAGGAAAACGAGGCCTATACGCGCCGGCAGTTTGCGCTTTTCCTGCGCGTGATCGACGCGGCGGCGGAGCGCGGCGGCATCCGCTTTGCGATCCGGCACTGCGCCAACAGCGGCGCCGTCGTCAACTATCCGGAAATGCTGCTTGACATGGTCCGCCCGGGGCTGCTGCTGTACGGCTACGGCGATGAGACGGGGACGCTGGGGCTGAAGCCCTGCATGCGTCTGATGACCCGCATCACCACCATCAAGCATTACGAGCCCGGCACCTCCGTCAGCTACGGCCGCCGTTATACGACCGAAGCCCTTACGCGCATGGCGGTGCTGGCCGTCGGCTATGCCGACGGGCTGCCGCGCCTTTGCTCGAACCGTTGCAGCTTTTACACCGCCGGCGGCTTTGCCCCGCAGCGCGGCAGCATCTGCATGGACATGTGCATGGCGGACGTCTCCGCGCTGCCGGACGCCGCCGTCGACGACGAGGTCGAGATCTTCGGCGAGCACTGCGATATCCGCGCGCTTTCCGACGCGGCGCAGACCATTCCCTACGAGCTGCTGTGCGCGGTCTCCAAGCGCGTGCCGCGTGTCTATCTGGCAAAATGAGAAGAAAAGGACGCTTCGTATCTTTACGCGGCGTCCTTTGTTTTTCCGCGCATTCGTTGAAATGGCGGGCGGGATATGCTACAATGATCTGAAATAAGAAAACTTTGATTTGGGGGCGTAGACAGATGAAAATCATGTTTCTCGGCGCAACGCACGAGGTCACCGGCAGCTGCACCTATCTGGAAGTGGGCGGCCGCCGCGGTCTGGTGGACTTTGGCATGGAACAGGGCAAGGATATGTTCGTCAACCAGGATCTTCCCGTCGAGCCGGCGGCGCTGGACTTTGTGCTTGTTACACACGCCCACATCGATCATTCCGGCAGGCTGCCGCTTCTTTGCAAAAACGGCTTTCGCGGCGGGATCTATCTGACCGAGGCGACGGCCAATCTCTGTGACATCATGCTTCGCGACAGCGCGAACATCCAGATGCAGGAGGCGGAATGGCAAAACCGCAAAGCCAAGCGCTCCGGCGAGGACGGATACGAGCCGCTTTATGACCTTGACGACGTGCAGCGCGCGGTCAACTGCTTCCGCCCCTGCAAGGTCGGCCAGCTTGTCCACATCGGCGACAACGTCACGCTGCGCTTTGTCAACGCGGGGCATCTGCTGGGCTCGGCCTCGATCGAGCTGTGGCTGACCGAAAACGGCGAGACGAAAAAGATCGTTTTCAGCGGCGATCTCGGCAACCGCAACATGCCGATCATCAGCCCGATGGACCACGTCCGCGAGGCTGACTATATCGTCGTCGAATCCACCTACGGCGACAGGCTGCACGAGAACAACACCGACTCGGTCCACTTTTTGGCAGACGTGATCCAGCGCACGCTCGACCGCGGCGGCAACGTGGTCATCCCCTCGTTTGCCGTGGGCCGTACGCAGGAGATCCTCTATCTGATCCGTGAGCTGAAAAACGCCAGCCTCGTCCGCGGCCACGGCAACTTTCCCGTATATGTGGACAGCCCGCTTGCCGTTGAGGCGACCAGCATCTTTCTCCAATGCGACCGCGACTGTTTCGACGCCGCCACGCAGGAGCTGCTCAATTCCGGCGTCAATCCGCTGATGAGCCCGGGGCTTTTCGTTTCGGTCTCCACGGACGAATCCAAGGCCATCAACGACGACCGCACCCCCAAGGTCATCATTTCCTCCTCCGGCATGTGCGAGGGCGGGCGCATCCGCCACCATCTCAAGCACAACCTCTGGCGCGAGGAGAGCACGGTGCTCTTCGTCGGCTATCAGGCTTACGGCACGCTCGGACGCATCCTGCTTGACGGAGGGAAGGACACGATCAAGCTCTTTGGCGAGGATATCGCCGTCAAGGCCGAGATCCTCAGCATGCCCGGCAAGAGCGGCCACGCCGACCGCGACGGGCTGATCGACTGGCTTTCCGCCTTTGAGAAAAAGCCCGCCATGGTCTTTGTCAACCACGGCGACGACGAAGTGACCGAGTCCTTTGCCGGTCTTGTCGCCGAGCGCTTCGGCTGGAAGACCTGCGCGCCCTACAGCGGAACCGTGTACGATCTGCTGTCCGACGCCTTTGCGGTCCGTCCCGCGGGCATCCCGATTGTCAGGAAAGCCGCCGAGACGCCGCAGGCCCAGCGCAAACGGATGCTGTTTGAAAAGCTTGTGGCCGCGGGCCAGCGTCTTGTCACCGTGATCCGCGCCTGCGAAGGCATGTCCAACAAGGACGTCAGCAAATTTACCGATCAGATCAACCGCCTCTGCGAAAAGTGGCAGAGATAAAAAGAAAACGGAGAAAAACGCATCATGCGCTGGATAGAAGTTTGCATCAATACCCCCCGCGAGGAGATCGACGCGCGCTGTGAGGAGCTTGCCGCGCTCGGCGCCGGCGGTTTTGTGATTGAAAACGAGGAGGACTTCCGCGAGTTTCTCGAGAATAATCACCAGTACTGGGACTATGTGGACAAGGAACTGGAAGACAGCTTTTCCGGCGTCAGCCGGATCAAGACCTACCTTTCCGACGACGAGGACGGCCGCGCCGTTCTTGCCGCGATCCGCAAGGTCTGCGGCGAGGTGGCCGTTTCTTTTGTCGAGGACAGCGACTGGGAAAACAACTGGCGGGAATACTATAAACCGATCGAGATCGGCCAAAAGCTTGTCGTGGTCCCGGAATGGGAGCCCATCCCCGTGGGCGGCCGCATCCCGCTGCGGCTCGATCCCGGGCTGATCTTCGGCACCGGCAGCCATCCGACGACGCGCATGTGTCTCGCCGCGCTCGAACGCTACGCCGCGCCGGGCAAGCGCGTGCTTGACCTTGGCTGCGGCAGCGGGATTTTAGCCATCGGGGCGCTCAACCTCGGGTGCGGCAGCGCCGTCGGCTGCGACATCGACCCCAAGGCGCCCGACGTGGCCTCCGCCAACGCCGCGCTCAACGGCATCGGGCCTGACTGCTTCAGGGTCTATGCGGGCGATATCCTGTCCGACGCCTCGATGCGCCGGACGCTCGGCAGCGGCTATGATATCGTTCTGGCCAACATTGTGTCCGACGTGATCATTCCCCTCTCTGCGATCGCCGGCGATTTTATGGCCGAAGGCGGCGTTTTTATCACCTCCGGCATCATCGAGGGGCGCCAGGACGAGGTGGCCGCAGCGATCCGCGCAAACGGCTTTGCGATCCTTGCGCACCGCTGCGAGGAAGAATGGCACTGTTTTGAATGTGTGCGCGCCTGAAAGCGCACCGAATGCCCGATCAGAGAAACGGAAAGGCGAACTTTTCCCGGTTCGAACAAACGCATGAAGAACAAACTGCTTGTCTTGATGATCGTCCTCTTCGCGCTGCTCCTGCTCGTTTCGCTTGCGCTGTACGCGGAAAACCGAAACACACAGGCAGCCGCGCCGGGGGCTGACGCTCTTCCGCCCGCGGCCGCGGAGACGCCCGCGCCGACGCCGCCCCCCACGCCGGAGCCGACGCCCGTGCCGACGCCCGTCCCGCAATACCCCGCAGCGCAGCTGGCGCTTTCGCTTGACGCGGACAAGGCCGCGTCCGACGCGCTGCTGGACGGCGATCTTTATACCGACTACAGCTTTCCCGGCGGCACGACGCTTACGCTGACGGCAGACAGTGAGATCCACGCGCTGTACGTCATTTTCGGCACCTATCCCGGCAACTGGACGCTCCTTTCCGGCGGCGCGGAGCAGCTTTGCGGTCAGGACGGTTTTCTGCACGAGTGCGTCTGCCTCGAAAAGCCCGGCGCCAGCGTGCAGCTTGTCCTGCCGGAAGACGGCGTGATGATCCGCGACGTCTTTGCCTTTTCCGACGGCTATCTGCCGCCCTTTGTCCAGACCTGGTGCCGGATCCGCGAGGACGAGGGGGCGGATATTCTGGCCTTTTCCACCCACTATGACGACGAGCTGCTCTTTTTCGGCGGTCTGATCCCGTATTATTCCGGCGTACGCGGACTGCGCGTGCAGGTCGCCTATATGACCAGTAATTATCTCTCCGATTTTTCCAACTACCGCTTCCGCCCGCACGAGGCGCTTGACGGTCTGTGGACGGCCTATACGCATTTCTACCCCGTCACGAACGAGGTGCCGGACGTCAGCTGCAACGGCTATCGCGACGCGGTGCGCAAATACGGAGAGGATCAGTTTGTCGCCTTTCAGGTCGAGCAGATCCGCCGCTTCAAGCCGCTTGTCGTCGTCACCCAGGCCGAAGACGGTGAATACGGCCATGGGGCGCATATCCTGACGGCGCTGTCTCTCGAGCGTGCGGTCGAGGCCGCCGCCGACCCCGCGCAGTTCCCCGAATCGGCCGAACGCTACGGCGTCTGGGACACGCCGAAGACCTATCTGCACTATTACGGCGACCCGGACGAATACACCTGGCTCAGTTACGAGATTCTCTCGCCACAGCTGGGTTTTCGCTCTCCCTTTGAAGTAGCGCAGGAGGCATACCGGCAGCATAAGACACAGCAGCAGTGGGTCGGCTTTTATATCTACGGTTTCGGCCACCCCTTCGACAGTCACCGCTTCGGTCTGTACCGCAGCCTTGTCGGGCCGGATGAGATGAAGAACGATTTAATGGAACACGTCTCCCGCGAGCTGTTCCCGATCGGATAGCGCATGATAAGCATAGAAAAGCCTGCCGTCCCGGCAGGCTTTTCCTCTTATTTTTTCATGCCGTAGCTTATGACCGCAAGTACAAGCAGCGCGGCCCCGGCCAGCGGATACGCGGCCATCAGCGGGTTTGCCGTGCCGTAGATCGCAAGCGCGCCCTGCAAAAGGCTGCCGACCGTAAGCACGCCGACCGCCAGCTCCCAAAACGCGGCGCACCAGTCCCCCGCCGCGCGGGCATGCAGCGCAAGCAGCAGCGCGCTCACGCCGCTGCCGAGCACAAGCGGGATCAGAAACGCGCCGACCATGAAGGGCGACACCACGCCGTGGCTGAGACATTCGTATCCGACGGCAAACAGCGCCGTCAGCACGCTGACCGCCGCCCAAAGCACGGCGGCGCGCAGCATCCTGTTTTTACCCGATATAAACAATATCGCTCACGCTCCTTTCCGATATGCGTTTGCCGTTGGTCGTGGGGTTGTTCACGACCTCGCCCATAAATACCATTGTGGAAGAGCCGCCGCCGTCGAGATTATACGCCTCCCGGCAGCCGAGCTGCGCCAGCAGCGCAGAGAGCGAAGACAGGCTCAGCCCCTTGCTTTCGGCCGTCCGGCCATCGGAGACAAGGAAAAGATAATGTCCCTCCCCCAGCGTGCCGATCGCCGTGCGCGGATTGGAAGCCATCGCGTGACCGACCTCCTCGCCCTCCGTTACGGCGATCTCGCCGTCCTCCACCAGTCCCGGGCCGAAGCACAGCACCTGCCACGCCCCGTCCGAAAGCAGCTCCTCCGCGCTTGCCGCCGAGGCGGAAAGGATTTCAAAGCTGCCGTCGGTGCGGATCAGCAGCATCTCGCCGTCCGCTGCGCTGTCGCGGTACAGCACGCCGTTGCGGATCACATATCCGCTGCGCCGCGCGCCGTAATAATCGCCGTTTACCGCCAGCAGCGCGCCCGCCTCCTGCGCGATCGAGGAGGTCTTGTCCGTCACGTTCCGGCCGTAAGTGCTGTCGGCAAACGCGGTTTTCAGATACCGGGCCGAGGAAAGCCTTACGTCCGCGGCATAGACCTGCGTGTCGTCAAAACGAAAGGTGTAAAGCGTGATCGACGTATCTTCGTCGGCATATCTGCCGATTATTTCAGCCCCATCGGGCAGCGCAAGCACCGTCTCTTCCGCCTTCAGCACGGCGTCGTCCTCCTGCTCCGCGTTCCCCGCCCTCGCCGCGGTCCGGACAAGGCAGACGGTCTCGCTCTCAGGTGCGTCTGTCTGAACGGCAAACTGCGCTGCGGCGTCGTTTTCGACGGAGAGGGTCCTGTGCTCGATCACAAAGCTGTCGAGCAGCACATATACGGAAAAGGCCGCCGTCAGCAGCGCGCCGACGGCTTTGAGCCGTTTTGTTCTTTGCATACGTATTCCTCCTTGCTGCTTTTGCCGCAAGGATACGCGCGAAAACTAAAAAGAGCCTAAAGATGATTGACTTTTTCCCGCGTAATCTGTAGAATAAGCGGCGTTAACTTTTTCGATCGGAGCAGAAAATGGATATCCGCAAGTATATCGGCGACCGCGTCTTTTACCGCAAGCTCTTTTCCGTGCTGGTCCCGATTTTGATTCAAAATCTTATCACCAACTTTGTCAGCCTGCTTGACAACATCATGGTCGGCCAGATCGGTACCGAACCGATGTCCGGCGTCGCGATCGTCAACCAGCTTCTTTTTGTCTTCAACCTGTGCATCTTCGGCGGGCTCGCCGGCGCGGGGATCTTTACGGCGCAGTACTACGGCAAGGGCGACGGCGACGGCGTGCGCAACACCTTTCGCGCCAAGCTGTATATTGCGCTCGGCTCGGTACTGCTCTTCGCATTCGCCTTTTTATGGAAAGGCGACGCACTGATCCTTCTGTTCCTGCACGAGGGGAAAGAGAATCTCGATCTTGCCGCCACGCTCGCCCACGGGCGGAATTATATGCGCACGATCATGCTGCAGATGCCGCTTTTCGCGCTCTGCCAGGTCTATTCCGGCACGCTGCGCGAAACCGGCGAGACGGTGCTTCCGATGAAGGCCGGCATCATCGCCGTTTTTGTCAACCTGGTCTTCAACTATATTCTGATCTTCGGCAAGCTGGGCTTTGCGGCCATGGGCGTCGTCGGCGCCGCTTACGCGACGGTGATCGCGCGTGTGGTCGAGTGTACGATCGTGCTTGTCTGGGCCCATCGGCACACGGAACGCTGCGGCTATCTTGTCGGGCTGTACCGTTCGCCGCGCGTCCCGGCGCCGCTTGCCAGACGGATGGTGCGGCTGGGGCTGCCGCTGCTGATAAACGAAGTGCTCTGGTCCGCCGGCATGACGACGCTCAACCAGTGCTATTCTCTGCGCGGGCTTGAGGTGATTTCCGCGCTGAACATCTCCTCGACGATCTCCAACCTCTTCTTCTGCGCCTTTTTCGCAACGGGCAACGCGATCTCGATTCTGATCGGCCAGCTGCTCGGCGCCGGCGAGACAGAGCGCGCCGTGGACGAGGACCGCAAGCTGATCGCCTTTTCGGTCGCCTTGAGCGCGGTGATCGGCAGCGTAATGGCTCTGGTGGCGCCGCTGGTCCCGCAGATCTACAACACCACCGACGCCGTCAAGGCGCTGGCCCGCGATCTGCTGCTGGTAAGCGCGGCCATGATGCCCCTCAACGCCTTTACCAACTCCTGTTATTTCACGCTGCGCAGCGGAGGCAAGACGATCATCACCTTTATTTTCGACAGCGCCTTTCTCTGGGTCATCGCCGTACCGGTCGCCTTTCTTCTTTCGCGCCTGACCAAAATGCCCATCCTGCCGATGTATATCACCGTCAGTCTGCTTGAGCTGATCAAGTGCGTGGTGGGCTATTATCTGGTAAAGCGCCGCAAGTGGGTCAATAATATAGTTTCTGGTTTTTAGTTTTTAGGAGACGGGAGATTCGATTGCGTGCGGATGGTGTCCGCCCTGCCGCAATTTCCGCCTTCCGAACATGTTCTTTCCGGCTAAACGAAAAAACGTGCTGTGAAGATATCTTCACAGCACGTTTTCCTTTTCTGAAAACTAAACTCTAAAATCTAAAAACTACTTTGCTGCTTCCATGCCGGCAAGCAAAGCCGCCTTATTGCCCTCGAGGAAGCGGGCCTTGCGCTCGCCGAGCTCGATGCGGATGGCCTCGACCATCTTGTCCAGGCTGACGGAGGCGTCGTCCGCGCCCATCATGGCGCCGAGGATGGCCACGTTCGCGCCCTTGGGGTTCTTGACCTCGTCGGCGATGCGGGCCGCGTCGCAGTAGATGACCTTGACGTCGTCGCGCTGCACCTTGCGGTCGATGATCGAGCTGTTGACCACGATCAGTCCGCCGGGCTTGACCGTATGCTCAAACTTGTCAAGGCTCGGCAGGTTCATCGCGATGAGAACGTCGGCGTTGTCGACCATGGGTGAGCCGACCTCTTCATCGCTGACGATGACCGAGCAGTTGGCCGTGCCGCCGCGCATTTCCGGGCCGTAGGAGGGCAGCCAGCTGACGTGCTTGCCGTCGAGCATGTTGGCCATGGCGACGAATTTACCGA